>DATJWL010000112.1:0-25266 GCA_035501215.1 Casimicrobiaceae bacterium
AGCAACGGCGAGCGCAAACAGGGACAACTGAATGCCGGCCAGGACTAAGGCGATGGTTCCGACCAAGAAGAGCGGAACGGCCACAATGTGGATGAGCAGGTTGGCGCGCGACTGATGATACCGAGGATAACCTTGCCACTGCCATCGCAATAACTCACCGACGCTCATCGAGAGCCCTAACGAACCAAGCTAACCGGCGCGTGCCGGCGTGCGCCAAAGGACGCACGCCGGACACGCGTCCGGTTGAGCGAGTGGTTAGGCCTCATCGGCCATATCACGAAAAGACGTATTCGCCATCAGGCGCGTGGATTTGAAATGACTCAAAACCACCATTGTCTCGCACTATGAGTAGCGTCATCGCATCTTCAAAGGTCATCTCGAGATTGCGATCCGAAGTGATCGTGGCGGTAAGGACGTTCTTCAGCAGCAAATCGGTTAGGACGACAGCGCTCCTAGGAGTGCTCCCTTTGCCAAAGGATTCCGCCCCATGCGCCCGGACGCAATACGCACCGTCGATGCTTATTGAAGTATGCGGAGTTGCCTGGCCGGGCGCAGCGGGTAAGCAAAAGTTCAATACGACGTTTCCGGGCCCAATCTGAACGGACCACAGCGATCTCCCAATGAAGATCGATACATCAGGGTCGCGTGTCTCGCGACGCTCCATCATATTGAAGCGTTACCGTTGTGGCTGCGCATGAGGATGAGGCCTAACTAAAAGTAGCTTTCCGAAAATCGGTAAGCAAACGCCTCGGGGTACAGCCTAATCCGTTCGTATGAGCTGTAACCCCTTGTCGTCCCATATGCTTCATCTTCGAGACGCCTCCCAATGGCGCCGAAAAATACGTCACCGTCAATAAGCATCGTCGCCGATGGCCAGCCATCCGCTAGACCCTGCGGGCTTGCCCCCTGATCCGGACGCACCAAGGCTCTTGGCCAAGGTTCGCGCCCGGTGTCGAGCGAAACATTACTCCATCCGGACCGAAGACGCCTACGTCGATTGGACGAAGCGCTACATTCGGCACTTCGGCCGCAGGCATCCGCGTGATCTGGGCGCAGGCGACGTGGAATCGTTTCTGAGCGACCTCGCGGTTCGCGGCCAGGTATCGGCATCGACCCAAAACCAGGCGAAATCGGCGTTGCTCTTCCTCTATCGCGACGTACTGGGCGTCGAGCTCGAGTGGATGCGCAACGTCACGCAAGCCAAGGTACCGCAACGCCTGCCCGTCGTGCTGACCGTCTCCGAGGTGCAGCGCATCTTTGTTTACCTCAAGGCACGACACCTGTTGATGGCGCAGCTGCTCTACGGCTCAGGAATGCGGCTGATGGAATGCGTGCGTCTGCGCGTGAAGGATGTCGACTTCGAGTGCGGTGAGATCATCGTGCGCGACGGCAAGGGCCAGAAGGATCGAGTGACGATCCTGCCGCGCTTCTGCGAGGCGCGGCTGGCGCGTCATCTGCGTACCGTGCGACTGCAGCACCAGGCCGACGTCGCCGAGGGGCTTGGCGAGGTCTATCTCCCCTTCGCGCTAGCCCGGAAGTACCGCACCGCCGCGCGCCAGTGGGGCTGGCAGTACGTGTTTCCCTCGGCCAAGCTGTCGGTGGATCCACGTTCAGGAGCGCTGCGCCGGCACCACGTCGACGAGCAGGGTATCCAGCGCGCGCTAAAGCAAGCGGTCCGCGACGCCGGCATCGCCAAGCCGGCGACGCCACATACGCTGCGCCATTCGTTTGCCACGCATTTGCTCGAATCGGGCTACGACATCCGCACCGTACAGGAGCTGCTCGGGCACGCCGACGTCAGCACGACGATGATCTACACGCACGTGCTCAATCGCGGCGGGCGCGCCGTGGTCAGTCCCTTGGACAAGCGCTAGCAGCGGTCAGCCGAAAAAGCCGATCCCTCGCGCCATCATCGCCGCGCACAGGATGATGAGCGCGATGTCCGCCAGTTCCCACCGGATGATGCTGCGGATCCTCTGCATTGTTGCCTCGGACACGACGGGGAGGACGCCTTCGTGCAGCGGCTTCCTCCACTTCAGGAACTCGACCGTCGGATAGATCGACAGCAGGCCCACGATCGCGAACAGCGACAGCTTGGCGATGAACGCGGCGTCATGGAAATAATAGGCTGCGCCCTTCTCGAAGAAGAAAACGCGCAGCAAGCCGATCACGAGCACCGCGCCCGCGGCGATGCCGAACAGGCGATCGGCGTCGAGTATCCTGCGTGCGTTGTTGAGCGTCAGCTCGTCCCGGGTCAGCACGCGCTCGATGACCAGCGCGGCGACGAGCGCGAAGGCAGCGGCGTGGTGCAGGAAGGCGAACAGCGCTGAGATCATGAGCGGTCGGGTGTGGCCGGAGCGGTTCGTGTTGGTTCGACTGGGCCCCCAGCGCTATGTTCCATGGCCGGTGTTACGTACCATCTCGATCCATGAACAAGCCCGTGGCTGGCCCGAAAGGCAAGAAGAACCGCTTCGGCAAGGCGTGGATGCAGGAGCACGTTTCCGACCACTGGGTGCAGGAAGCCCAGCGCCTCGGTTATCGCTCCCGCGCCGCTTTCAAGCTGCTCGAGCTGGCCGAGAAGGATAGCCTGTTTCGCCCGCGGATGACGGTCGTCGATCTCGGCGCCGCGCCCGGGAGCTGGTGCCAGGTCCTGCGCCAGCGGCTGGAAGCCGCGGCTCGCATTGTCGCCGTCGACCTCCTGCCGATGCAGCCGATTACAAACGTCATCTTCGTGCAGGGCGACTTCCGCGAGGAAGCGACGCTGCGCGCCGTGGAGAAGGCTCTCGGCGGGCGCAAGGCCGACCTTGTCATCTCGGACCTCGCGCCCAATATCAGTGGCGTCGCATCCGCGGACCAGGCTCGCAGCGTATTGCTCGGTGAGCTCGCGCTCGAATTTGCCGGGGATCGGCTGCAACCCGGCGGCGATCTGGTCGTCAAAGCATTCCACGGCATCGGATTCGACGGATTGCACCGCGCCTTCCGGGCGCGCTTCGACAGGGCCAGCGTGCGCAAGCCCCAGGCGTCGCGTGGCCGCAGCCAGGAGGTGTATCTGGTCGGAAAGGGCTTTCTGAACCTGCCTTGAGCTCGTCGAAGGGAGGGGAGAAGCCCCTCACCTGATAGAATGCGCACTATGAAACCGGCGCTGCAGCGCCCGAAGGAAATGTTGTGAACAACCTGCTGAAGAACCTGCTCATCTGGCTCGTGGTCGGGCTGGTGGTGCTCACCGTGGTGAAGCAGTTCGACACCCGGCCGGGCGGCAAGGATACGGTCGCCTATTCGGACTTCATGGAGCAGGCCAGGCAGGGCCACGTCGAGTCGGCCTCCATCGAGGGCCGGACGATCAAGTGGACCACCACCGACAAGAAGCAGAACATTACTTACAGCCCGGGGGACCTGTGGATGGTCGGCGACCTGGTCAAGTACGGGGTCAAGGTCCAGGCCAAGCCCGAGGAGGAGCAGAGCTTCCTCGCGCAGGTATTCATCTCCTGGTTCCCGATGCTGCTCTTGATCGGGGTGTGGGTGTTCTTCATGCGCCAGATGCAGGGCGGGGGACGCGGCGGCGCGTTCAGCTTCGGCAAGAGCAAGGCGCGCATGCTCGACGAGGCGAACAACACGGTGACCTTCGCCGACGTCGCCGGCTGCGACGAGGCGAAGGAAGAAGTCTCCGAGCTGGTCGAGTTCCTGCGCGATCCGTCCAAGTTCCAGAAGCTCGGCGGACGGATCCCGCGCGGCGTGCTGATGGTCGGCAACCCCGGCACCGGCAAGACGCTGCTGGCCAAGGCGATCGCCGGCGAAGCCAAGGTTCCGTTCTTCTCCATCTCCGGCTCCGACTTTGTCGAGATGTTCGTCGGCGTGGGTGCGGCGCGCGTGCGCGACATGTTCGAGCAGGCGAAGAAAAACGCGCCCTGCATCGTGTTCATCGACGAAATCGACGCGGTGGGCCGCCAGCGCGGCGCGGGGCTGGGCGGCGGCAACGACGAGCGCGAGCAGACCTTGAACCAGCTCCTCGTGGAGATGGACGGCTTCGAGGGCAACTCGGGCGTCATCGTCATCGCCGCGACCAACCGGCCCGACGTGCTCGACCCGGCGCTGATGCGTCCGGGCCGCTTCGACCGTCAGGTGGTCGTGCCTTTACCCGACATCCGCGGCCGCGAGCAGATCCTGCTCGTGCACATGCGCAAGGTGCCGCTCGCCGGCGACGTCAAGGCGGAGATCATCGCGCGGGGAACTCCCGGCTTCTCCGGCGCCGATCTCGCGAATCTCGTCAACGAGGCTGCTCTCTTTGCCGCGCGCAAGACCAAGCGCCTGGTCGACATGGAGGACTTCGAGCTCGCCAAGGACAAGATCATGATGGGCGCCGAGCGCAAATCGATGGTCATGTCGGAGGAAGAGCGCAAGAACACCGCGTATCACGAGTCGGGCCACACCGTGGTCGCGAAGCTCCTGCCCAAGTCCGATCCGGTGCACAAGGTGACGATCATCCCGCGCGGACGCGCGCTCGGCGTGACGATGCAGCTGCCCGAGCAGGATCGCTACTCCTACGACCGCGACTACCTGCTGCAGCGCATCGCCGTGCTCTTCGGCGGCCGCATCGCCGAGGAGATCTTCATGCACCAGATGACCACCGGCGCTGGCAACGACTTCGAGCGCGCCACGCAGATGGCGCGCGACATGGTCACGCGCTACGGCATGTCCGACACGCTCGGCCCGATGGTGTACGGCGACAACGAGGGCGAGGTCTTCCTCGGTCGCTCGATCACCACGCAGAAAAACGTCTCCGAGGCGACCATGCAGAAGGTCGATATGGAGATCAAGCGCATCATCGACGAGCAGTACGGCATCGCGCGGAAGCTCATCGAAGAGAATCGCGACAAGGTCGAGGTGATGGCGAAGTCGCTGCTCGAGTGGGAAACGCTCGACTCCGATCAGGTCGAGGACATCATGCAGAACCGCCCGCCGCGGCCGCCGAAGCCGGCGACCTCGCCCGCGGCTCCCACCTTCGGCCCGAACGCAGGTCCCGACGCGGCGCCCTCCGCCCGCCCGGCGTAACAGTCGTCCCCGCGAACGCGGGGACCCAGCGGCTTTGCTCGAACGACGCTGGATTCCCGCTTGCGCGGGAATGACGACGAACGGGTTGCCCAACATGAACGACGCGCACACAATCGCCACCATTCGCCCGGCGATGTTGACCTGCGGCCGCCACGCGCTCTCGCTCGATCGCCCTCTCGTCATGGGCGTGATCAATCTCACGCCCGACTCCTTCTTCGAAGGCTCGCGCGTCCTCGATCGCAGCGCCGCGTTGGACGCCGCGCAGCGCATGATCGCGGAGGGCGCCGATCTGATCGATGTGGGCGCCGAATCGACTCGGCCCGGCGCCGCACCGGTATCGGAAGACGAAGAGCTCGAGCGGCTCGTTCCGCTCGTCGAGAAGCTCGCCGCCTCGGACGTCCCGGTGAGCGCCGACACCCGCAAGCCCGCAGTCATGCACGCGGCGATCGCCGCCGGCGCCGGGATGATCAACGACGTGTCGGCCTTGCGCGCGCCCGGCGCGCTGGAAGTGATCGCGAGCGCCGCGCAGCCCGTCGCAGTGTGCCTGATGCACATGCAGGGCGAGCCGGCGACGATGCAGCAAGCCCCGGCCTACGGCGACGTCGTCACGGAAGTGAAACGTTTTCTCGGCGAACGGGCACGCGCCTGTGCGGAAGCGGGGATCGGTCACGAGCGCATCGTGCTCGATCCGGGCTTTGGCTTCGGGAAGACAGTGGCCCATAATCTAGCCTTGCTGCGGGCGCTGCCGGAGATTGGCGCCCTGGGCTATCCGGTGCTCGCGGGACTGTCGCGCAAGGCGACCATCGGCGCGATCACCGGCCGCGAGGTCGGCGACCGCCTCGCCGGAAGCCTCGCCGCCGCGCTTGCCGCGGTAGCTCACGGCGCCGCGATCGTGCGCGTGCACGACGTGCGCGAGACGGTGGATGCACTGAAAGTTTGGAGCGCGTTGCAAAATGGGAAAACACTTCGGCACTGACGGCGTTCGCGGCCGTGTCGGCGAGCCGCCGATCACGCCCGAGCTGGTCCTGCATCTCGGCTACGCGGCCGGACGCGTCTTCGCCGCCGAGTCGGCGGCGCGAACCGGCGACACGCCCGGCGTGCTGATCGGCAAGGACACGCGTCTCTCGGGTTATTTGCTCGAAGCGGCGCTCGAGTCCGGGCTCTCGGCCGCCGGCGTGGACGTGTATCTCTCGGGACCGCTGCCCACGCCTGCGGTCGCCTATCTCACGCGCGCGCTGCGGCTCTCCGCCGGCATCGTCATCAGCGCCTCGCACAACCCCTTCGAGGACAACGGCATCAAGTTCTTCTCCGCCGCCGGGACGAAGCTTCCCGACGCGGTGGAGCAGGCGATCGAGCAGGTGCTCGACCGGCCGATCGCGTGCGTCGGGCCCGCGGACCTTGGCAAGGCGTTCCGCGTCAACGACGCGGCGGGCCGCTACATAGAGTTCTGCAAGAGCACGTTTCCGAACGAGCTCGACTTGAAGGGGTTGAAGATCGTCGTCGACTGCGCGCACGGCGCGGCGTATCACGTCGCGCCGCCGGTGTTCCACGAGCTGGGCGCCGAGGTGATCGCGATCGGCAGCGAGCCCGACGGGCTCAACATCAACGCCGGCGTCGGGGCGATGCATCCGCAGCATCTGCAGGAAGCGGTGGTGCAGCACGGCGCGGACTTCGGCCTCGCGCTCGACGGCGACGGCGACCGCCTGCTGATGGTCGACGGGAAGGGTGCCGCCTACGACGGCGACCAGCTCCTCTACGTGATCGCGCTCGACTACCGGCGGCGCGGCGCGATGACAGGCGGCGTCGTCGGAACGCAGATGAGCAATCTCGGCTTCGAGCAGGCGCTCGCGAAGCGCGGCATCCCGCTCGAGCGCACACCCGTGGGCGACCGCTACGTGCTGGAGAAGATGCTCGAGAAGAAATGGGTTCTCGGCGGCGAGAACTCCGGCCACATCATCTGTCTCGACAAGCACACCACGGGCGATGCGATCATCGCCGCGCTCGCGGTGCTGCGCGCGCTGACCGAGCAGGAAGTCACGCTCTCGCAGGCCACCGCCGATGCACCGCTCTTTCCGCAGCGGCTCATCAACGTGCCGATCCGTCGTGGCTTCGACTGGCGCGCGAGCGACGCGATCCGCAGCGCCGAGCGCGCGGCGTCCGCGGCGCTCGACGGCGGCGGGCGCGTGTTGCTGCGTCCGTCGGGCACGGAGCCCGTGCTGCGCGTGATGGTGGAAGCGCGCGAACCGGGCACCGCCGACGCGTTCGCCCGCGATCTAGCCGCCGCGGTCGCGAAGGCCGCCGCGTAACACCATGGTCTCCGTCCTTCGCGCGGCGCGTGGCGCGCGTTCCGCCGTTGCCGATCCCGAAGCGCTCTCCGCCTGGCTCGACCAGGCCGGCGCCGGATATTCCGCCGAAGAGCGCGCCGGCATCGCAAAGGCGCTCGACTTGGCGCGCGCTCGCTACGGCGATCTTCGCGCCCTGGATGGCGAGCCCTGGCTCGACCGCGCGCTCGGCACCGCGGCCATCGTGGCTAGCCTGAAGCTCGACGCGGACTCGGTGCGCGCTGCCCTGCTGCTCGGGCTCCCCGACCTCGCCGGCTTCGACGCCGAAGCGCTCGCAGCATCGTTCGGCGCGGAGATCGCGGAGATCGTCGTCGGCGTGGCGCGCATGGGCGCGATCCGCGCAACGCAGGCGGGCGTGGGAAGCGAGGAGCGCGACCTGCAGGCCGAGAACCTGCGCAAGATGCTGCTGGCGATGGTCGAGGACATCCGCATCGTGCTGATCAAGCTCGCCGAGCGCACGCATGCGCTGCGCTTCCTGATCGGCAGCGAAGATGCGGGCGACCAACTCGCGCAAGCTGCGCGCGAGACGCTCGACCTCTTCGCGCCGCTCGCCAACCGGCTCGGCGTGGGACAGTTGAAATGGGAGCTGGAGGACTTGAGCCTGCGCGCGCTCGAGCCCGAAGCCTATCAGCGCATCGCGAAGCTCCTCGACGAGCGGCGCCTCGACCGCCAGCACTACATCGACAGCGTACAGACCACGCTCAAGCGCGAGCTGGCGGCCGCCGGCATCAAGGCCGACGTGTCGGGACGCGCCAAGCACATTTACAGCATCTGGAACAAGATGCGGCGCAAGGGCTCGGGCATGGAATCGCTCTACGACATCCGCGCGGTGCGCATCCTCGTCGACGATGTGAAGGACTGCTACGCGGCGCTCGGCGTCGTCCACAACCTGTGGAGCCCCGTGCCGCGCGAGTTCGACGATTACATAGCGAAACCGAAGCCCAACGATTACCGCTCGCTCCACACCGCGGTGATCGGTCCCGAGGGCAAGCCGCTCGAGGTGCAGATCCGCACCCACGACATGCACCGGCAATCGGAGTACGGCGTCGCTGCGCACTGGCGCTACAAGGAAGGAGCGCGCAGCGGACACCGTGACCCGGGCTACGAGGAGAAGATCGCGTGGCTCAGGCAGGTGCTCGACTGGAAAGACGCCGTGGCCGATGCCGGCGAGTGGCTGCAGCAGTTCAAGTCGAGCCTCTTCACCGACACGATCTACGTGCTCACGCCGCAGGGCAAGGTGATCGATCTGCCGCGCGGCGCGACGCCGGTCGATTTCGCGTATGCCGTGCACACGAGCCTCGGCCATCGCTGCCGCGGCGCGCGGGTCGACGGTGCGATGGTGCCGCTCAACTTCAAGCTCTCGAGCGGACAGCGCGTCGAAGTCATCGCGGTGAGGGGCGGGCCCTCAGTTGGCCCCAGTCGGGATTGGCTCAACCCCGAGCTCGGCTACGTCGTGAGTCATCGCGCGCGGACCAAGGTGCGGCAATGGTTCAAGGCGCAGCAGGTCGAGGAGACGATCGCGCGCGGCCGCGAGATGGTCGGGCGAGAGCTATCGCGTGGCGGGATGACCGCGGTGAAGCTCGACGCCGTCGCGGCGGAGGCGGGCTACGCGAAGATCGACGAGTTCTTTGCCGCCGTGGCGCGCACCGAGATCAATCTGCGCGCGGTGCAGAACGCGATCCGCGCGGCCGCCAAGCCTGAGGCCGCCGAGAATGCGCCGGCCGCGGACGAATCGCTGCAGACGCGGCGGAGCAAGTCCGCGGGCGCCGGTAGCGGCATTCTCATCGTGGGGGTCGATCGCCTGATGACCGGCCTCGCGCGCTGCTGCAAGCCTGCGCCGCCCGACCCGATCGTCGGTTTCGTGACGCGCGGCAAGGGCATCAGCATCCACCGCCAGAGCTGCGTGAACGTTGCACGCATGAAGGAGCGTCAGCCGGAGCGGCTGATCACGGCCGACTGGGGCGCGCCCCGCGACGAGGTGTTCCCGGTCGACGTCGTCGTCGAAGCGATGGATCGGCAGGGATTGCTGCGCGACATCTCTGAAGTTTTCTCGCGTGAGAAGATCAACGTCACCGCGGTCAACACGCTGTCGAAGAATCTGCATGCACGAATGGCTTTCACGCTCGAAGTGCGCGGGCTCGACGAGCTGAAGCGCTCGCTCGCGCTGGTGCGCGACGTGCCGGGTGTGCTCTCAGCCGCACGGCGGTAGAGCCGTCGTTCCCGCGTCCGCGGGAACCCAGCGTCGTTTCGTGATGGACCAGGTGGTCAAGGCTCCATCGGCAAAACCGATCGGTCGCTTCCGCAAATGCGATTGAAAGGCCGTCGATCGCCGAAACCGATCGCTCACCTCCGCAAATACGATTGGACCCCGGGCGCTCCTGCCCATAAATTGATGTCGGAGGCAATTACGGGCGCGTGGCCATCCGCCGCGGCGCTCATAGGAGCACGACATGAAAGCCACAAACTTTCTGCAGGAACCGGGCCTCGCCGACGCGTGGACGAGGCTTGCGCATGCCTTGGCGTTCTATCCGCAACCGACTGGAGGCATTTCGCGTGAGGTTGCGACAAAGCCGGCCAAGGTGGGGATTTTCGAGCGTCTCGACCGGTGGTTCTGGAAGCAGCACGTGAAGGAATGCGAAGAGTATCTCGCCAAATCGAAAGACGTCTTCGAGCTCGAGCAGCGGATGCGAAACCTCGATCGCCTCGTTGGCGGCCGTTACTACTGAGCGCGGAGCGAGCCATGAACGGCGAGAACAATCACGTGTTTCATACTTCGGCGCTCGACGGCGTTGCGCCGGGCCGCGATCCCGGCGCGGGCTGGATCGCCATCGCTCAGCTCTGGATGCTGGCGGCGTTCATCGGCATGTCGCTCGTCGCGATCGCAGCGGTATCGCTGTTCGGCGGTGCCGATGCGGCCAGCGTCGTGACCCCGGGCATGGCCGGCGCACTCCTGGCTGCGTTCTCCTGGCGCAGCCTCATGCGAGTCGTGGATCGCGCCGAGCGCGGCGCGCGTCAGCGCACCAGCGTCAGGGCCAATCCCGCGGCGGCGCACGTGAGGATGACTGGAATCACGCCGATCTTGTAGCGAAAGAGCGCGATCGCGGCGGCGATTCCGATCAGCGCGGACACGAGGTCGAATGGCGCGCTCAAGCCCGCCGGCCACAACACGTGGACGGCGAAGAACACGGCGAGATTCAAGATCACGCCGACGACCGCCGCGGTGATGCCGGTGAGCGGCGCGGTGAACCGTAGCTGCCCGTGCGTCGACTCGATCAGCGGAGCGCCCGCCAGAATAAACATGAATGACGGCAGGAAGGTGAACCAGGTCGCAACGCTGGCCGCCGCGGCGCCGGCAAGAAAGAGCTGAGCGGGACCGAAGAGCTCTTTCGTCCAGCCGCCGACGAAGCCGACAAACGCAACGACCATGATGAGCGGCCCGGGCGTGGTCTCGCCGAGCGCGAGGCCGTCGATCATCTGCGGCGCCGTGAGCCATCCGAAATTCTCGACTGCGCCCTGCACGACGTAGGGCAGCACTGCATACGCGCCGCCGAAGGTCACCAGCGCAGCCTTGGTGAAGAACCAGCCCATCTGCGGGAGAGTGGCGTCGGGAGCGAAGAGCGCGAGTGCGCCGAGCGTGCCACCCCACAGCAGGAAACTCACGGCGAGCGCGAGTGCGAGCCGCGATGCGTGGAAGCGAGCGTGAGCCGGCGTCGGTGTGTCGTCGTCGATGACGGCGGGCGCCTGCGCGCCGGCGCCCGGCGCGTGCGCGCCGCCGCTGGCGAATTGTTTCGGTGCGAGCTTGCCGCCGAGCGCACCGAGCAGGCCGGCAGCAAGCACGATCGCCGGGAACGGCACTGCAAGCACATAGATGGCGACGAACGCCGCCGCGGCGATGATCCACAGCAGCGGCGACTTGAGCGCGCGCGAGCCGATGCGCCATGCCGCGTGCAGCACGATGGCGGTGACGGCGGGCTTCACTCCGTACAGCGCACCGGCGACCGCAGGGACCTGGCCGAACGCCATGTAGATCGACGACAGCGCGATCAGCACGAAGAGCGAAGGCAGGACGAAGAGCGCGCCGGCGACGATCCCGCCCGGCGTGCGATGCATCAGCCACCCGATGTAGGTCGCAAGTTGCGTCGCCTCGGGCCCCGGCAGCACCATGCAATAGTTGAGCGCGTGCAGGAAGCGCGCTTCCGAGATCCAGCGCTTCTCGTCCACCAGCTCGCGATGCATGATCGCGATCTGCCCGGCCGGGCCCCCGAAGCTGATCCAGCCGAGCTTCCACCAGTAGGCGAGCGCTTCGCCGAAGGCGGGCTTCGGCGGTGCCGTCAGATCAATCCTTCAAGCAACTGCACGTCGACCAGCTCGCCCGCTGCAACGTTGCCCACCTCGCTCCCGAGCACGATGAAGCAGTTCGCCTGCGACATCGACGAGAGAATGCCGGAACCCTGGTCGCCGGTGGTGCGCACGGTGTAGCCGCCGCCGTCCGGGGAAAGAATGCCGCGCTGGAACTCGGTGCGGCCCGGTACTTTGCGGATCGGCGCCGAGAGCGGCACCCTGAACATCGGCAGTGGCGTGACTTCGCGCTGTCCCTGCAGCGTCAGCAGCGCGTCGCGCACGAACTGGTAGAAGGTTGCCATGACCGATACGGGATTGCCGGGCAGACCGAAGAAATGCGCGCCGCGAACTTTCCCGTACGCGAGCGGACGGCCGGGCTTCATCGCGATCTTCCAGAAAACGACTTCTCCCAGCTTGTCGAGGAGCTTCTTGACGTAATCAGCTTCTCCAACCGAGACGCCGCCCGAGGTGATGACCACGTCCGCGCTCTCCGCCGCGGCGACAAACGCGTGCTCGAGCTTGTCTGGCGCATCCTCGACCACGCCCATGTCGATCACCTCACAGCCGAGCCTGGTGAGCATGCCGTAGAGCGTGTAGCGGTTGCTGTCGTAGATCTCGCCGGCCGCGAGCGGCGTGCCGATCGACTTGAGCTCGTCGCCGGTGGAGAAGAACGCGACGCGGAGCCTCCGATAGACGCTGACCTCACCGATCCCGAGCGAGGCGATCATGCCGAGCTCGGCCGGGCGCATGCGCTGCCCGGCGCGGAACACGACCTGGCCCTGCTTCAGGTCTTCGCCGGCAAAGCGGCGGTTGGTTCCCGCCTTGGCCACCGCGCCCGGCGCGACGTGCACGCCCTTCGCGTCTTCGCTCGCGCGCTCCTGCATCACCACGGTGTCGGCGCCCTGCGGCATCACGCCGCCGGTGAAGATGCGCACGCATTCGCCGGCGCCCATGACACCTGAGGCGCCTTGCCACGGTTTGCCGGCGAAGGATTCACCGACGCGTTTCAACACCGTCTCGCCGTCGGGCTTCAGATCGGCAAAGCGCACCGCGTAGCCGTCCATCGCCGAGTTGTCGTGGCCCGGCACGGCGATCGGCGACACGATGTCCTCCGCAAGCACGCGGCCGAGCGCGCTGCGCACGTGGACGCGCTCGATCGCCGCGACCGGAGTGAGAAAGCTCGCGATCAGCTCGCGCGCCTTCGCCACCGGCATCGAGTTCGGATCGTAGTCGTCGGCGCAGGAGGCTTCGCGCAGGGTCTTGGCAGCCGTCATGGACGATTCAGCGCGCGGTGCCTGCTTCCTTCAGCTCGTCGGCGGTGTTGATGTTGCGGAAGGCATCGGCTTCGTCGTCGAACGCGACTTCGATGGCCTTGAGTGAAGCGTACCACGCGTCGATCTTACGCCCGCCGTGCTCGAGGAACGCCGAGAGGTGCGGCAGCAGCGAACGGCGAACCAGCGCGAAGACGGGATGCGGCTGGTCGAAGGTGCGCGCGACCGCGAGATCGGCTTTGCGCTCGGTGAGCGAGCGTGACAGCCGCGAGACGAGATCACGCGGCAGGAATGGAGAATCGCAGGGCACCGTGGCGACCAGCGGGTGCTCGGCGTGTGTGAGCCCTGCCTGCAGCCCCGCGAGCGGCCCGACGAAGCCGTCGATGCGATCCCGGATCACGGGATGGCCGAACGCTTCGTACTCGGAGATGTTGCGGTTCGCATTGATGAGAATCTCGTCGACCTGCGGGGCGAGCCGCTCGATGACGTGGCGCACCATCGGCTGGCCCTGCAGCAGGACGAGCCCCTTGTCGACGCTGCCCATGCGGCGGCCCTGGCCGCCGGCGAGCACGAGCCCGGTGATGCCGCGGGTCTGGATGGTTGGTGCGGGCTCGCGCGGCCACGGGAGCCAGGCCACGTGCTCGTCGTAGAATGCATGCCCCTCCGGTACGCGGTCGACCGCAGTTGTGAACGCGGCGAGGGCGATATGGATCTCGCCGGGCCAGCGCGCTGATTCGAAGAAGAGCTTGGTGCCGCAGGCGCGACAGAACGTGCGCCGCGTGCCGGGCGAAGACTCGTAGGCAGCGAGCTCCTCGGCGCCGGCCACGACCGCGACCTGCTCCGCCTTGAATCCGATCCAGGTTACGAATCCTGCCGAATGCGACTGGCGGCAACTCTGGCAGTGACAGTGACAGCAGAATCGCGAGGGAAAACGGGCCACGAAATGGACCCGACCACAGTGGCATTGGCCGCGCGCTTCGCGCTGAGCGGACTCGGCGCTCATCGCTGCGACCTGGGGCGATGGCGGGACGGCGCAGCCATGGAGCGTGCGTCAGGCATCGGCGCGAAAACGCTCGACGCCGGTGAAGAGCAGAAAATGTTTTCCGGTGGCGCGTCCGAGCATGGTCATGCCGACCTTCTGCGCGATCTCGTAGCCCATCTGCGTGAGCCCTGAGCGCGAAACGAGAAAGGGAATCCCCATTTGCGCCGCCTTGATCACCATTTCCGAGGTCAGGCGTCCCGTCGTGTAAAAGATCTTGTCGCCGCCCTCGACGCGATCGAGCCACATCCGTCCGGCGATGGCGTCGACCGCGTTGTGCCTGCCGACGTCCTCGACGAAGTACAGGATCTCGCTCGTGCCGGCTTCCCCGTTCGATCCATTCGTCGCCAGCGCGCAGCCGTGCACGGCGCCCGCCTGCTTGTAGATCGTCTCGTGCAGCCGCACGCGATCGAGCAGCGCATAGAGCGTGCTCCGCGCGAGCGTCACCGTTTCTGGGAGGTGCACCGAGTCGATCTCCTCCATGAGATCGCCGAACACGGTTCCCTGGCCGCAGCCGCTCGTCTTGGTGCGCTTGCCGAGCTTCGCTTCGAGGTCCTTGAGCCCGTGGCGGGTCTTTACCACGACCGCGCCGACTTCCCAGTCGACCTGAACCGAGACGATCTCCTCGATGCGATCGATCAGCCGCTGGTTGCGCAGGTAGCCGATCGCCAGCGCCTCGGGCGCGGCGCCGAGCGTCATCAGCGTCAGGATTTCGCTCTTGTCGACGTAGAGGGTGAGCGGATGCTCGCCGGCGATCGCGGTGTCGCGCGCGGCGCCGCTTTCGTCGAGAGCGCGCACGTTGAAGGTGGCCGGCCGCGCGGCGTCGGTGAGGATGGGGCGGTAGGGCGTGTTCGGCGCGTTCATGCGGCTCACGCGGGACCTGTTCAGAGGGTCCCTACCCGCCGATGTAGCTCATCTCGATCTTGGGCAGCGCAACCGTGTTCTCGGAGCGGATCTCGGAGTAGCGGTCTGCCCGCTGCAGCCAGATCGCGGCGATGTAGTTGCCGATCTCCTCGTCGCTCGCGCCGCCGCGCACGAGCGCGCGCAGGTCGTAGCCCGTAGTCGCGAAGAGGCAAGTGTAGAGCTTGCCGTCGGTCGCGAGCCGCGCGCGCGTGCAGTCGCGGCAGAACGCCTGCGTGACCGAGGAGATGACGCCGATCTCTCCCGCGCCGTCGCGATAGCGCCAGCGCTCGGCGACTTCGCCCGGGTACGTGGGCTCGATGGCTTCCAGCGGAAATTCGCGGCCGATGACCCCGAGCACGTCCGCTGATGAAACCACATCGTCCATCCGCCAGCCGTTGGTGTGGCCGACGTCCATGAACTCGATGAAGCGCAGGACGTGACCGCTGCCGCGGAAGCGGCGCGCCATCGGCATGATCTCGTGCTCGTTCATACCGCGCTTCACGACCATGTTGATCTTGATCGGAGCGAGCCCCGCGGCGGCCGCGGCGTCGATGCCCTCGAGCACCTTCGCCACCGGAAAGTCGGCGTCGTTCATGGCGCGGAAAACGCCGTCGTCGAGCGCATCGAGGCTCACCGTCACGCGCTCGAGCCCCGCGGCCTTCAGCTCGCGCGCCTTGCGTGCGAGGAGCGCGCCGTTGGTAGTCAGCGTGAGATCGAGCCCGCCGACCGCGGCGAGCATCTCGACCAGCCGCTCGACGTTCTTGCGCAGCAGCGGCTCACCGCCCGTCAGGCGCACTTTCTCGACCCCGTGCGCCTTGAAGACCGAAGCGAGCCGCGCGATTTCCTCGAAGGTCAGAAGCTCCGCATGCGGCAGGAATGGATAATCGCGGCCGAACGCATCCCTCGGCATGCAGTAGACGCAGCGGAAGTTGCAGCGGTCGGTCACCGATACCCGCAAGTCGCGCAGCCGCCGCCCGCGCACGTCGGCGAGCAGCCCCGTCGGCGCCACCCGCGGCAGCGCCGATGGGTGCGCCAATGCGCCGGAGCTGGTGCGTGCATCGGCAAGCGGAATGACTCGGGCCATCGGATGATCAAGTAAACGATGCAATCGCTGATCTTAGCAGAGGGCAATCACGAGGAGTATGATCGAACAGTCGGATACGAGTTTCTCCTCAGAGTAAACCCATGCCGCTCATGCGGTTTCCCGTCGCGGTCATCATGCAGCGTATTCCGCTCGTCAACCCTTGGAGCGATGAGCGCTGGGAGGCGGTCGCGGTCGAGGTCGCCGAAGAGTCGGCCGCGGCTCCGGAGTGTGTCGACGACGGCGCGGCCGGCACGATCTGGCGCTGCCCGGGCTATTTCGTCGAGCTGCATCCGGCCCAGACCGAGGGCTACTATCTCAATGCCTCCGCGACGGAGCCGAAGGTGTTCGTGCTCTGGCGCATGGCGGAAGAGGACGACGCGGCCGCGCCGCGCGCGCGCCCTCTCATCGTCACTTTGAGCTACGGCGAGGCGGCGCGGTTTCTCGATGTCGGCGAGCAAGTCGACGCGGTGCCGATTCCCGGCGTGCTGCTGGCCGCGCTCCAGTCGTTCGTCGCCGCGCACTGGCGGCCCGAGCCGCGCAAGAAAGTCAAGCGCAACGAGCTCTACGAAGGCGATGAAGCGCGCCGTCGCGAAGCGGGCGGGGGACGCGGGCGATGACCGAGAAATCGACGCCCCCGGAGCGCTTCTCGCTCTCGCGCTGGTCGCGGCGCAAGCTCGAAGCGAGCGCCGAGCCTGGCGCGCGGCCGAGCGCACCGAGCGCCGCGCCCGCGAACGCGATGGCAACCGCATCGCCGGCGGCGCCCGCGCCGGTCGCCCCGCCGGAACTCCCGAGCATCGATTCGCTTGATTTTCATTCCGACTTCACCGCGTTCCTGCGCCCCGAGGTCGACGAGAACCTCAAGCGCGCGGCATTGAAGCAGCTCTTCCGCGATCCGCGCTTCAACGTGATGGATGGCCTCGACATCTACATAGACGACTACACGAAGGCGGATCCCATTGCGCCCGACGTGCTCAAGGATCTGCTCCAGCGCTTTTCGATGGCCGCGCCGGCCTCGCCTTCGCCGCCCGGCGACGCGCCGGTAGAGGGCGAGATCCCGCCCGCGGTGGGCGCCGCGATGGAGACGCCACGTGCACCGCAGATCCCCGCAGCAAGCGCCGAGCCGACATCGGCTGCGGAACCTGCACCGGAGGAATCCTCCGCACCCCGTTCGACGTCGTGAGCCTCAGCGACAAGAAGCTTTTCCTCTGCAACTGCAACGCCACGCTCCCGCTCGACGCGGCGGCGTTGTCGCGAGCGCTGGAGCTCGCGCAGGCGCCGATGGTCCACGGCCAGCTCTGTCAGAAGGAGCTCGCCGCGCTTACCGACTCGCCCGGCGATTGTCTGGTGGCCTGCACCCAGGAGGCCGAGCGCTTTCGTGACGCCTCGGCCGACGGCGGCAAGCCGCAGTCGCTCGCCTTCGTCAACGTCCGCGAGGCCGCGGGCTGGTCGCAGGAGGCGCGCGCGGCAACGCCGAAAATCGCAGCGCTCCTTGCCGCCGCGGCGCTGCCCGAGCCGGAGCCGGTTCCGCGAGTGACGTTTAGCTCCGAGGGGACGTTGCTGATCGTCGGCCAGGCGGATGCGGCCCTGTACTGGGCCGACAAGCTCAAGGACCAGCTCTCAGTCACGGTGCTGATCACCGGCCGGGCACCGGGGCACGAATTGCCCGCGACGCGCGATTACCCGATCTGCTCCGGCGAAGTGGAATCCGTTTCAGGATGGCTGGGTGCGTTCGAGGCGCACTGGTCGCAGGAGAATCCGATCGATCTCGACGTATGCACGCGATGCAACGCATGCATCAAGGTCTGTCCCGAGCAGGCGATCGACTGGAGCTACCAGATCGATCTCGATCGCTGCCGCGATCACCGCAAGTGCGTCGCCGCCTGCGGCGCCATCGGTGCCATCGACTTCGACCGCAGCGCGGGCGACCGCGCACGCAGCGAGCGTTTCGATCTCGTGCTTGACCTTGGGCGCGAGCCGGTCTTCCGCATGCACCAGCCGCCGCAGGGCTACTGGCGCCCGGGCACCGATCCGGCCGCGCAGGCGGCCGCCGTGGTCGAGATCGCCGCCGCGGTAGGCAGCTTCGAGAAGCCGAAGTTCTTCAGCTACAAGCCGTCGATCTGCGCGCATTCGCGCTCCAGGCAGCCGGGCTGCAACCTGTGCCTCGACGTCTGCTCGACCGAGGCCATTCGCACGGCGGACGGAGACAGCGATCACGTGTTCGTCGAGCCGCACCTGTGCATGGGCTGCGGCGCGTGCGCGACGGTGTGCCCGTCGGGCGCGATGGGCTACGTCTATCCTTCGGTGCCCGAGCTGGGCGCGCGCATTCGCACGCTGCTCGCGACCTATCGGGCCGGCGGCGGACGCGACGCATGCCTCCTCTTCCACGACGGCGCCGGGCGCGAATTGATCCTCGCGCTCGGCCGCCGCGGCAAGGGACTGCCGGCGCGAGTGATTCCGGCGGAGCTGCATCACATGGCCTCCGCCGGCATGGACGTGTGGCTCGGCGCGCTCGCCTACGGCGCGAGCGAGGTCGCCGTGCTCGCCAGCGGCGCCGAGGCGCCGCAGTACGCCGAGGCGCTCGAGCGCCAGATGGGCTTCGCCGAAACGATCGCGAACTCGCTGGGCTACCAGGGCCGTCACCTGCGTCTCATCCGCGCTGCAGATGCTCGCTCGCTCGAAGATGCCGTATGGAGGCTCGAGCCGGCCCTTCCCGTACGCAATCCGGCGGCCTTTCACCTGAGCGCGGACAAGCGGACGACGCTTGCCCTCGCGATCGAGCATCTCGCCGCGCATGCGCCCACGCCGCAGAGCGCGATCGCGCTCGCCGCCGGGGCGCCTTTCGGCAGCATCGTGGTGAATCGCGACGCATGCACGATGTGCCTCGCCTGCGTGGGCGCGTGTCCCGAAGGCGCGATCCTCGACCATCCGCAGGCAACCGCGCCGCAGCTGCGGTTCATCGAGAGCAAGTGCGTGCAGTGCGGCCTTTGCGCGGCGACCTGCCCGGAGGACGCGATCGCGCTCGAGCCGCGGCTGCTGCTGGGTGCTGCCGCGCGCGAGCCGCGCACTCTCAACGAGGCGGCGGTGTTCAATTGCATCCGCTGCGGGAAGCCGCTGGGCACCGAGAAGGTCATTGGCAACATGCTCGCGAAGCTTGCCGGCCACTCGATGTTCGCGGAGCCCGGCGCCCTCGACCGGCTCAAGATGTGCGCGGACTGCCGCGTGCTGGACAGGATGCAGAAGGAGCAACTCGACATGGGAAGCGGGGGAGCGCCGAGATGAGCGAACCAGCCGTTTCGGCCACAGGGCTCCCGCACCCGCTCGCGCCGGAAGATCGGGCGCGTGCGGACCATTACGCGCTGCTGTCGCGGCTGTATGCGGATGCGCCGGACGCAGGTCTGTTGCAGGCCATCGCTCAGTCGGGAGCGGCGACGGAGCCCGGCCGGCTGCAGGTGGGCGCCGCGGCTGAGCCGTTCGCGCGCGCCTGGGCAGTGCTCGGGGCGGCGAGCGCGGCCATGGACGCGGCCGCCGCGGCCGAGGAGTACCAGGAGCTTTTCATCGGCGTCGGCCAGAGCGCGGTGAGCTTGCATGCCTCGGCGTACCTGCCCGCATCGGGCAGGAATGCCCTGGTCGAGGTCCGCGCCGCGCTGGCACGCCTGGGCCTCGGGCGGCTGGGAGGCGTGAGCCTCTACGAAGATCACCTCGCCGCGGTCTGCGAAACGATGCGCGTGCTGATCGCCGGCGCTCCCGGCGTGCAACCGTTCACCCTTGACGATCAGCGCGAATTCTTTGGAATGCACCTGGGGCCCTGGGTGTTTGCCTGCTGCACTGCAATACGGGAATGTGCTATTGCCAACTACTACCGCCGGGTAGCAGAATTCACTGATTCCTTCATGGCGATCGAACGTGACTCGCTCGCCATCGAGTAGTAGCGGATTGCCGGGATCGATCGAAACGGTGCGGGGCAATCGAGAACGTCACGGTGCAGTCACTTCGAGGAGGTCAGCATGCGCTCGACTTCGCGCAACGCAGCGAGCACTCCTGCAGCCCATTCCGCAAGCAAATCGACAGGTACCAACACCAAGCGACGCGGGTTTCTGCTCGCCCTTGGGGCGGGAGGAGCGGGCGCCGCGGCGCTCGCGGCCCGGTCGCTAACCGGCGCCGCGCCGCAGAGCGGGAACGCTGCTCCCGGTGACAGTGAGGGTTACCACGTCACCGATCACGTGAAGCGGTACTACCAGACAGCGAAGTAAAGGGCGTTGGGCGCGCAATCGCTTTGCCAACGGTTTCTTAGGAGGAGGACGGATCATGCTGCTCACTAGAACACTTAGCGCTGCGGATGAAAGCGCTCCGGCAGCTCGTCCACGTTTCCGCCGTCCCGGAGGGGTCAAACCCTCGACCATGGACCGGCGAACGTTTTTGAAGCGCTCCGGTCTGGCCGCAGGCGCCGGAGCATTTGCCAGTCAGCTTCCCTACGGCGTGATCGGCAAGGTTGACGCCAAGGAAGAAGCGGGCAAGGTCGAGGTCAAGCGCACGGTTTGCTCGCATTGCTCGGTCGGCTGCTCGGTTGACGCAATTGTCGAGAACGGCGTCTGGATCCGTCAGGAGCCGGTGTTCGACTCCCCGCTCAACCTCGGCGCGCACTGCGCCAAGGGCGCCTGCGTGCGCGAACACGGAGTGATCGAGCATTCGCATCGGCTCAAATCCCCGATGAAGCTCGTCAACGGCAAGTGGCAGAAGGTGTCGTGGGACGATGCGATCAAGGAAGTCGGCGACAAGCTGCTCGCGATCCGCAACGACAAGGAAAAGGGCGGGCCGGACGCGGTGTTCTGGATCGGCAGCTCCAAGCACAGCAACGAGCAGAGCTACCTGCTGCGCAAGTTCGTGTCCTTCTGGGGCACGAACAACTGCGATCACCAGGCCCGCATCTGCCATTCGACGACGGTCGCCGGCGTGGCCAATACCTGGGGCTACGGCGCGATGACCAACTCGTACAACGACATGCAGAACAGCAAGTGCGCAATGTACATCGGCAGCAACGCCGCCGAGGCGCACCCGGTGTCGATGCTGCACATGCTGCACGCCAAGGAAACCGGCTGCCGCATGATCGTGGTCGATCCGCGCTTCACGCGCACAGCCGCGAAGGCGGACTACTACGTGCGCATCCGCTCCGGAAGCGACATCGCCTTCCTGTTCGGGATGCTCTATCACATCTTCAAGAACGGCTGGGAGGACAAGCAGTACATCCACGACCGCGTCTACGGCATGGACAAGGTCCGCGAGGAGTGTCTGACCAAGTGGACGCCGGACAAGGTAACCGAAGTGACCGGCATCCCCGAGGCTCAGGTCTACCAGGTCGCAGAGATGATGGCCAAGAATCGGCCGTCGACAGTCGTCTGGTGCATGGGCCAGACCCAGCACACCATCGGCAACGCCATCGTGCGCGCGTCGTGCATCCTGCAGCTCGCGCTGGGTAACGTCGGCGTTTCGGGCGGCGGCACGAATATCTTCCGCGGCCACGATAACGTGCAGGGTGCGACCGACGTTGGCCCGAATCCCGACTCGTTGCCCGGGTACTATGGGATAGCCGCCGGTTCCTGGAAGCACTTCGCCGCGGTCTGGGGCGTCGACTACGACTGGATCAAGGGCCGCTTCGTCTCCCAGGCGCTGATGGAAAAGCCCGGCATGACGGTGTCGCGCTGGATCGACGGGGTGCTCGAGAAGAACGAGAACATCGACCAGGACCCCAACCTGCGCGCGGTCGTGTACTGGGGGCATGCGCCGAACAGCCAGACCCGCGGCAAGGAAATGGTCGAGGCGATGAAGAAGCTCGATTTCATCGTCGTGATCGACCCGTATCCTTCCGCTACCGCGGCGATGGCGGCGATGGTGCGCAAGGACGGCGTGTATCTGCTTCCGGCGTGCACCCAGTTCGAGACTTCGGGCTCGGTCACCGCGTCGAACCGCTCGCTGCAGTGGCGCGAGCGGGTGATTACGCCGCTGTTCGAATCGCAGACCGACCACGCGATCATGTACCAGTTCGCCAAGAAGTTCGGCTTCGACAAGGAGCTCGTGAAGAACTACGAAATCTGGAAGCCGGACAAGGAGAAGTTCGACGAGCCCACCCCCGAGTCGCTGCTGAAGGAGATCAACCGCGGCACGTGGACGATAGGCTACACTGGCCAGTCGCCGGAGCGGTTGAAGCTCCACATGAAGAACCAGGCGACTTTCGACGTGAAGACGCTGCGCGCGAAGGGCGGTCCCTGCGACGGCGACTACTACGGGCTGCCGTGGCCCTGCTACGGCACGCCCGAACTCAAGCACCCCGGATCGCCGAACCTCTACGAGGAGGACCGGCACGTGATGGACGGCGGCGGCTGCTTCCGCGCCAACTTCGGGGTCGAGCGCGACGGCGTCAATCTGCTCGCCGAGGACGGCTCCTATCCGAAGGGCAGCGAGCTCACCACCGGTTATCCCGAGTTTGATCACGTGCTGCTGAAGAAGCTCGGCTGGTGGGACGATCTGACGGACACAGAGAAGAAAGCCGCCGAAGGCAAGAACTGGAAGACCGACCTCTCGGGCGGCATCCAGCGCGTTACGCTGAAGCACGGCTGCCATCCCTTCGGCAACGCCAAGGCGCGCGCGATCGTCTGGAACTTCCCCGACGGCATTCCGCAGCACCGCGAGCCGCTGTATTCGCCGCGTCCCGACCTCGTCGCGAAGTATCCGACACACGACGACAAGAAGGCGTTCTGGCGGCTGCCGACGCTCTACAAGTCGGTGCAGCAGAAGAACGTCGAGGACAAGGTCGCGGAGAAATTCCCGCTGATCCTCACCAGCGGACGGCTCGTCGAGTACGAGGGCGGCGGAGAGGAGACGCGCTCCAACCCGTGGCTTGCCGAGCTGCGGCAGGAGAACTTCGTCGAGATCAACCCCAAGGACGCCAACGACCGCGGTGTGAAGGACGGCCAGTACGTGTGGGTGAAAACGCCTACCGGCGCGCAGATCAAGGTGAAGGCCGTGGTGACCGAGCGGGTGGGTCCGGGGACGACGTTCATCCCCTTCCACTTCTCCGGCTGGTGGCAGGGCAAGGACATGCTCGAGTTCTATCCCGAGGGCGCGGCGCCGTACGTGAGGGCCGAGGCCGTCAACACGGCCACCACCTACGGCTACGATTCGGTCACGATGATGCAGGAATCGAAGACGACGCTGTGCCAGGTCGAGAAGTTGACGGCCTGACGAGGAGGAGGCAGAGACCATGGCCCGAATGAAATTCCTGTGCGACGCCGAACGCTGCATCGAATGCAACGGCTGCGTGACCGCATGCAAGCAGGAGAACGACGTACCCTGGGGCGTGAATCGACGCCGCGTCGTTACCCTCAACGACGGCCAGCCGGGGCAGCGTGCGATCTCGGTCGCGTGCATGCACTGCTCGGATGCGCCGTGCGCTGCGGTGTGCCCGGTCGATTGCTTCTATCACACCGAGGAAGGCGTGGTTCTGCACGACAAGGACCTGTGCATCGGTTGCGGCTACTGCTTCTACGCCTGCCCGTTCGGCGCGCCGCAGTTCCCGCAGCAGGGCGCGTTCGGCGTCCGCGGCAAGATGGACAAGTGCACGTTCTGCGCCGGCGGCCCGGAGCCCGATGGGTCCGAGGCCGAGTTCAAGAAATACGGCCGCAACCGGCTCTCCGAAGGCAAGCTCCCGGCGTGCGCCGAGATGTGCTCGACCAAGGCGCTCCTCGGCGGCGACGGCGAGGTCATCTCCGACATCTATCGCCAGCGCGTCACGATGCGCGCCGCTCGCGGCACGAAGAGCGGGCCGCCGTGGGGTTGGGATACCGCCTACGGCCCGACGCAGTCCGCTGCGGGGACGATGCCGGGACCGGCGCCCGCTCCTGCGCCGGCGAGCGGAGGCAAATCATGAAATGGCTTGCACCGCTCGCGGTCGCGACTGCGGTTGCGCTTGGGCTCACCGGCTGCGGCGATCGGCCGCAGGTCGTTCAATACAAGCAGGGGACTTATCAGGGCAAGCCCGACACGCCGCCGTATCAGAACCCGCCCTACAACGGCGACAGGGCGGCGTGGGAGCGGGCGCAGGCCACGCGCGCGCAGAACCAGAACGAGTACAAGCGCACGAACTAGGAGCAGTGATGGCTGACTCATCGATCGTGCGGGCGGCGCTCGCTGTCCTGGCCGGGGTGTTCTTCGCTGCCTCGAGCATCGCTTACGCGCAGGACCAGGTGCCGACGCCGGCGCGGACGCCCGAGAATTCCGGCCCGGCGGCAGCGGCGCAGCGCCAAATCGCACAACCCCTCAACAACGCGCCGGTGTGGCGCGAAGTTCGTTCCGGCGTGCCGCAGAAGACGACTGTCACCGGGCGCGAGACGAACGTTCTGATCCAGCCGGGAGGCGAAACCTGGCGCTCGTTGCGCGTGCCGCTCATCTTCTGGGGCGGGGTGCTCGTCGCGATCGGGATTCTCGGCCTGGCCGTGTTCTATCTCCTTCGCGGACCGCTCGACATCGGCGAAGGTGAAAGGCGCGGCGGGCGCCTCATCGAGCGCTTCTCTCCGCTCGACCGCTACGCGCACTGGCTGCTCGCGATCGCGTGGGTGACGCTGGCGATCACGGGCCTCATCCTCTCGCTCGGGAAGTCGGTGCTGCTGCCTCTGATCGGCTACACGCTCTTTTCCTGGCTCGCGATTCTCTCCAAGAACCTGCACAACTTCGTCGGTCCGATCCTGATCGTCGCGATCCCGTTCATGTTCGTGCGCTACATTCGCGACAATGGCATCGGCAAGGACGACGTGAAATGGTTCGTCAACATCATCGGTTACTTCAAGGGCCATGAGTACCCGTCGGGGCGGTTCAACGCCGGCGAGAAGCTCGTGTTCTGGTTCGTGCTGGTGCTCTTTTCGACCGTACTCGTCGTCAGCGGGCTCGTGCTCGTTTTCCCGAACTTCGATCAAACGCGGGGGACGATGCAGATTGCGAACGTGGTGCACATGATCACCGCCTACCTCGCGATCGCGCTCGCACTTGTGCACGTCTATCTCGGGACGATCGGCATGGTCGACGCCTACAAGGCGATGCGCTACGGCTACGTCGACGAGAGCTGGGCGAAGCATCATCACCTGCGGTGGTACGAAGACGTCGTGGCGGGACGCTCGCGCCAGCATTTCGCCGATCCGAAGGCGGTGCCTCCGGCGGCTTCGCCCGCGCGTGCGCGACCGGCGTAGAGTG
>DATJWL010000113.1:0-7044 GCA_035501215.1 Casimicrobiaceae bacterium
CTTACGAGCGCACCGACGACGTTGGCGGCGATCGCGAAGGCGCTGACGAATTGCTGGCTGTCCCGATACTGTTGCGCAAGCTCCTGACTTTGCTTCTGAAAGCCGCCCGACAACTCCTCCAGCGTCTTGAGCGTCCGCTGCTGGCCTTGCTGCATCTGCGCCAGCTCGATCGCGGTGGGCATGCCGCGCATCACCTGCGCAGCCTGCCGGAAATTGGCCGCTTCCTGGATCAACGCGGGATTTGTCCCCGCAACCGCGTTCAAAGCTTCCACCGTGTCGTCGAAATGCTGCGCGACGTCAGCGTAGGTGAGCGGGTGGCTCCGTCCGTAGTCCGGCGAGCTGAGCAGCAGCTCGGTCTCGAAAAGCGAGTGCGTCACGCCCTCTGCAATCGACGCGAGCGCATTCTGGTTGGCCTGATCGATCTCCATCTCCCGGACGATCTGCACTAATCCCTGACGTTGATCCGCCACAAACCAGGCGATGAACGCGAGATACACAATCACCGCCGCCAGGGTCAGAAGACCTTTGGTGCGAAGCGAAAGGCGAGGCGAGGCTGCGCGCCGCAGCAAGCGGATCGGGACTCTCGTCCCCGGCTTCCTCGATGCGTTGGCGACTTTTTTTCCGGTCACGGGCTTTTCAGGTCTTCCTTGAGCACCCAGAGCGAGCGTAGGCGTTGGCGGTCGAGCGTTCCTTGCCCTAGGTCATAAACCGCGTGCGCAGTCCGGGCGTGCCGGAGGCCCCGGGGGTGGTTGCGGCGGCGCGCAATGACCGAGCTGCTGGGGCGACGGGGGCGGGGATTGCAGACCGGACTGCTCCCGATGCGCGATGTGTTGCAAGGTAGATCGGCGTGCGCGAGCGAGGCAGCTGGTGCACGAAGCTGTGACGTGCCACGTGGTAGCTGGAATCGAAGCCGAAGAAGTTGAGCTTCATGTGCTCCAGCTCCTCGAGGCGGTATGCCTCGAGCGGCTTCTCCGCTTCGTCCGCGGCGCGCCGGCGGGCCTTGCAGTCCAGCATCTGCGCGAGCGCTGGATCGGCGGCCAGCGCCTGCGCGCGCCGCTCGATCTCGGCGCGAAAAGTGGCGACGCTGGAGCCGAAGTGTTCGTCGATGAGCCCGATCGACTCAGCGTACCGTACGCCGAGCGGGAGGCGATTTCGGCTTACCGCAGCCGCTGCCGATGTTCGCCGCGGAAGGAGATAGGTCCAGTATTCCGAGCCGTACAGGTTGCCCATCCCCTTGTAGTGCGGGTTCAGGACCACCCCCTCGCGAGCCCACACGCGGTCCGCGGCGAGAGCAAGGAAGACGCCGCCGGCGCCGGCATTGCCCGAGAGGGCGGCGATAGTGAGCTGGCGCTGGGTCAGGATGATGTCGCGCACGAGGTCGTCCATCGCCAGGATGTTGCGCCACGATTCCTCGGCCGGCTGCGGCGAGGCCTCGATCAGGTTCAGATGGATTCCGTTCGACCAGAAGTCCGGCCCGCCGGTGAGCACGATCACTCGCACCGGTCGGGAGCGAGCATAGCCGTAAGCCTCGCGCAACGCTTCGCACTGCCCTGTGCTCATCGCGCCGTTGTAGAAAGGGAAGTGCAGGGAGCCAACAAGGCCGCGTTCCTCGTAGCGGATCGGCCTCCAGGTTGGATATTCGACCGCGGCCTGCGGCGACAGCGGAGACTCCGGCACGCCGCCGAGCGCATCGCCGAGGACCATCGTTGCAGGCAGCTTGAACGCGCCTGACTGTCCACGCCTGAGGTGGGTGATCCATACGGCGCCGTCGGTCGTTGCGCGACAAAGGGCTCCGCTGCGTTGCGCGACGATGTCGCCCGGAACGCCACCGCGTAACCGGCCCTCGGGGTGCGCGTCGTAGAGATAGCAGGGCACGCCCCGGATGTCGTCCAGGACCCCGGGAGCTCCGTCGGCAGCGCGGATCTTGCGCAGCACGGTCACGGTATCGTCATGTTGCCAGTCGATCGAGCGATCCGTTTGGTGCATCGGTGGCCGTGGCAGTCCACGCACACCTGGTCGGCTGTAATCGAGCGGCCCCGGCCGAAATCCCGGCTGCGTCAGCCGCGCGAGCGTAAGCTTGATCGCCGTTACGGCCGCCTCGGTGACCTCGTTGCGATACAGGCTCGCCTTGGTCGCGTCGCGCATGGCGAACTCCACCGATGCCCAGATGTCGCCGGCGTCCATTTCGCCGTTCGCTTCGAGCGCGGTCACGCCCCATTGGCGCTCCCCATTCACGATCGCCCAGTCGAGCGCGGAGGGGCCGCGATCGCCTTGGATACCGGGGTGGATCACGATGCAGCGATGCCGGCGCCAGATCGACTCCGGTATGGCGCGCTTCAGGAAAGGCGCGACGACGAGCTCCGGCCGGAAGAGCTCGACCGCTTCCTCGGTGACGCGATCGTTGATGTCGAACTCGACCGAGAGCTCGTGGCCAGCCTCGGTTAGCTCGACGAAGAGCCGCTGGGTGAGGCTGTTGAAGGAATGCGCGAGAAGCAGGATGCGCATCGCGCCCTCAGCAGATCCGGGGGAGTTGCTCGCCGGTGAGCCAGTCGACGTTGCGGCGGCCGCCGAAGCTCGTCTCCATCTGGACGAAGTGGTGCGGATCCTCGATCACCTCGCCGATCAGCGCGGCGTCGCGCCCCAGTGGATGGGCGCGCATGGCAGCGAGCAGGCGCTCGGCGTGCGCGCGCTCGACGATGGCGACGAGCTTGCCTTCGTTGGCGACGTAGAGCGGGTCGAGGCCGAGAAACTCGCAGGCGGCGCCGACTTGCGCCTTGACCGGAAGATCGCGCTCGCGCACGACCATGCCGCAGTGCGACTGGCCCGCGAGCTCGTTCAGCGTCGTCGCGAGACCGCCGCGAGTCGGGTCACGCAGGCAATGGATCGCAGGAACGGCATCGACCATCGCCGCGACAAGCTCGTGCAGCGCCGCCGTGTCGGACTCGATGGTCGTTTCGAAGGACAGGTTCTCCCGCAGCGACATGATTGCCACGCCATGATCGCCGAGCGTGCCGCTGACGAGGATCGCGTCACCCGGACGGGCTCGATCGCCCGCGATGTTCACTCCTTCGGGGACGATGCCGATGCCCGTGGTGGTGATGAACACGCCATCGCCCTTGCCCTGCTCGACGACCTTGGTGTCGCCGGTTACCACCGGCACACCCGCGGCGTGCGATGCCGCAGCCATCGAGGCGACGATGCGCCGCAAGTCCGCGAGCGGGAAACCCTCCTCGAGCACGAATGTCGCTGCGAGGAAGAGCGGCTTGGCGCCGGACATCGCGACGTCGTTGATCGTGCCGTGCACCGAGAGGCAGCCGATGTCTCCGCCGGGAAAGAACAACGGCGACACGACATGGCTGTCCGTTGCGATCACCATGCGGCCGGCGGAAACCGGGAAGCGCGCGCTGTCGTTCCCCGCACGCAGCCAGTCATTATCGAACGCCCGCACGAACAGCTCCTCGATGAGCTGCGCCATCGCCCGGCCGCCGCTGCCGTGAGTCATGTCGACGCGGCCGTGCTTGAAATCGACCGGTCGGACGTAGCCGCCGCGCACCTTGCTCATGATGCAGTCGCGACGACCGGAATGTCCTTGAAGCGTCCGTAGGTGTAATGCGCGGCGCACGCGCCCTCGGAGGACACCATGCACGAGCCGATCGGATTCTCGGGCGTGCATACCGTGCCGAAGACCTTGCAGTCGGTCGGCTTCTTCACGCCGCGCAGAATCGCCCCGCACTCGCAGGCCTTGTTGTCGGCGACGGACCGGTATTCGATTCCGTAGCGGGCCTCGGCGTCGAAGGCTCGATACTTCTCCTTGATCCTGAGCGCGCTGTAAGGCACCTCGCCGAGACCACGCCACTCGAAGGAGCGGCGCAGCTCGAAGACTTCGGCGACCAGCGCCTTGGCCTTGGCATTTCCGTCGCGAGTGACGGCGCGGCTGAATTCGTTCTCGACCTCGGCGCGACCTTCGTTCAGTTGCCGCACGAGCATGAGGATCGCCTGCATTACGTCGAGCGGCTCGAAGCCCGCGATGACCACCGGCCGCTGATACTCCTCGGCGAAGTACTCGTAGGGCTGGCTGCCGATCACCGTCGAGACATGAGCCGGGCCGACGAAGCCGTCGATGGGAACGGTTCCCAGTTCCCGCACCTCGGGCGACTCGAGGATGTTGGCGATCGCGGCCGGGGTGAGCACGTGGTTGCAGAAGACGCTGAAGTTGCACAATCCCGCTGCGGCGGCTTCCGTGATCGCGACCGCCGTCGGTGGAGTCGTCGTCTCGAAGCCGATCGCGAAGAAAACAACCTCGCGAGCGGGGTTCTCGCGTGCGATGCGCACGGCGTCAGCGCTGGAATAGACCATGCGGATATCGGCGCCACGCGCCTTCGCCTTCATGAGCGACAACCCCTTCGAGGCTGGTACGCGCATCGTGTCCGCATAGGTAGCGAGGATCATCCCGGGCCGCGCGGCGAGCTCGATCGCGCTGTCGATGCGCCCGATGGGCAGCACGCAGACCGGGCAGCCCGGACCGTGGATCATCCGCACGTTGGCAGGAAGGAGGTCCTTGATGCCATAGCGCGAGATCGCATGCGTGTGGCCGCCGCAGAACTCCATCAGGTGATAGCTTCGTCCGGGATGGACCTCCCGCGCGATGGCGTCGGCGAGACCGCGAGCGAGCGCGCCGTCGCGGAACTCGTCGATGTACTTCATGGGGCAGGTGCCGCAGTACGCGGCGCGAAGCCTGCCTCGGCGAACGTGGCGAGCGTGCGCTCCGCCTCCTCGGCATCGAGCCGGGTGAGCGCGTAGCCGACGTGCACGATGACGTAGTCTCCCGGCTCGACGCCTTCGACCAGGGCCAGCGAAACGCGCTTGCGCACGCCGTCGACGTCGATCAGCGCGGTGCCCGGTTCGGGCAGCGACACGACGCGGGCCGGTATGGCGAGGCACATGTTTAGCGCTCTTGCGTGAGCGCCTGCAGGGCAACCCATGCCTGCCCCAGGCTCAAGCCACCGTCGTTGGGCGGCACGGCCTTCGCTTCGAGCATGGCGATGCCGCGCGCAGCGAGGGCCTCGTGCAAACCGCGCGCGAGGATCGAATTCAGGAAGCAGCCGCCGCCGCAGGCGACCGTGGCGATGCCCCGTTCGAGCGCTGCGCGCGAAACCCATTCGGCGAGCGCCTCAACGACGGTGGCGTGGAACAACGACGCTCCGAATCCGGCATCGGGCTCGTCGGCGAGCCGTGCGAGAAGCGGCGTGAGATCGAGTTGATTGGACTCCGTGATCGCAAAAAGCGGCGGTCCCGCGGCTACGGCACCGTGACTTTCGGCCAGGCCTTCAAGCAGCATCGCAGCCTGTCCTTCGAATGAGATGCGCCGCTTTACTCCGAGCAGTCCCGCGGCGGCGTCGAACCAGCGGCCCATGCTCGAGGTCTCGGGCGCGTTGAACGCGCGCAGGAGCATGGCCGCCACCGCGGGCGCGGCAGGCTCGTCGGCAAACCGCGATGTTATCTGCGCCCAGCGCGAGCAGCGCGCCAGCGCCGCGGCAGCCATGCGCCACGGCTCCCGCGCAGCGGCGTCGCCGCCCGGGAGGCGCAGCGGGGTCAGATGGCCGAGGCGTTCGAACTGCGCGCCATCGACGCGCAGCAGCTCGCCGCCCCACGCGCCGCCGTCGCTACCCAGGCCCACCCCGTCGAGCGCGAGTCCGAGCACGGCGCCGGTGATCTTGTGTTCGGCGAGCACCGCCGCGATGTGCGCGTGATGGTGTTGAACGCCATGCAGCGGGACGTTGAAGCGCCTGGCAAGCCGCGCCGCATGGCGCGTGCTGAAGAAGTCGGGATGAAGGTCGTGCGCGATGAGCTTCGGCTCGATCTCGAGGATCGAGGTGAGGTGCTCGATGGCGTCGACCAGCGAAGCGCAGGTCGGCGCGTTGTCGAGATCGCCGATGTGCTGCGACACGAAGGCTTCGTCGCCGCGGGTGACGCAGACCGCGCTCTTGAAGTAGCCGCCGACTGCAACGATGGGCGGCCCGGAGCGCGCCAGCTTGATCGCCCGCGGCGTATGGCCCCGGGCGCGGCGGACGAACTGGAAGCCGGCCCTCTCGCTCCGCTCCACGGCGCGCAGCACGCTGTCGTCGCAGCGCGTGACGATGTCGCGGTCGTGGATCAGCATGCAGTCGGCGATGCTCGAGAGCCTTCTCAGCGCTTCGCCATTGCTCGTCACCAGCGGCTCCCCGCCGGGGTTCGCGCTGGTCATGACGAGGACGAGCTCCTGCGCCTCCTCGACCCAGGCGATGCCGGCAGGACGCTGTGCCGCTTCGTGGAAGAGAAGATACTGCAGCGGCGTGTACGGCAGCATGGCGCCCAGCCATGCGAGGCCCGGCGCGACGCCGGGCAGGCTCTCGTCGGCGAAGGCGCGCTTGCGCAGCAGCACGATCGGCCGTTCCGGCGATAGAAGGAGGGCTCGCTCAGCGGATGTCACCGTAGCGAAAGGCAGCAGCGAGGCGACGCCAGCCACCATCACGGCCAGCGGCTTCTCCTCGCGGGATTTCAGCAGGCGCAGCCTGTCGACCGCGGCGGCGTTGCGCGCATCGCAGGCGAGATGGAACCCGCCCAGGCCCTTGATCGCGACGAGCTCTCCACGGCGAAGGCGAGCGAGTGTCCCCGCAATGGGATCGACATCGCTGACCGCGACTCCCGCGCGATCGACGAGCTCGAGGCGCGGTCCGCAGTCGGGGCAGGCGTTGGGCTCCGCATGAAAGCGCCGATGCGACGGCGCGCGGTACTCGGCGAGACAAGGCGCGCATTGCGTGAACGCCGCCATGCTGGTCGACGCCCGGTCGTAGGGCAGGGCGCGCGTGATCGTGTAGCGCGGGCCGCAGTTCGTGCAATTGATGAAGGCGTAGCGGTAGCGGCGATCCCCAGGATCGAAAAGCTCGGCGAGGCAGTCCGCACATACCGCGCTGTCGGGTCCGATGGCGGTAGCCGCCGGGCCGCCGCCGCTCTCCACGATCGCAAAGCCGTCGTCGGGGCGCGGAGCGCAATCTTGCAAGGTGA
>DATJWL010000114.1:0-3454 GCA_035501215.1 Casimicrobiaceae bacterium
GCGCTTCTCGTCTGCCTCGCCCATCGAGAACGCTTTCCTCGGCAAAGGGCCTTCGCGCACGACCATGCGCAGCAGCTCGTGCTTGCTCAGCGCCGGCAGATGAAGGCCGACGTTGCCGCTTTCCATCGCCAAACGCTCCAGGGAGTCGTCGCCGTGGACGTAGTCGACCTGTGCCGCGCCGCCGCGCTTGACGAAGCGGTCGATGAAAGCCTGGAAGGTGCCGACCGCCAGGGTGGACGGCGGATTGGAGATCTCGATCACGCTGAACCTCGGACCGGACCCAACGATTCCGGCGACGTGACGCGCGCCCTGCGCCGAGCGCACGCGCTCGCGCATGGCGGCTGGCGAGGGCACATCGACCAGCGACGCTCGCGCGCCGAAATCCTCGCTCAACGCCTGCCGCACGTCCGCGGATACTCCGAACAGCAGGCGGTGAATGGGCGAGAACTCGAGCGCGGGGTCGTGAATGTTAACCACTTCGACCAGCGCGTGGCGGCTCGGATGGTCCATCCCAGTGGTCGCCTTGATGCTGTCCCAGAGCACCTTGGCGGTGGCGAGCGAGTGGTTGCCGTCCCCGACGGCGAAGAGCATCACCGGCGTTGACTCCGGCACGCCGTAGCGCTTCGCGAACGCCGCCGGACTCGCAAGAGCGTGCAGTGCCCAGGTCGCGCGGTCCGCCTGAGCTTGATCGACCGCGTATCCCGCGACGTGCCCGCCGCCGAGCAAGAGCTCGGTGTCGTAGAGCCTGGCGGGGCCTCGATGCCCGGCACCGACGGGCTCGATCACCGTTCCCGCCGGGTCGTCGATCAGGACGAGAACGTGTGGCACCTCCAGCTCGGCGCCGCGACGCACTTCGATGCGCGGAGCGAGGCGTTCGATCATCGTGCCTTCCGTTGGGCGGATCGGGCTCGTAGAGGCGGCGCCGAAATCGTACTGCTCGAGATCGAGCTCGAGCAGCAGACCGCGGCGGACCCGGTGACCGATGGTGCGCTCCACGTAGATCGAGCCCAGGTGCTCCTGCAGTAGCCCGTCGGCGACATAGCGGCGCATCGTGTCCTGGATCGAGGCAATGCGAGCAGTGTCTCCCGTGCCCAGATAGGCTTCGGGAAAGACGAGGTTCAGGGTCGAGGGCGCGTCACCGACTTCGCGCGCCACGCGGTGCCAATACCCCGGCTCCGACGTGTACTGGTCGCAGGCGATCACCGCCCACTTGCGGAGATCGACCCCGGATCGAGGCAGCAGAACGTGCGGCAGCCGGAAGCAGGTCTCAGCGCCCATCCGCCGCTCGGGGGCCGCGCGCGGCCGGTTTGTGATGCACGGAAGTCGGTCCAGGATTCGCCCGCTGCCGCGAGCGCACAATGCTCTGCGCCGACCGTTCTGCATCGGCTCGATCGCGATCTTACACCGACGGGCTTACTGCTCTGCCTGCGACAGGGCCAGGCGCACGAGGGTGCGCTTTCCCTCGCTGGATATGGTCACGCCGCAGGAGGTTCTGCCCTTCGTAGCCGAGATGACGAACATCTCGCGCGTGCTGTAATCGCTGTCTACCTTCCAGCCCTGCGCCTTGAACGCGGACGCATAGAATTTCCCAGCGTCGGCGATGGTGGCGGTCGTGTAAAGATGCACGACCGTCCGCCCGCCCTGCGATACGGTCGCTTTCAGGGTCGAGCCCTGGAGAATGGGCACGTCCCGCGGGAAGTTCGGCGGCAGCTCGAGACTCTTCTTCTTCGCCTCGCCGGGGCGGGTACCGTCTGCGGCCTTGTTCGCCTTCTCGCTCTCGCCGCAGCCGAACGACAGTGCGATCAGCCCGACAAGCGCGATCAGCGTAGCGACGCCTCGAGTTCTCACGAATGGCTTTCGCTCATGCTCCGCGTAAGCATAATCCAGTCGCGTCCGCGGCGCCGCGCTCGTATTCGGAGGCTTGGACTCCGGTCGCGCCGGGCGTAGCCTTTGCGGTGGGGGCAACAGGACCCCCGGAGTTTCCTCCCTCCAAGACGGTGCCCCGTCCAATCCTGTAAGCGTTGCGCGCGAGCGGGGCATCGTCGAATCCGCAATCAGACCGATGCCGACGCTCGGAGCCTTCGGGCACCGCGACGCCTTACAACGTTTGCAGCTGGAGGTCTGACATGCGGTACGCACTTAAGCAGATTCACTGCCGTCCCTGGCTCCTGAACGGCCTTTCGCGCAAGTTGATCGAGAGCCATTACGAGAACAACTACGGCGCAGCACTGCGGCGGCTCAATGCCATCACCGAGCAGCTCGAGTCGCTGGACTTTGCCAAGATGCCGGGCTACGTGGTAAACGGGCTCAAACCGGAGCAGCTGGTTGCCTTGAATTGCGCCTCGCCGATGCGCGCCGCCTGGCATTGATCGCCGAGAGACGGGACAATGCACGTATCGTGGCACTTGTCGCGGGCGACCCGGGACCGCACGCAATCACAATGCGAACATGACGAGGACGCTCGCTGGCAAAGTAGCCGTCGTCACCGGCGCCACCCGGGGACTCGGCAAAGGCATCGCGCTGGGGCTCGGCGAAGCCGGTGCGACCGTGTACCTCACCGGCCGGACGGTCGAGGAAGGGCAAGCGAGCCTGCCCGGGAGTCTGGCGTCGTCGCCGCGCTCGCGGCGTCGGACGATCTGCCCGCGCACTCGGGTGAAGCTCTCGTGATCACCGAGCTCGCCACGAAGCTCGGGGTGCGAGATCCGTTGAGTTCCCCATGAAACTCGCCGAGTACGCCAGCTACGACGCGAGCGGTCTCGCTGCGCTCGTCGCGCAGAAGCAGGTCTCGCCGAAGGAGCTCGCAGCGACTGCGGCGGCGGCGATCGTGGCGATAAACCCGGCGATCAATGCGGTGGTCGAGACATATCCGGACCGTATCGATGGACTCGACGAGCGCTCGCTCGGCAACGGCCCCTTTCGCGGCGTGCCCTTCCTGATGAAGGACGTGTTCGGCCACGAGGCTGGACGCAAGATCGAGTTCGGCAGCCGGCTCTGCCGCGGCATGATCGCGCAGCAGGACACGCATTATTGCGAGCTCGTCCGCGCCTCGGGGGTCAACATCCTCGGGCGCTCGGCCGCGCCCGAGTATTCGATGTCCGGCACCACCGAAGGCGCGCTCTACGGCAACACCTGCACGCCCTGGCGGGCGGGCTACTCGGCGGGCGGATCGACTGGCGGTGGCATGGCGGCGGTGATCGCCGGCATCGTGCCGGTCGCGCACGGCTCGGACATCGGCGGCTCGATTCGCATTCCGGCGAGCTACTGCGGCGGCGTCGGTCTGAAGCCTTCGCGCGGGCGTGTGTCGTTCGGGCCGATGCTCGACGAGCTAGGCTACGGCCTCGCGCAGAACTTCGTGCAGGTCAAGAGCGTGCGTGACGCGGCAGCGATGCTCGACTGTCTTGCGCTGCCGCAGCCAGGCGACCCGTTCCGAATTCCAAGACCCGCCGAGCCCTAT
>DATJWL010000115.1:0-12625 GCA_035501215.1 Casimicrobiaceae bacterium
CATCCTGGTCGGCAACCTCGGGCGCGACCCGGAAACGCGCTACACGACCGGCGGTGACGCAGTCACCAACATCCGGGTGGCGACGACCGATACCTGGAAGGACAAGAACGGCGAGAAGCAGGAGAAGACCGAGTGGCATACGGTGGTGTTCTTCGGGCGCCAGGCCGAGATCGCCGGCGAGTATCTGAAGAAGGGCCGGCAGGTCTACATCGAGGGGCGGCTGCAGACGCGCAAGTGGCAGGACAAGGAAGGGCAGGACCGCTATTCGACGGAGATCGTTGCGGACAGGATGCAGATGCTGGGCAGCCGCGAGAGCGGGTCATCCGCATCGAGCGTTCCGTCGGACCCGGCCGAGCGCGAGCCGGCGGCGGCGGGCGCGAGCGCCGGCGCACGCAAGAGCGGCGCTGCGCCGGCGAAGAAGAACGTCGACGATCTGGACGACGACATCCCGTTCTAGCTTCCGGCACGCCGAGGGCGTGCTCGAGATCGTTCAGCCCGGCGACATTTCGAGCGCGGAGCGCGGCGAAGCAGGCGCAGCGTCGCGTTGCGTCGTCGCGATCACGCCCCCGCCGAGACAGACCTCACCGTCGTAGACAACGAGATATTGACCCGGCGTCGGCGCCCACTGCGGCGCGTCGAATGATGCGCGCCAGCGCCGAGGCGCGAGCGTCTCGATGCGGCAGGCAGCGTCGGCCATGCGGTAGCGTGTCTTCGCGGTGAGCGGGCGGTCTAGCTCGGGCGGCTTCCCGGCGATCCAGTGCATCGCCTCCAGGTCGATCACCCGCGCGTAGAGCTCAGGATCGTCGCGCCCCTGCACGACGATGAGCGCGTTGCGCGCCGCATCCTTCGCGGCCACGAACCACGGCGCCTCGCTTCCGTCGCGGGTGCCGCCGATGCCGAGGCCCTGACGCTGCCCCAGCGTGTGATAGGCGAGCCCGCGGTGCCGGCCGAGAACTCTGCCGTCCGGCGTCTCGATCGGTCCCGGGTCGCGCGGAAGATAACGCGCGAGAAAATCGCGGAACGGGCGCTCGCCGATGAAGCAGATCCCGGTCGAGTCCTTCTTGGCGAAAGTCGGGATGCCCTGCTCGCGGGCAATCGAACGCACGGTGCGCTTGGTCAGCTCGCCGATGGGGAACAACGCAGGACGAAGCTGCTCCTGCGTGAGCTGATGCAGGAAATAGGTCTGATCCTTGGTCGCGTCGACCGCTCGCAGCAACTCGACGCGATCCCCATCGTGGCGCAGCCGCGCATAGTGCCCGGTCGCGATCGCGTCCGCGCCGAGCGTGCGTGCGTGATCGAGAAACGCCTTGAACTTGATCTCGTTGTTGCACAGCACGTCCGGGTTCGGGGTGCGTCCCGCGCGATACTCCTGCAGGAAATGAGCGAACACCCGCTCGCGGTAGTCGCGCGCGAAGTTGACGGCCTCGATGTCGATGCCGACGACATCCGCCACTGCCGCCGCGTCGACCAGGTCCTGCCGCGAGGTGCAGTACTCATCGGTGTCGTCGTCCTCCCAGTTCTTCATGAACACGCCGATCACGTCGTGCCCGGCGCGCTTCAGCAGCCACGCCGCGACCGACGAGTCGACGCCGCCGGAGAGTCCGAGCACGATGCGAAGCTTGCGCGCGTTCATCGCTGGGTGGGTTGCGGACACGAGAAGGGCAGGGTTTTCAAACCCTGCCCATGATACGACTTATGCGTGGTGCTCCGTTCGGGCGAAAAAAAAGCAGGGACGACGCCCTGCCTCTCTTTCGGCGTTGACAGTTGCTATTGCCCGCTCGACTTCTTCTCCTGCTCCTTGAGCGCTTCCTGATGGGCTTTCTTGTCCGCCAGCGCCTTCGGATCCGACTTCGTCGCAGCGGCATTCTTCCCGATGGCCTCGGCTTTCTGCGGGCCGCTGGGAATATTGCCGAGGTTCACCGCCTGAGACACCTCCTTCTGCTTCTGCTTCGCTTTCGCCTGCTTCGCGGCCTTCTTCTCTTCCGGCGTCAACTTGGCTGCGGCGGCCTTGGCGGCATCCCTGTCCGCCTTCAACTTGGCCTGCTCTTCTGGCGTGATGTTGCTCGGGGTCTTGTCGTCCGCCAGCGCGGCGACGGGTCCGAGCGCGAATGCAAACGCGACTGCGGCAGCAAACGATTTGTTCATTGGTCTGTCCTCCCCAAAGCGGGTCGCTGTCCCAGGAACAAAGCAGAGGCCCAAGTGGCCCCTGCTCATGCCACCTTGCGCCTAGCGGTTACTGACCGGTCGTCGGCTTCGTCGATTTTGACACGTCCTCCTTGCGTTGTTCCTTGGTCGGCTTGGGTACTGCCTTCGACTGCGCCTGCTCCGCCTTGCTTGGCGGCATGTACTGCATGTTCTCGCTCGCGATAGAGTCGATGGCCGTCGCGTCCATCAGCTTCTTCGACCTGGCGGCCTTCTTGGCTGCTGCCTGTTCCTGCGGCGTCATGGCGTTCCACTTTGCCTGCGCCGCCGCCCGGGCGGCCTTCGCCTCGTCCGTCTGCATCTTGGAAAGAGGCTTGATGTCGCTGTCATCGGCGAACGCCGGAATGGCGATGGCAAATGCACCTGCGAAAAGTGCAACAAGTAGCTTGTTCATGCGTTGGTCCTCAAATGTCGCTCGGATCGATCGGTCTCATGCCTCTCTACCCGAACAGGTGGCTCGGTGCGGTAAAGGGAGAAAAGCCTGTTGATTGTATTAACCTCTGTCCGGAGAAGCAACAGTCCGGCTGCTTGACGCATACCGGACTGTTGCGGAACGGCAACGGCGGGAATTTACTTCTTGGTGGCGTCCTTGCTCATGCTGTCCTTGCTCATGCTGTCCTTGCTCGTCGTGGAAGTTGTCTTCTTGGACTTCTTCGACTTCTTCGTCGTCTTCTTCTGCTTGGACGTGTCCGAGCTCTTGGATGCATCCGCGGGCGCAGCAGACTTCATGCTGTCCGACTTGGCGTCGGCCTTGGGCGGCGTCGCGGGAGCGGGCGCCGGAGCTGGCGTTTGAGCTGCAGCAGTCAGGGAAACCGCAAAGGCGCCAGCGATCAGCGCCGACATCAACTTGTTCATGAATCTGTCCTCAGTCTGGTTTGTTTGAGAGATGACACCTATTCCGTGTCACGCGCTTAACGCCCCCCGCCCGAGGGCGGTTGACAGGCGCGGGCGGGCCGGCGTTTCCCCCGCAGGCGGCTCAGGACCACTCACGACCCCCTGGGGTCGCCCGGGCCCCCTGGCCCCCACTCAAGGCCCTTCTGCAGCCACCCCCTCAGCAGCGGCACCGTGACCGGGCGCTTGGTTGCGAGCGAAACCCGGTCGAGCGCAGCCAGCGCAGAGACGAGCGCAGGCATGTCGCGGCGGCCGTGCCGCAGCAGGTAGTCGATGACCTCGGCGGAGAGGGCGAAGCCCCGCTGGCGCGCATAGGCGCGCAGTGCCTCGGCCTTTTCCTCGTCGGCAAGCGCGGCCACCTCGTAGACCAGACCCCAGCCCAGCCGCGTGCGCAGGTCCTCGCGCAGCGGCAACCGGCCCAGGGGGGTACGGGCTGCGACGACGATGCGTCCGCCGCGCTCCTTGAGCGCGTTGAACCACGTGAAGACGCGGCCCGCGGCGGCGGCATCGGCCTCGTCGATGCGGTCGATGATCACCAGTTCATCGGCGGCCGCCTCCGGATCGCTCACGGTAACCGGGTCGGAAAACATCGCGGCCGGGATCCCGTGTTCCTCGGCCAGGGCCTTCGCGGCATGGAGAAGGTGGGTCTTCCCCGTCCCGGGCGCGCCCCAGATGAAAAGCCCGGTTTCGGCCATCGCGCCGCAGACGAAGCGCGGCAGGACGGACAGCAACTCCGCATTGCGGCCCGGGACGAAGTTGGCGAGCCGCGGCGGCTCCGCCGCGGCCAGCTCGAAGACGAGCTGTTCCAAGATCAGCGATAGAGGTCGGAGGCGTTGTAGGCGGCGCGCAGGTGACGCAATCCCACGAGCAAGGCGGCGCTCGCAGGCAGAGCCAGCAGCACTCCGGCGAAGCCGAAGAGCTGCCCGAATGCGAGCAGGGCGAAGATGACGGCCAACGGGTGAAGTCCGATCCGGTCGCCGACCAGCCACGGCACCAGCACGTAGTTTTCCAGGAGCTGCCCCACGCCGTACACGGCCATCACGGCGAGGAAGGCAGGCCATCCCGTCCACTGCAGCAGTGCGGCGAGCACGCCCAGCGTAAGCCCCAACCCGAAGCCTACGTAGGGGATGAAAACGAGCAGCCCGGTGAGGATCCCGATCGGAAGCGCGTACTGCAGCCCGGCGAGCGTGAGGCCGATCACGTAGTAGACGGCGAGCACCCCCATGACCGAAAGCTGGCCGCGCAGAAACTCCGCCAGCACGCGGTCGATCTCGCCCGCCATGGTCCGCACGCGGCCCAGCCAGCGCCGAGGCACGAGGTGGTCGAGGCTCTCCACGATCGCCGTCCAGTCGCGCAGAAGATAAAACATCACTACCGGGATCAGGGCGAGGTTGATGAGCAGCGCGAGGAGCAGCGTTCCGCCGGTCTTCAGGCCTGAGAGGAGCTTGACCCCGAGCGTGCGTGCGCTGTCGAGGTTGTCGGTGATGAGCTTCTTGATCGATGCTGCATCGAGGTCCAAATCGATCCCGAAGGTCTGCTGGAGCCATGGCGCCACATGTCCGTAGAGCTGCCCGGCGAGCTCCGGCGCCCGTCGCATGAGCTGGGAGAACTCCGCCTGGACCAGCGGCACCAGCACGAGGACCAGCGCCATCAACAGGAGCAGGATCAGCACGATGACGAGGAGCGTCCCGAGCGTGCGCGGAACGCCGCGGCGCGCCGCCCAGTCCACGGCAGGATTTCCCAGATACGCCAGGATGCCCCCGATCAGGAACGGCGTGATGACCGCGCTGAGCCAGTGCAGCAGCGCGGCGAAGACCAGCACCGCGCCGACGATCCACAGATACTGCCTTGGCCCGAGGGCGCGGGGCCTGGCTGCGGCAGCGGTTGGCTCCGCGGCAGTCGGCGCATTGTCCGTGTCCGGGCCGGCGGGGGTCATTTTGGGTAGAATCGGGCGAAAAGTTGAGCACTGTACCGCGCGCTTCGCCGCGACTCAATCCAACCGGCTGACGTCATGGCCAGCGACACCTCGGCGCCCTCCCTCACCTACCGCGAATCAGGCGTCGACATCGATGCCGGAGATGCGCTGGTCGAGGCGATCAAGCCCTTTGCCAAGAGGACCCTGCGTCCCGAGGTGCTCGCCGGCATCGGCGGCTTCGGGGCGCTGGTCGAGCTGCCGAAGCGTTATCGCGAGCCGGTGCTGGTCAGCGGCACCGACGGAGTCGGGACGAAGCTCAAGCTCGCCGTGGCGCTCGGCAAGCACGACTCGATCGGCATCGACCTCGTGGCGATGAGCGTGAACGACATCCTGGTCCAGGGAGCCGAGCCGCTCTTCTTTCTCGACTACTACGTTTGCGAGCGCCTCGACGTCGCCGTCGCGCGCGAGGTGGTGCGGGGAGTTGCCGCCGGCTGCGAGCAGGCGGGCTGCGCCCTCATCGGCGGCGAGACGGCGGAGCATCCCGGCGCCTTCGTTCCAGGCGAATACGATCTCGCGGGTTTTGCGGTCGGAGTGGTCGAGAAGTCTCGCGTGGTGGACGGACGCAACGTTGCGGAGGGCGACGCGCTCATCGGGCTTACTTCCAGCGGCCCGCATTCCAACGGGTTCTCGCTGATCCGGCGCATCCTCGCAGCAACCGGTGCCGACCTCGGGCAACGCATGGACGGGAGCGGAGCGCGGACGCTCGGCGCGGCGCTGCTCGAGCCGACCCGCATCTACGTGAAGCCCGTACTGAAGATCCTTGCCGAGGGTGAAGTGAAGGGGATGGCGCACATCACCGGCGGCGGCCTCGTCGAGAACACGCACCGCATGTTCCCGGAGCATCTCGCGGCGCGCATCGACTCCGCCCGCTGGCCGCGGCCGCCGATCTTCGACTGGCTGCAGCGCGCGGGAAACGTGGCCACTGCCGAGATGCATCGCGTCTTCAACTGCGGCATCGGCTTTGTCCTGGTCGTGCCGCGCGAGCACGCCGCCGCACTGCGCGAGCGGCTGCAGGCGCTGGGCGAAATGGCTTACGTAATCGGCGCGGTCGAGCCACGTTCTCCCGGCGCGCCCGGAACCATCGTTGAGTAAAGCGATCGCACGAAGACTCTCATGAAACGGATCGTCATCCTGATCTCCGGCCGCGGCTCGAACATGGCCGCGGTGCTCGACGCCGTAGCGCGCGGCGAGATCAAGGGCGAAGTGGCCGGCGTCGTCAGCAATCGGCCCGAGGCGGGCGGATTGGCCATCGCTGCCCGCCACCACGTTGCGACCACGGTCGTCGATCACACGATCTTGCCGAATCGAGGTGAATTCGAGCGAGCGCTCGCAGCGGCGATCGACGAGCTCGAGCCTGATCTCGTGGTGCTCGCCGGTTTCATGCGCGTGCTCAGTCCCGAGTTCGTCGCGCGCTATGAACGGCGCATGCTCAACATTCACCCCTCGCTGCTGCCGATGTATCCGGGCTTGCACACCCATCGGCAGGCGCTTCTTGACGGTATCAAGGTTCACGGCTGCACCGTGCACTTCGTGACCGCCGATGTCGACCAGGGGCCCATCGTCGCGCAGGCGGCCGTACCCGTCCGCGACGACGACGACGAAACAAGTCTCGCGGCGCGGGTGCTCGAGTCCGAGCACCGGATTCTCGTCGCCGCGGTGCGCTGGTTCTGCGACGATCGGCTCGTCGTCGACGGGCGACGCGTTGGCATCAAGGACGAGGTCGTGGACCCGGGCGTGCTGATCGCGCCGGCGCTCCATGTGGAGAACTCCATCGGTGAGTGACAAAAGATCGTCGTCCCCGCGAAAGCGGGGACCCAGCGACGTTCAGAGTACGCCACTGGATTCCCGCGTTCGCGGGGATGACGGTTCGCGGGTCAGTTCGCGGGACGTGAGGCGCACGCTAGCGGTCGCGTTCATCGCCTCGCTCGCGGCGCACCTCTTCGCGTTGGCGCTGCCCGAACATCGGGCAGCCACGCCCGACGACTTGCCGCCGCTCACGGCGACGATCACCGAGATCCCGCCCCCGCCCGCGCCGGTCGTGGCAGCAGCCAAACCGAAGCCCAGGGCAAGGGTTGTCGTTCGACCGAGCATGCCCCTGCTCGGAGCCGAAGGGAGGCCGGAGGATTCAATCGCGGCCGGTGAGTTGCTGTCACCGCAGTCCATCGCAGCGATGGCGGAAGCGGCGGTCGTACCGGAGCGGACCGAAGAGGCCATCGCGCCGGCGGCCGCGAACTACCCGCCCCCGCCCCAGCTTCCGCCGCGCATCGAGCTCGTCTACCGCGGATTTCTCGGCACGCGCGGCTTCTTCGTTGGCGACGCGATCTATCGCCTCGAGCATTCGGCGAACGAATACAAAATCACCACCATCGGCGAGGCGCGCGGCCTCGCCGCGCTCTTCATCCGCGGTCAGGGCAAGTTGACGAGCACCGGGACGATCACCTCGACCGGCCTCCAACCCAATCTCTACACGATCGAGCGCACCAACGACAACCGCCACGAGGCTGCGACCTTCGACTGGGAAACGGGTCTCGTGCTGCTGAACGACAACAAGACCGCGGCGCTCGACATTCCGACCTTCGATCCGCTCGTCGTGCTGTGGCAGTTCTATTTCGCGCCGCCGGAGCAGGACGAGGTGAGCTTCGCCGTCGCGACTACGCGGCGCGTCTATCACTACGCCTTTCGCCGTACCGGCACCGAGACCGTCAGCGTCGGCTTCGGCGACGTGGAGGCTGAAGTCTGGGAGCGCACGAGCGGCGACGGCAGCGTGAACGCCAAGGTCTGGCTCGCGCCTTCGCTCCATCACGTGATGGTGAAGATGCGCCTGTCCAACGAGCGCGCCACAGTCGAGGCCCTCCTCGACAGCATCCGCGTCGACGAGACCGTCGCGCAGCGATGAGCGTGCGCGCGGGCCAGCTCACGGCGCTCGCCGATGCGCTCGGCGCAGTGCTGCCGCTTTCCTCTCCTGCCGACGTCGCTCTGCACGAATACTTCCGCCGCCATCATCGGCTCGGCCAGCGCGACCGCGCACTCGTTGCCGATGGCGTGTTCGCAACGCTGCGCCGGCGCCGATCGCTGATCGCGCAGGCGGAAAGCGACGCGCCACGTCTGCTGGCGATCGCCGCCTGCCTCCGCGAGCTGGGCCTGAGCCTGCGCGAGCTGGAGCCCGCGTTAACCCAGGAGGAGCAACGCTGGGCGCGCGCGTTCAAGGCGCGGAAGCCGCAACTCTCGCCTGCCGAAGCGGTCGACCTTCCCGACTGGCTATGGGATGCACTGGGTAGGGCTTTGCCCGACGAGCGCGATGCGCTGGCGCGAGCGTGGCTTGCGCCGGCGCCGCTCGACCTTCGCGTCAATGCGCTCAAGACCTCCCGTGAGGAGGCCCGCGCAGCGCTCGCGGCCAACGGCATCGAAGCCTCGCCCACGCCGTATTCGCCGGTCGGCCTGCGCGTTGCGGGCAAGCCGGCGCTGCAGCATGAACCGCTCTTTCTCTCGGGCGCGATCGAGGTTCAGGACGAAGCGAGCCAGATCGCGTGTTATCTCGTCGCCCCGAAGCGCGGCGAGATGGTGGTCGACTTCTGCGCCGGCGCCGGCGGCAAGACGCTCGCGCTCGGCGCGCTCATGCGCTCGCAAGGGCGTCTCTATGCCTTCGATGTCTCGGCGCGTCGTCTCGCGAAGCTGAAACCCCGGCTCGCCCGCTCGGGTCTATCGAACGCGCATCCGGTCTTGATCCAAGACGAGCGCGCGCCGCACGTCAAGCGACTGGCCGGCAAGATCGATCGCGTGCTCGTCGACGCGCCCTGCAGCGGATTCGGAACGCTGCGCCGCAATCCCGACCTCAAATGGCGGCAGACTCCGGCGGCGATCTCTGAATTGTCGGCGAAGCAATCGCGCTTGCTCGCCGCAGCCGCGACACTCGTCAAACCGGGCGGACGCCTCGTGTACGCGACGTGCAGCGTGCTGCCCGCGGAGAACGAAGCCATCGTGGACGATTTTCTTGCTTCGCATCCCGAGTTCACGCTCGGCGATGCGGCGGCGGAGCTTGCTCGCGCAGGAATCGCCCTCGAAACCGGGAAACTGCTGCGGCTGTCTGCCCATCGGCACGGCTGCGACGGGTTCTTTGCCGCGATACTCGAGCGCCGAGCTGGAACGTCGATGCAGCCCGCGGCGGGTCAGCATGAAAGTAATCGCTAACTTGCTGCGAAAACTGCATGAACCCGCCAAAAAAGTGTAGAATCCCGGCCGATCTCATCACTCCGGGCGTACCCGCGCCCGATCCGGTGTAAGGACACACACGCAATGCATTTCGATCCGCTTTCCTTCTTTGCCCATGGACTGTTGGCTCTGCCGTGGTGGGGATATGTCGTTCTTACGCTGGCGTTGACGCACGTTACCATCGCTTCGGTCACGATCTTCCTGCACCGCTGCCAGGCGCACCGAGGTCTCGACCTGCACCCGGCCGTCAGTCACTTCTTCCGTTTCTGGCTGTGGCTCACGACCGGGATGGTCACGAAGGAGTGGGTCGCGATCCATCGCAAGCATCATGCGCGCGTCGAAACAGCCGAGGATCCGCATAGCCCGCAGACGCGCGGCATCGGCACGGTGTTGCTGCAGGGCACCGAGCTCTATCGAGCGGAAGCGAAGAATCTCGAGACGCTGGAGAAGTACGGAACCGGCACGCCCGACGACTGGATCGAGCGCCATCTCTACACCCCGTACAGCTGGCAGGGCTGCGGCCTGATGCTCGCGCTCGATGTCGTGCTTTGCGGTCCGATCGGCTTCACGATCTGGGCGGTGCAGATGGCCTGGATCCCGGTGACCGCGGCCGGCATCATCAACGGCATCGGACACTACTGGGGCTACCGCAATTTCTCGACCGACGACGCGAGTGCCAACATCATTCCGTGGGGCATCGTGATCGGCGGCGAAGAGCTGCATAACAACCATCACGCCTACGGGACGTCGGCGAAACTGTCTTCGCGCTGGTTCGAGTTCGATCTCGGTTGGGCCTACATCCGCGTGCTCGAAACCTTCGGGCTCGCCACGGTGCGCAAGGTCGCGCCACGCATCCGGTTCAACCGCGAGAAGCTGCACGCCGATCTGGAAACGCTGCAATCGGTGATCACGCATCGCTACGCCGTGCTGACGAGCTACGGGGCGTCGCTGAAGCAGGCTCTCGCGAGTGAAGTCGCATCCCTGCGCGAACGCGCGCGGCGCGGCGAGCTTGCCGTGGATGTTCCAAGCTGGCGGCGCTTGCGCCGCTGGGTCCATTCCGACGCACAGAGACTGCCCGAGTCGGATCGCGCGCGGCTCGCCTCGGCGCTCGCGAGCAGCAAGGCGCTGCATACGATCTATGTCATGCGGCAGGACCTGGCGACGCTGTGGGAACGCTCGAACGAATCGCGCGAGCAGCTGCTGGCGCGCTTGCAGGACTGGTGTCATCGCGCCGAGGCCAGCGACATCGTTCCGCTGCGCAATTTCTCGCGCAAGCTGCGCAGCTACGCGTAGCTGGCGGCCCGGCGCGAGCCGCAAGCCTACTGTCATTTCGAGGAGCGGGACGCGACAAGGAATCTGTTGTCGCGCTGCGCTCCAGCAGATCCTTCGGCTCGCTGCGCTCGCTCAGGATGACGTCGGGCCCTACGCCGCGCGCCGCGCGGTGTGGTCCGACGTCACTTGAGCTTGGTTTCCTTGTACAGCACGTGCTTGCGGGCGACGGGATCGAACTTCTTCATCTCGATCTTCCCGGGCGTCGTCTTCTTGTTCTTCATCGTCGTGTAGAAGTGCCCGGTCCCCGCCGAGGATTCGAGCTTGATCTTTTCGCGCATGGCTCAGTTCCTTGATGTGTGGACTATCCGCGGCGCCGGCCGGAAGCCGGTCAGACGTGCTCGCCGCGCGCGCGCAGCTCCGCGAGCACGACCTCGATGCCCTTCTTGTCGATCGTTCGCAATGCGCTGTTGGTGAGCCGCAGGCTGACCCAGCGGTTTTCGCTCTCGACCCAGAACTTCCGCCGCTGCAGGTTCGGCATGAACCGTCGCCGCGTCTTGTTGTTGGCGTGCGAGACGTTGTTGCCCACCATGGGGATCTTCCCCGTCACCTGACAGACTCGAGCCATCGCTTGCTCCGTTCAGGACCCGGCGGCTTTGCTGCGTCCGCGGGCCAGAGAAAAGGGTTGATTTTATCGGGAAAAGGCCGGTAACTCAACCGCTTGCTTCGGTCTGAGGGGCACGCCGGGCAACGTCCGCCCGCCGAATCAGAGCAATCCGCGCTCGGCGAACGACAGCGTCCGCGATCCGGCGACGATGAAGTGATCGAGCGTCTTGATCTCGACGAGCGAGAGCGCCTGCTTCAAGGTTTGCGTCAGCAGCTCGTCGGCGCGGCTCGGCTCCGCGACACCCGACGGATGATTGTGGGCGAAGATGACGCCGGCCGCGTTGTAGCGAAGCGCCGTCTTCACAACCTCGCGCGGATAGACGCTCGTCTGGGTCAGCGTGCCGCGGAAGAGCTCCTCCGATCCCAGCAGGCGATTCTGCGCATCGAGAAACATCGCCATGAAGATTTCGTGCGCTTTACCGCCGAGCGTCAAGCGCAGAAACTCACGAACGGCTTGGGGCGAAGACATCGCGTCGCGCTCGCCGATGTCTTCCTCGAGGGCACGGCGCGCCATCTCGATTACCGCTTGCAGCTGCGCATACTTGGCCGGACCGAGGCCGCGCACCGAGCCTATCTCGGAGAGCGGCGCTGCAAACAGCCGCTGCAGGTTGCCGAAACGCGCGAGCAGTTGTCGGCCTAGCTCGACGGCGTTCGCGCCGGCGATGCCGGTGCGCAGGAAGATCGCCAGCAATTCGGCCTCCGACAGCACGGACGCGCCGTGCTTGAGGAGCCGCTCGCGCGGACGCTCGTCCTCGGGCCAGTCGGCGATGCGCATGCCATTGCCCCTATACCGTGGTGTCGGGGCATATTAAACTCGGCGGCGCTTGTGCCCATCGTCCGGATGGATGACAACGATTGCGACGTCGTTCCCGCGGCCTTCAGTCCCCGCGAAAGCGGGGAGGGAACCTAGCGGCTTCTGCTCAAAAACGACACTGGGTCCGCGCGTGCGCGGGGACGACGATAGACTAGACTCATGACCGACCCACTTGCTACGCGACCGCTCCGGCGCGTCGTGCTCGGCCTGACCGGCGGCATCGCCGCCTACAAGGCGGCTGAGCTGACGCGCCTGCTGGTGAAGGAAGGCATCGCCGTCGACGCCGTGATGACGGAGGGAGCCACGCGCTTCATCGCCCCGACGACGCTGCAGGCCCTGTCGGGCCATCCGGTGCTCACCAATCTTTGGGAGTCGGGCGCTCAAAACGCGATGGGCCACATCGATCTGTCGCGCGGCGCCGACGCCATCGTCGTGGCCCCCGCGTCGGCCGATTTCATCGCCAAGCTGGCCAACGGCCACGCCGACGATCTGCTGTCGACGTTGTGCCTCGCGCGCAATTGCCCGCTGCTCGTCGCGCCGACGATGAACGTGCAGATGTGGAACAACCCCGCCACGCAACGCAACGTCGCGCAAATGCG
>DATJWL010000116.1:0-3484 GCA_035501215.1 Casimicrobiaceae bacterium
GGTCACCCGGCTTCAGGTCGCGGCCGTGAAAGGTCTGAGCCTCGGTCACGATGCGCACCTGCGCTCCGTTCGGGCCGTCGTAGCGCAGCAACTCCTCCACCGCCGCCGGCGCCAGCGACGGATCCTGGCGCAACCGGCGCATCTCGCCGGGAAACTGCAGCAGCGCGAGCAATCCGTTGGCGAGGTGGTTGGTCGTCGTCTCGTGCCCGGCGAAGAGGAGCAGGATGCAGGTGGCCACCAGCTCGTCCTCGCTCAGCCGGTCGCCCGCGTCCTCGAGGTGCACCAGCTCGGAGAGCAGGTCCGCGCGCGGCGCGCGCCTGCGCTCGTCGATCATCCCGCCGAAGAACGCCGCCATCTCGCGCGTCGCCGCCTCCGCGATGTCGTACTTTTCGCCAGACATGCGCGAGCTGCCGATGAACAGCGCCATGTCGTCCGACATGCGCTTCACCTGCGCGAGCGCCTCGCGCGGCACGCCCAGCATGTCCATGATGACCAGCGCGGGAAGCGGACCGGCGAAGTCGGCGATGAAATCGACTTCGTCCCGCTCGCCGACCTGCCCGAAGAGCCATTTCGCCAGCGATTCGATTCGCGGCCGCATCGCCTGCATCGACTTGACGTGAAAGACCTTGCTCGTCAGACGGCGAAGCCGCGTGTGGTCGGGCGGATCGCGGAACACCATCCACAGGGAGAGGTAGCGCACGATATCGGCAATGCGCAGCGCTTCGGGCGGCGGCAGAGTGGCGAAGAAGGGGCGCAGGCGATCGGAGGACATGGTGCGGTCGAGGCAGACGCGCCGCACGTCTTCGTAGCGCGTCAGCACCCAGGCTTTCAGCTGCCCGCTCCAATGGCAGGGGTCCTCGTCCTGCATGCGGCGATATAGCGGAAACGGATCCGCGAGGATCGCGGGATCCTCGGGCCGGTAGTCCAGGGTCATGGCCTGCGCTCGATTGGGCCAGCCAACACTGAGTAAGGAAGTACTAACTTCGACTCAGTCAGCGCGTGAATGATCCAATCGAACCGCCGGACCGCATCGGTGTCATGCATGTGCGGCCATTGTCGCCGGAGCAGCAAGCCGCAGCCGGCGCGTTTCGCGATCTGCGTGCGCGGCAGGACCGAACCGCCCGACTAAAGTCGACATCATGAATGCCCCCACATTCAAGAGGTTATGCTGCGGCGCAAAAACCATTTGACTTTGACCGAGATCGGCCTAAACTTAGTATTGTTGCGGTGCACAAACCCACTGCGAATCGAGCCCAACCCAATTTCTCTTTCGATAGGAGCTGTCTCATGTACGTGACCCCCGAGCAAATCCAGGCGGCCGGCAAGGCCAACGTGGAAACGATGCTTTCGCTCGCCGCGACCCAGTTCGCCGCGATGGAAAAGCTGGCGACCCTCAACGCGAACGCAGTGAAGTCCGCGTTCGAAGACAGTCTGAGCAACACCCGCGCGCTGTTTGGCGCGAAGGACGTGCAGGAGTTCGTCAGCCTGCAAAATAGCCTCGCCACCCCGGCGATCGAGAAGGCGATTGCCTACTCGAAGAGCGTGTACGAAGTCGCTTCCGAGACCAACGCCGAGCTGTCGAAGATGGCCGAGAAGCGCGTCGCCGAGTGGAACGAGAATTTCAGCGCCCTGCTCGACAAGGCGGTGAAGAACGCGCCCGCCGGCTCCGACGTCGCGGTCGCCGCGATGAAATCGATGATCGCGGCCGCGAACTCCGCGTACGACAACATGAACAAGGTCGCGAAGCAGGCGACCGAGATCGCGGAAGCCAACGTCGCCGCCGCGACCGAGACCGTGAAAGGCCTCGCCAAGGCAAAAAAGACCGCCTGAGCGCCAAACGGGGCCGTACCGCGGCCCCATCTAGCGCGAAACGACGGCCGTTGCGCGCGGCGAAGAAGCGCGCAGCGAGGCGACGGAAGTAACGAAGAGGCCCGCCCCCGCAAGGGAGCGGGCCTTTCTCATTGGATCGCCGTCTGCACGGCGTCCTCCACCTTGTCGAGGAAGACGAAGCGCAGCTTCTCCCGGGCGTCGGCCGGCACGTCCTCGAGATCCTTCTCGTTGCGACGAGGCAGCATGACCGTCGTGATGCCGGCGCGCAGCGCCGCCAGCGTCTTTTCCTTCACGCCGCCGATCGGCAGCACGAGACCTCGCAGCGAGATTTCACCCGTCATGGCCACGTCGGGCCGCACCGGCTTGCCCTGCAGCAGCGAAGTCAGCGCCACGAACATCGCCACGCCGGCGCTCGGTCCGTCCTTGGGGGTGGCGCCCGCGGGCACGTGCACGTGCACGTCGACCTTGTCGAGGGCGTCGCCGCACCAGGTCTTGGCGAGCGTGAGCGCGGCCTGCGCCGACTCCTTCATCACGTCGCCGAGCTGGCCCGTGAGGATCAGCTTGCCCGAGCCCGGCACCTTGGAGGCCTCGATGAACAGGATGTCCCCGCCCACGGGCGTCCACGCGAGCCCGGTCGCGACCCCCGGCACCGACGTGCGCTGCGCGACCTCATTCTCGAACTTGCGCGCGCCGAGGATGGCGTGCAGATCGCCCGCGTCGACCGCGACCGACTGCGCCTCGCCTTCCGCAATGCGCATCGCGACACGGCGCAGCACCGCGCCGACCTGGCGCTCGAGGCCGCGAACCCCGGCCTCGCGCGTATAGCCCGCGATGATCTCGCGGATCGCCGCGTCGGTCAGCGTCGCCTGCGCGGCCTGCAATCCGTTCGCTTCCAGCTGCTTCTTCACCAGGTAGGCGCGGGCGATCTGCAGCTTTTCCTCCTCGGTGTAGCCCGGCAGCTGGATGATCTCCATCCGGTCGCGCAGCGGGCCCGGGATCGTGTCGAGCACGTTCGCCGTGGCGATGAACATCACGCGCGAAAGGTCGAAGTCCACGCCGAGATAGTTGTCGCGGAACTTGCCGTTCTGCTCGGGATCGAGGACTTCGAGCAGCGCCGACGACGGGTCGCCGTGGAAGCCGCCCATGCCGAGCTTATCGATCTCGTCGAGCATCAGCACGCCCGCGCGCGAACCCGCGCGCTTGAGCGCCTGGACCACGTTGCCCGGCAGCGCGCCGATGTAGGTTCTCCGGTGTCCGCGGATCTCGGCTTCGTCGTGCAGCCCGCCGAGCGCCACGCGCTGGAACTTGCGCCCCGTCGCGCGCGCGATCGACTGGCCGAGCGAGGTCTTGCCCACGCCCGGCGGGCCGACGAAGCACAGGATCGGGCTCTTGCCCTCGGGGTTGAGCTTGCGCACGGCGAGGTACTCGAGGATGCGCCGCTTGATCTTGTCCAGCCCGAAGTGGTCCTGGTCGAGGACCTCGCGCGCCTGCGCGATGTCGACCGGCGGCAGCGCCTCCGCGCGCCAGGGCAGCTCGGCCATGAGCTCGAGCCAGGTGCGCAGCATCGAAGCCTCGCCCGAGCTCTCGCCCATGCGCGAGAGCCGTTTGAATTCCTTCTTCGCGGCCTTCAGCGTCTCTTCGGGCATGCCTGCAT
>DATJWL010000117.1:0-46971 GCA_035501215.1 Casimicrobiaceae bacterium
CGCGTCTCTTCCGCCAGCCGCGCGCCCGCGACTGGCCTTCCGTCGTATCGCGCGTCGTCGCCGAGCTGCGGACGTGGACGGCGGGCGCCGCGCGATGAGCGACCGCGAGTACGCCGAGACGCAGTTCCGTCTCGGCAATGAGTATCGACAGCAGAAGCGCTTCGCCGATGCAATCGCGGCGTACGAGCAGGCGCTCGCGATAGCGCCGTCGCATCCCAGCATCCTCAACAATCTTGGGCTTGCGTTGCAGGGCGAAGGCCAGAGCGAACACGCTGTCGCTGCGTATCGCGCGGCGCTAGCAGCGGAGCCTGGCCACCGCCAGGCGCTCGCGAACCTTGCGCATCTTCTCTGCAGCCTGCGGCGATACTCGGAAGCGTCCCCGCTTTGCGCAGAGTTCGTGCGCCGGTATCCCGATGGGGACGCGACGGTGTGGGTCGACCTCGGCATCTGCCAGCACGCCGCGCACGATCTCGACGCGGCAGAAGCGAGCTTCCGCCACGCGATCGCAATCGATCCAGGCGACACCGCGACGCTGTCCAATCTCGGATCGGTCCTGGTCGACCGCGGCGAGTACGAAGACGCGGACCAAGCGCTCGGAGGGGCGTCGAGCGATCGCTCGCTGTATGCGTTGTCGCTCCTCGCCTATGCCCGGGCGCAGCTTTGCCGCTGGGACGGGCTCACCCAGCTGCATCACTCGATCGTTCGGCGTCTCGACGAAGGCACCGATGAGCCGGTCAACGCCTTTGCCGCGCTGTCGATCCCTATGTCGCCTGCGGCGCAGCTGCGCGTTGCGCAGCGCTGGGCGCGCGACCTCGCACCGGCCGAGCCCCCTGCGGCGCCGCTTATCGCCGCCAAGCCCCGCTCGTCGCGGCTGCGCGTCGGCTACGTGTCATCGGACTTCCGCACTCACCCGATGACTTCGCTCATGGCCGAGGTCTGGGAGCGTCACGACCGGACGCGCATCGCGCCTTATGCCTACTCGCTCGGGCCACGCGAATCCTCGCCGCTGCGCGCGCGTATCGAGGCGGCCTTCGAGCATTTCGTTGATGTCGCCGCGCAGCCGACCGAAGCCATCGCCCGGCGCATACGCGAGGACGGGGTGGAGGTGCTGATCGATCTGAACGGTTACACCACGCATGCAAGGAGCGAAGTTTTTGCGCTCCGGCCCGCGCCGGTGCAGGCGAGCTGGCTCGGGTTTCTGGGCACGCTCGGGGCGCCCTGGTACGACTACCTCATCACCGATCGCTTCGCCTGCCCGCCGGAGTCGCAAGCCTTCTTCAGCGAGCGGCTGCTCTACCTTCCGGACTGTTACTGTCCGAGCGACACGAAACGCGCGGTGGCCAGCGCCGCGCCGAGCCGCGCCGCGTGCGGGCTGTCCGAAGCGGGGCTGGTGCTGTGCTGCTTCAACAGCAGCTACAAGATCCTGCCCGAGCTCTTCGCGGTGTGGATGCGGCTGCTCGTCGCACTGCCGGGCAGCGTGTTGTGGCTCGCTCCGGGGAGTGCCGCTGCGGGGGCGAATCTGCGTCGGGAAGCGCAAGCCCGCGGGGTGGACCCCGCGCGCTTGATCCTCGCCCCTCGGGTGGCGCTGCCCGAGCATCTGGCGCGGCACCGACACGCGGATCTGTTTCTGGACACCACGCCCTACAACGCCGGCACCACGGCCAACGATGCCTTGTTCATGGGGGTGCCGGTGGTCACTTGCGCCGGCGAGACCATGGCCAGCCGCATTGCCGGCAGCCAGCTGCGGGCGATCGGCTTGCCGGAGCTCGTCACCCCTTCGCTCTCCGACTACGAGGCGCTGGTGCTCGCGCTCGGAGGCGCGCCGGAGCGCCTGGCTGCGCTCCAGGTGCGGCTTCTCGCCAACCGTTCGAGCGCACCGCTCTTCGACATGGCGCGCTTCACCTGCGCCCTCGATGACCTCCTCCTCGCCGCATGGGAAAATCGGGCCCGGTGAAACATTCGACGTAGCGCCGGGTTGATCCGCAGCGCTACAAACCCGCAAGCACCGTGACAGTCGAACTACTGTTGCAACAGGCGCACGCCGCGCAAGCCGCGGGCCGCGACGCGGAATCGCTCGAGCTGCTCCAGCGCGCGGCGAGACAGGGCCCGCGCAATCCCGAGGCGTGGTTTCATCTCGGCAACGCGCTCGCGCTGCGTGGAGAGCACGCGAAAGCCATTGCCGCCTACGAGCGCGCCCTCGAGTTCGCTCCGTCGCATCCGGAGGTGCTGGTCAATCTCGGCATCACCTGCGGCAACGCGGGCGACGCGACCAAGGCCGAAGCCTGTTATCGCCGCGCGTTGCTGCGGCAGCCGGCGCACGCAGGCGCGCTCGGCAATCTCGCGCATTCGCTCTTCCAGCGCGAGGCATTCGCCGCCGCCCTGGAAGCCTATGACCGTCTTATAGCGGCGATGCCCCAGGCCGGCGCGGAGATCTGGAACAACCGCGGCATCTGCCATCTGCGTCTCGGCGACCGTGCCGCCGCAGAGCGCAGCTTCCGCCGCGCGCTCTCGCTGCAACCCGATCTCGCCGAGATCAACGCGAATCTTGGCTTCCTCCTGTATGACGCGCGCCGCTACGAGGAGGCCGGAGCCTCTTTGCGCAAAGCGCATGCGCTCGATCCGCACCGCGCGCTGGTCGCGGCGCAGGCGCTCGACGTCGATCTCCAGTTCGCCGACTGGCGCGACTTCGAGCGGAAGCGCGACGAAATCCTCGCCGCGGTCGCCACCTTCGATCGCGAGCCGCGGCAATCGGTGCCGCCTTATCTCCTGCTCGCGATCTGCGACGACCCCAAGCTGCAGCTAGCGGCGGCCAAGCGCTGGGCGTGGCCGGAGCGCAAATCCCCTTCGGCGATCGAGGTGCGACGCGAGCGTCGATCGGGAGAGGGGGTGCTGCGCATCGGCTTCGTATCATCCGCCTTCCACGAGCATCCTGTGCCGCGGCTCTTCGTCGAGCTGCTGGAACGCATCGATCGCGAACGCTTCGAAGTCCATGCCTACGCGCTTGGCCGCGGCGGGCCGGATGCGCTCCGCGCCCGCATCGAACGCGCGATCGTCGCGTTCACCGAGCTCGGTCACCTGCCCGCGACGGCGATGGCCGAGCGCATCCGCGCCGATCGCATCGACGTGCTCTTCGACCTGACTGGTCACACGGGCCAGGCGCGGCCCGATCTCTTCGCGTCGCGCCCGGCGCCGGTCCAGGTCAACTATCTGGGCTACGCAGGGACGCTCGGCGCGACCTACTACGACTTCGTCATCACCGACCCGGTTACGACGCCGCCGACCGCGGAGGGCGACTTCGTCGAGCGCCTTTGTTGCGTGGGGGAATGCTACCTGCCGACCGACACGCAGCGCAGCGTGGCGCCGCCGCCCGGCCGCGCCGATTACGGGCTCGGCGAGGACGCTTTCGTGTTCGTGAGCCAGGCGGCGCCCTACAAGCTGCTTCCTTCGCTCTTCGACGTCTGGATGCGGTTGCTGCGCAGTCTGCCCGACGCGATGCTCTGGCTTCGTCCCGTCGATCCGGCCGCCCAGCGGAATCTGCGCGCCGAGGCCGATCGCCGCGGCGTTGAGCCACGGCGGCTCGCGTTCGCGCCGAACGAGCCGGTCGCGCGCTACCTCGCTCGCTATGCGCTTGCCAATCTGTATCTCGACACCTATCCGTTCGGCTCGCACACCACGGTGAACGACGCGCTGTGGATGGGCCTGCCCGTGCTCACGATTGCGGGACGCAGCATGGCGGCGCGCACGTCGGCGACCGAGGTTCGCGCGGCCGCGCTGCCGGAGCTGGTGGCCGCATCGCTCGACGAATACGAGGCAATGGCGATCTCGCTCGCCCGCGACCGCGCGCGGCTGGCCGCCCTGACGGCGCATCTTCGCAAAGGTGTCCGCGCGAGCGCGCTCTTCGACATGGCGCGCTACACGAAAGGCTTCGAAGCCGCCGTGGAACGGATGTGGAACGAAGCATGAGCGCGGCGATCGCGCGCAATGCGCCATGCCCTTGCGGCAGCGGCCGGCGCTACAAGGAATGCCACGGCGCGCTGGCGGCCGACGCGACCGACCGCGGTCGAGAGGAGCCGCCGCGCGACGAGCAGCTTCCATTCGGACAAGGGGAGAATCATCACACCGAAGCATCGCTGCGGCGACTGCTCGCGGACGAGCCGGAAAACGTGGCGGCGTGGAACCGGCTCGGCGAGCTGCTCATGACGGTCGACGTCAAGGCAGCGAACGATGCCTGGTGGCGCGCGCTCAGTCTCGACCCGGAGAATGCCGAGGCATCGTTTCATCTCGGCAATCGCAATCGCGAGCACGGCGAGCACATGGCCGCCTTGATCCACTACGAACGCGCGCTTCGCGGCGCCCCGAAGCATCCGGCATTGCTCAACAACGTCGGCTTGAGCCATCTGGCGATCGGTAGCATGGCGCGTGCGGAAGAGTCCTTTCGCGCGGCGCTCGCGATCGAGCCGCAGCAGACGGCGGCACTGACCAATCTCGCGCAGATGCTCCTTCGCCTAGCCCGCTACGACGAAGCGGTCGCGCTGCTTGCACGCGTCGGACCCGACGTGCCCGCGTCGCTTGTTTCGCTGCGGGCGCAAGCCGAGCAGCGTCTGAGGGAAGTCTCCGATGCCCCGGCCGGGACCATCGAAGCGCTGCTGCGGGAGGCCGAACGAAGCTTCGCCCGCGGCGAGCACGCCGAGGCCAAAACGGCATGGCGCAACGCCCTTGCGATCGATCCCGGGCATCCCGAGGCGCTGTTTCACCTCGGCAACCGCGAGCGGGAGAGCGGCGAGCACGTCCAAGCGATCGCGCGTTACGAACAGGCCCTCGCGCGTGCGCCGGGACACGCCGGGGTGCTCAACAACCTCGGTCTCGCGCTCGAAGCGACCGGCGAGACTGCCCGCGCCGAAGCATGTTATCGCGAGGTGCTCGCGACCGATCCGCAGCACGCCCATGCGCTCGCCAACCTCGCCAACCTCCTCTCCGCGCGCGACGCGGCCGGGGAAACCGTCGCCGTGTACGACCGGCTCTTCGCCGTCCGCGGCGATCTGCCGGCGGCCGTGTGGATTCGCCGCGCAATGGCGCAGAACCAGGCGCAGGACATCGCCGGTGCCATCGAGAGCTACCGCGAGGCGGCGCGCCTCGCTCCCGACGACATGCAGGTGCAGCTCCATCTCGGCACGCTATACATTCAGCGGCGGGACTATGGAAATAGCGAGCTGGCACTGCGCCGGGCGCTGGAGCTGGATCCGGGCAACCGTTATGCGCTCTCGATGCTCGCGTATGCACGCCAGCAGCGGTGTGCGTGGGACGGACTCGCTGAGCTGTTCGACGAGATTCGCGCTCGGCTGGAAGACGGCGCCGACGCCGAGACCGATTTCCCAGTGGTGCCCTTTGCGGCGCTCGCCATGCCGCTGTCGGCTCGCGCTCAGCTCAATGCTGCCCAGCGCTGGGCGCGCACCATCAGCCGCAAACCGCCGCCGGCGCCGCCGGCGGTCCACTACGCACCCGGCGAGCGGCTGCGAGTCGCGTTCGCTACCTCGAATCTGCACGATCATCCGACGATGCATCTCTCGCTCGAGTTCTGGGAGAAGATCGACCGCCGCCGGCTGGACATGTATCTCTACAGCCTGCGGCGCGACGACGACAACCCGTTCCAGCGCCGCGCGCGGCTTGCCTTCGAGCACTTCGCCGACGTGAGCCAGGACTCGGTGGCCGCGATCTCCCAACGGATTCGCGAAGACCGGATCGGCATCCTGATCGATCGCAACGGCTCCACGCTCAACGCGCGCGAGGGAATCTTCCCGCTCCGTCCGGCTCCGATCCAGGTGAACTGCATCGGCTTCCCGGGCACGATGGGGGCGCCGTGGTACGACTACATCTTCACCGATCCCTACACGGTGCCGGAGCATTTGCAGCGCTTCTACAGCGAGCGGCCGCTGTACATGCCGCACATGGCTTTCCCGAGCGACACCACGCGGCTGCCACCCGGACCGCCGCCGTCGCGTGTCGCGTGCGGCCTTCCCGAATCCGGATTCGTGTTCTGCTGCTTCAGCAACCCGCGCAAGATCCTGCCCGAGATATTCACGATCTGGATGCGGCTCCTCGCCGCCGTCCGCGGAAGCGTGCTGTGGCTGCTCAATGTGAGCGACGACGTCGCTGCCAATCTGCGCCGCGAAGCTGCACAGGCGGGCGTCGACCCTACGCGTCTCGTCTTCGCGCCGGTCGTGCCCATCGGCGAGCACGTCGCGCGCAACGCCGCAGCCGATCTCTTCCTCGATTCGTTCCCCTATGGCGCGCACACGACCGCCAACGACGCGCTGCTCGCCGGGCTGCCGGTGCTGACCTGCGCCGGCGAGACGATGGTGAGCCGCATCGCCGGGAGCCAGCTCAACGCCATTGGGCTCCCCGAATTGATCGCGACGAGCCTCGCCGATTACGAGGCGCTCGCGTTGCGGCTGGCGACTCACCCGGAAGAGCTTGCCGCGCTCCGCCACAGGCTCGCCGTGAATCGCGCCAGCTCGCCGCTCTTCGACATGGCGCGCTATGCGCGCGACTTCGAGGACGCGATGCATCGCATCTGGGCCGCGCCCGCTGAGAGTTGATTCAGAGGCACTGCCGCAGCGCGTCGAGCAGCGGCTTTGGTGCAAGGCGATACAGCACCCGGCCGGCCAGCGTGTGGCGAAACGAGAGCGCCGTGCGCGCGACGAACGCCAGCGCTCCGTTCGGCTTGGCTGCAACGTCCGCAGCCGAGATGGGAGCGGGCGCCGGCGCCGGCGGATGCCACGGCGTGTAGCCGAGCGCGGCGAGACAGCGTGAAGACGTGACAGGCGATGCTTCGAGTCGTTCTCGCTGACGTGTCAGCGTATCGCGATAGATCGCCGAGGTCGCCGCCGCCATCGCCGCCAGCGTGGGCTGCGGAGCGCGGCGAGCGCGCGCCGCGGCGGCGGACCATGCGGTCGACTGTGCCGGATCGAGCAGAGCCGCGATGCGCTCGAGCATGAGGGCTTCGTCCTGCCACTCCTCTTCGGTGAGCACCCATCCGGCGCCGGTCGCCGCAACGCGCTCCGCCAGCGCGCCGATCGGCGGCACGATCGCCGGACGGCCCGCGGCCCATGCCTCGGAGAGCGTGAAGCTGAAGGTCTCGGGCCCGGCCGACGGGTAGGCGACCAGTCGGACCCGATAGTGCTCGAGCAGCTCCGTCAACTCGCGCGAATCGAACGCCCCGTGCTGCGCGAACACGCCGTCCTCGCTCAGCCACTGCTCGCGGCCGCGATCGAGATAGCCCACGACCACCCAGCGCAGACGCTCGCGCCGCGCGCGCGTCAGCTCGACCAGCCGTTCCAGGCGCCGCGCTCCCTTGTCGGGGCCGATGGCGCCGATCACCGCCACGGTCGGAACGCCGTCATCGGGAAGCTCGAGCCGCGTATGCACGGCGTCGTCGCGCGTCGTGCCCTGTGCGCTGCCATGCGGGACGATCGCCACCGCGGGATCGGTGAAGTAGCGGCGCAAGGTGCTCGCCGCCCACTGTGAGGGCGCGATCACGAACGCCGCGCGCGCGAGCAGCGCGCGGTGCCGCTCGCGCCACGACGCGATGTCGATGCGCGCGAACTCCGGTTGCGCTGCGAGGCACGCGTTGCAGGTCGCCAGATCCGTGATTGCCCCGCAGTAGCGCTCGTCCGGATCGTGAAAGGTGATCGTCGGGCAGGCGAAATTCAGATCGTGCACGGTGTAGCCGTACGGAAGCGCGAGCTCCGCGAGCGCGGCGAGCATCGCATCGCGGCAACCCGAGATGTTGTGCAGGTGTACGAGATCGATGCCGAAGCGCGCTGCGATCCCGCCGAGGAAATCACGCCAAGACTCGCCGGGCAGGCGCGAAAAGTCGAAGCTGCGGATCGCTCCCACGGCGTGCTCCTCGAGCTGCCAGTCGTTGCCTACCGCGATCAGGAGATAGTGCCGAAAGGTCTCCGCTGAGGCAGCGATCAGCGCGCGGACGTGATACTCGGTCCCGCCGCCGTGACCGTGCACGACGTGCAGCAGGCCCGGCTGCGGCCCGGTTGCGACGCGAAGCTCGGAGTCCGCCAGTTCGCGCAACGGCCGCAGCGGATCGGCGGCGATGTAGGCGTGAACGAGGTCGAGATAGCCCGGGTGGCGCTCGAGCAGCAGCGCCATGTTGCGCTGTCCGAGATCGGCCCGCTTGTCGCCGAAGGAGCTCCCGCCGAGATGCAGCACGAACGCGTCTTCGCACAACACGTTGCGGAAGCCCGCGGCGGTGGCGCGCAGGCAATAGTCGTTCTCCTCGCCATAGCCCAAACCGAACGCGGGATCGAACACGCCAATCGCGTCGATGAGCGCGCGGCGCACGTAGAGGCAGAAGCCGACACCGGTCGGAAGATCGGGATAGGTCGGCACCGCGGCGCGGGCGAGCGCGGCCACGAGCGGCTCCGGATCGGCCCCCTCCGGCCAGGGGGTGTTGGCGCAGAACCGCGGCAGCGAGCAGATCTCCGCATTGTTGGAGAACGGCGTGATCGTGCCGATGCGCGCATCGGAAGCTGCGCAGCGGGCGAGCGCATCGAGCCAACCGCGCGTGACCACGGTGTCGGAATTGAGCAGCACCACGTCGGCGCCCAGCCGCGCTTCGCGCATGCCGCGATTGGCGGTGAGCGTGAAGCCCTGGTTGCGCTCGTTGGCGAGCAAGGCGACGCGCGGCAGGCGGCGCGCTTCGAGCTTCGCGAAGTAGGCGCGGATCGCAGGATCGGGCGAGCCATCGTCGATGAGCGTAAGCCGCCAGTCGCCGGTCGCGTGTTGCAGCACGCTCTGGACGCAGCGGTCGAGCTCACCCACGGCGTTGTAAACCGGGACGACGATATCGATCGACGGCACCATCAGCGGCGCTGGTCGAACCGCTGCCGCAGCCGCCGCGACGGCCACGCCAGCCAGCCGCGGAAGCTCTGCAGATACGCGATCGCGCGCTCCTGCGCCGCCAGCGCCGCATCCTGCCGCGCACGCTCGGCCTCCAGCACGCCGAGCTTCTTCTGCTGTGTCGCTATCGCCTGCGCGCGCAGTGCAAGATCGCTGTTGCATTCGGCAATCATGCGCTCGCGCTCTTCGCGGGCGCCGTTCAGCTCCGCAAGCTGGCGGTCGCGCTCCACGACAATGCGTTCACGCTCGGCGACGAGCCTCTCCAGATGCCTGATGTGCTCCGACTGCTTCGCTAGCGAAGTGTCGCGCTCCAAGAGCAGGCGGTCGAGCCGGAGGACTTCGCCCGCGTCGGCTTCGGCGCGTTTCAGAACGCTCTCGCCGGCATCCGTGAAGAGCGAAAGCTCGATATCGAATTGAGGCAGCGCACCTTCCTGGCGGGCGGCGACGACGACGAAGTACATCGCCTCGGGCGCACTGCAGGGGGCGACCCCGGCGGCATCGCCCAGCAGTGCCTCCGCGCGCAAAGACTCGCCGTTCTGCATCTCTCCTTCCTTCCAGAGTCCCGACCAGTAGGCGAGCCGCTGCGAGAACCAGCGCTGCGCGGGGAAATGCTGCGCCAGCAGCTGCGAAAGCGCGTCGCGGTCCAGCTCATGGACGTGGAATTCATTCACGTAGTTGCGCGCGTCGCTGTAGAGCTTCTTGTTGGGCGAAGAGAGCACGAACAGGCCATCCGGCTTCAGCACGCGTGCGAACTCCGAGAGCATCTGCCGCTGCTGCTCGGCCGAAACGTGTTCGATGGTCTCGAACGACACCACGAGATCGATCGAATCGCTCGGCAACGGGAAGCCGGTACACGAAGCGGCGACGAAGCTAAGCCGCGCGCTCTCGCCGTAGGTAGCCCGGGCGTGCTCGATCGTCGCGATGTCGACGTCGACGCCTACCGCGCTCGCAGCCACGGTTGCGAGTAGCGCCGTGCCGTAACCTTCGCCGCAAGCTGCGTCGAGAACGCGCCTCCCCGCAGCGAAGCGCCGCGCGAAGGCGTAGCGGTGCCAGTGCTCGTAGGCGATTTCGCCGGTACAGCCGGGGAGGAAACGTTCGCCGGTGAATTGGAGTTCGGAGGCCAAGTGGCAGGTCGCCGCATTGAAGGCGGGTGGCGCCGTTAACGCAGGCCGTAAAACAACCAATTTTAACCGATCAACTCTCCCCGGGAGGGGGCCCTCCGGACTCCCAGCCGTGGTCGATCCGCACCAGTCCCAGTTCGCGGCTCGTACCCTCGACGACGAAGTCCTCCTCGAGGTTGTCGAAGAGGCGCACGCCTTCTGGATCGAGCGCATGCGCGCGCACGAAGTATTTCCCGGGCAGCAGCGGCAACCTCGGGAAAGTGATCGCGAAGCTGAAGCGCCGTGCGCCGATGCGCTGCGGAACCACCCCGTCCATGTCAGTCGCGACCCCGTAGACGGGCGTGCCGTCGGCTCGCACCAGACCGACCAGCACGACCGGGACGCGGTCGTCCGGCGAGAAGACCTCGCCACGAACCGTGAGCGACTCATCGGCCCTGACTCGAGCGACGGGCTCCAGCGTCAGCGACTGGATCGCATACGCGCCCGCAGCGCCCGCCTGCGGCGTGGCGACCGGCCGCCTCGCGCTGGCCGCTTTCTCCTCGTGATACGCGAGGTAGGCCTGGGTGACTCCGGGCGCGTCGCCGTAGCGCGCGACGCGTCCGTCCTTAAGCCAGAGCGCGTTGCGGCAGAGCTTCTGCACGTGATACATGCTGTGCGAGCATAGGAGCAGCGTCCCGCCGTCGGCGAGATAGTTCTCCATCCAGGCGATGCATTTTTTCTGAAACGACTCGTCGCCCACCGCGAGCACTTCGTCGGTGATGAGGATGTCTGGCGTGAGCGCGGTCGCTACCGCAAATCCGAGCCGCACCACCATTCCGGACGAGTAATGCTTGATCGGCTCGTCGATATGCTCGCCGAGGTCGGCGAACGCGACGATCTCGTCGCGTTTCGCGGCAATCTCCGCGGGCGCGAGACCGAGAAGCGCCGCCGCGAGGTCGATGTTGTCGAGGCCGGAGTATTCCGGATGAAAGCCTGACCCCAGTTCGAGCAGCGCCCCGACGCGGCCGTGCACGTCCACGCTGCCGCGGGTGGGCGTGATCACGCCGGCGGCGATCTTGAGCAGCGTCGATTTGCCCGCGCCGTTCTCGCCGATGACGCCGAGCGATTCGCCGGCGGCAAGCTCGAAGCCCACGTCGTCGAGCGCCCGAAAGGCATGCGCGACGCCGCGTCCGCGGAGAAGGTCGAAGACGAGCCTGACGCGTCCTGCCGCGTTGGTATCGAGCTTGGCGTAATCCTTGCCGACGCCGGAGAGCCGAAGGAGCGGCGGCGTCACACGAAATCCTCGAAGTGCGGCGACAGGCGCAGGAATATCCAGCGGCCCCCTGCGAAAAGCGCCAACGCGACGAGCACCGCGACCGCGTCGCCCCAGCCGACCGCGAGCCGTCCATCGAGCAAGGCGTCGCGCAGCCGATCGACGATGTAGCCGAAGGGATTTGCCGCCACCCACGGCTTCATCTGCTCCGGGACCAGCGACAGCGGATAAAGGATCGGCGTCAGGTACATCAAGATCATCAGCACCGGCATGAGAATGTGCTCGACGTCGCGGATGAACACCTGCAACGCCGCGAGCGCGAGGGTGAGCCCCATCACTGCGACCCCGATGATGATCCACAGCGGCACCGCGAGGACCAGCCCCTCGAAGCGCACCGGCTCGCCGAAGAGCGCGAGCACGATCAGCACCACGACGTAGCCGACGAACTGAAGCGCCATTGTCGCCGCCACCGAGGCGTAGATGACGAGCTCGTGCGGAAACGCGACCTTGCGGATCAGACCCGCGTAGCCCGCAATGGAGACCGTGCCGCGCATGAGCGCCTCCTGCGCGGCGAGCCACGGCCAGAGGGCGATGGCGACGAAGACAAGAAAGCTCTTCCCGTTCAGCGGCCCGGTGCGGAAGACCGTCGTGAACACGAACTGATACACGGCGAGCAGCGCGAGCGGATGCACGAGCGCCCAGGCGATCCCGGTCACGCTGCCGAGATAGCGCGAGAACAGCTCGCGGCGGAAGAAGTTGGCAAACAGCGCCCGGTGGCGCGCCAGGCGCGACGCGGTCTCGGGAGCGAAGGTGCCAAGCGCGACGGGACGGGGCGCAGAAGCCATGGGCGGGAGGATAGCAGAGCGTTCGGGGGCGCTCCGCACAGAACGCTCAAGCCGGGCTTGGGCGTCAAGTCAACACGATGAGTGGAGAGCGCTGTCTTCGCGCCGCGTCCAGCGGGAAGGGATCATGCGCGCGTGCGAGCCAGTCGAAGACGAGGCCGTTCAGTTCCGACGCCGTGGGCGCGCACGCCGGGTCGTCGATCAGGTTGCGCATCTGGTACGGATCTTCTTTGTTGTCGTATAAGCACCAGCGTCCGGTATCGGCGATCGCGTAGGTGAACCGTTCGGTCCTGACGCCGCGGAACAGCGGCGCCCGCCTGCCGCTCTCGCCGCCCGCCTTTGTCCTCTGGATGTGCATCAGGAAGGCGCTTTCGGGGACTCGCATAGCGCTTCCGCGCATCGCCTCCGAGAGATCCATCCCTTCGCAGTGCGCGGGCACGGGCACCGCGGCGAGCCCGCACAGAGACGGGAACAGATCGATCGCACCGAGCAGGACATCAGTCGTCCGGTTCGCGGGCACTACACCTGGGTAACGGAGCAGGAAGGGGACCTTGCACGCTTCATCGAACGGCAGGCGCTTGTAGCCATATCCATGCGATCCCATCATTGTGCCGTGGTCGGATGTATAGACGACTATCGTGTTCGCTGCCTGCCCGGTCTCGTCGAGTTTGTCGAGCAGCCGGCCCAGCTCCGAATCCAAAGCCGAGATGTGGCCATAATAGCCACGGAGGAATCCCCTCATTAGAGGCGCTATCTCTGCGGGGACGTTGGGGCGGAGCTGCAGGAATTCCGGGTCGTACATCCGCATCGTCTCGGGTGGCGCCGTCTCGAACGGCGCATGCGGTGGGCCCCACGAGAGAACAAGCAGCCAGGGCTTGGCCGCGCGCGTGCCGATGTAGTCGATAGCCGCGTCGGTCATCAACGTGGCGCTATAACCTTCGCGCCGGATTATCTGGCCAGTGTCCGGGTCGAAGGTGAATGCACCGAAGTGCTGCCTCGTGTTGGACCACACCTGCCAATCCTCGAAGCCTTGCCTAGCTGGGCCCTTGGGAATGAACTCCGCGGCTCCGTGGTCAGCCGGCGAAAGGTGCCATTTGCCGATGTAGCCCGTCTGGTAGCCGGCACAGCGGAACGCCTCGCCCAGAGAGAATTCTTCGTCAGGCAGCCGGAGCGCATTGTCGACGACGCCAGTCTGGAAGGGCCACCGCCCGCTGAGAAGCATCGCTCGGTACGGCGAGCAGACGGGATAGTTCGAGATGCAGTTCTCGAAGACGGTCCCCTCCTGCGCGAGCCGTCTCAGGTGAGTTGTCTGCACATCGCAGTACGGCTCTCCCGATAGCGAGCACGCTCGATGCTCGTCGCTGAAGATGAACAGCAGATTCGGCTGCGTCCGTCGAACCTGGCTCCGTCCGTCGCTTCGCGAGATGACGTTCTCCTTCGGCAAGCTCAGGGTCACGTTAGCCTCCGCCGCAATCTGCCGGCCGGGAGATTTCCTCTTGAGGCACGTTTCCCGCTTAGAAGCTCGGCGCCTGATCCAGGAAAAATGGAGAGCGCGCCTGGCACTGACGAATGTAGCACAGATGGAAGTTGCGTCAACGACACTCTCTCGCCCTCTTTCAAGTCGCCGCGCAGGCGGCGCGACCATCGACGTGACCTGTAGTGCGCCGTGTGGGAAAATCGAACTTCCTAGCTCTCTCCAGTAAGTGTTCCGCTCGCGAGATCGCCCGCGTCCCGAGCAGTTGGAACCGAGAAGTGAGATGACCACGCCTTCGGCGTCTCGCAACGACCCTTGCCCGTGCGGCAGCGGCAAGCGTTACAAGGCCTGCCACGGCGCCCTTGCTAGCGTTGACACCGCGCCTGTACCCGATGCCGCTGCGGCGGACCAGTACGCAGACGGGCTGTTCGATCGTGGCGATTTCGCCGGCGCCGCGCACGCCTACGAGCGCCTGCGAGCGCAACGAGGTTTATCGGCCGAGAGCTTGGTGCGCTTCGGCGCCGCGTTGGAGAAATCAGGGCGGCTCGCGGATGCCGAGGCACGGTATCGTGAGGCCGCCGCACGCGCACCTGACCATGCCGAGATCTTCTCGAACATTGGCTCGGTGTGCGTGCTGCAACAGCGCTTTGCCGATGCGGACCAGCCTCTCATGCGCGCGCTCGAACTCGATCCGCGAGACGCATATTCACTGGCGATGCTCGCGCATGCCCGTCAGCAGTGTTGCGCGTGGGATGGCATCGATCGGCTGTTCGGCGCGCTGCGACGCATGCTCGAAGGCACCTCCGAGCTTAGGTGGCCGATCGTGCCCTTTCCATTGCTCGCAATGCCGTTGTCTCCGCGCCATCTGCTAGCCGCTGCCCGCCGATGGTCGCGCTCGTTGGCACCGTCGCCGCCGATCAGCCGACCGGCTTGGCATGCACGGCCAGGAGAGCGACTGCGCGTCGGATTCGTATCATCGGATTTTCGGCCGCATCCTCTAGTCGTGGTGCTGACTGAGCTATGGGAACGCCTGGATCGCAATCGCATCGAGACTTTCGCCTACGGGCTTCTACCAGAGGACAACAGTGAGGTCGGCTCGCGAGTCAACCGCGCATTCGAGCACTTCGCCGATGTAAGCCGCAGCTCCGACGTTGCGATCGTGCAACGCGTCCGCGATGACCGCATCGACATTCTGTTCGATCTCAACGGTTATACAACGCATGCAAGATCGGAAATATTTGCCATGCGACCTGCGCCGCTGCAGATCAACTACATCGGCTATCCGGGCACGCTTGGTGCGGAGTGGTACGACTACATTATCGTCGATCGCTTCATCGCGCCGCTGACGATGCAGCCGCATTTCACCGAGCGCTTCTTGCATATGCCGCACGCGCACTACCCGAGCGACACAACGCGCGCTCCTAACGGCACACCACCGCCTCGGGCCCAGCTCGGCCTGCCAGACGAGGGCTTCGTGTTTTGCAACTTCAACGCATCGTACAAGATTCTGCCGGATGTGTTTGCCATCTGGATGCGCCTCTTGCATGCAGTTCCGGGCAGCGTGCTCTGGCTGCTCGACACGAACGACAGCGCGAAGGCCAATCTGCCTCGTGCAGTGCAGCGCGCAGGCATTGCACCTGAGCGCTTGCGACTGGCAACCCCCGTTTCACCGGTCGATCATGTGGCGCGCAACGCCGCAGCCGATCTGTTCCTTGACACTTTCCCCTATGGCGGTCACACGACGACCAACGATGCCTTGCTCGCTGGCTTGCCTGTGCTCACGTGCGCTGGCGATACCCTCGTGAGCCGCATCGCGGGAAGCCAGTTGCGCGCCGTCGGCCTACCCGAGCTGGTCGCCAGGAATCTCGCCGATTACGAAGCGCGCGCTCTGCGGCTCGCGCGAAACCCGAAAGAACTTTCCGCTATCCGGGCACGGCTCGCTGTGAACCGCAGGACCCAACCGCTCTTCGACATGGCTCGCTACGCGCGCGACTTCGAGGATCGACTCCTGCAAATTGCGCACGAGCGGGCGCAGGGCCAGCGCGGATGAGCACGACAGCCATTGCGCGCAATGCGCCCTGCCCATGCGGTAGCGGCAAGCGCTTCAAGGATTGTCATGGCGGCCCCGCCGAGCCCGTGGCCACGCCGGTTACCGCCGAGGAGCTGCTACGCCTGGCGCAAGTGCGCTTCACGCTCAACGAGCCGACTGCCGCGCTGGAATTGCTCGAGCAGGCAAGTGCGTTGGCGCCCGAGCGTGCGGATCTTGAGCGCGAGCGCGCGCGGGTGCAGTGGACGCTCGCCCGCACCGACGCCGAGGCCACCTGCCGGGCTGCGCTTGCGCTTGCTCCGACCGACGCGGTCACGTGGAACCTGCTGGGGGAGATCATCCTGAAGCGTGATCCCGGTGGCGCGGAGGAGGCGTGGCGCGAGGCGCTGAAGATCGATCCGCACAACCCCGAATCACTGTTCCATCTCGGCAACCGCCTGCGCGAGCGCGGCGAGCACGAGGCCGCAATCGATCATTTCGAGCGCGCGCTCGAGCGTACCCCCGGCCACCCCGGCGTGCTCAACAACCTCGGGCTCACGCTCGAAGCAAGCGGCGACGCGCAGCGCGCCGAAGCGTGCTATCGCGAAGTGTTGACAGCACAGCCGCAGCACGCCGATGCGCTCGCCAACCTCGCCAACCTCCTCCAGGGACAGAGGCGCTATCGCGAGGCCGTGCTCGCATACGAGAAAGCGATCGCGGTCCGGCGCGATTTCCCAGCCAAGTTTTGGAGGGCCCGAGGCGTCGCGCTGGGCGAGCTCGGCGCTTTCGCAGACGCCGAGCAGAGCTTTCGCGAAGCTGCCCGCCTTGCACCCGATCACCTGCGCACGCAGATCGACCTTGGGTCGATGTGTCTCCTGCAGGCGAAGTTCGAGGAAGCGGACATTTCGCTCACCCGCGCCCTGGAGCTCGACCCCGGGAGCGCGTACGCCCTCACGATGCTTACCCACAACCGAATGCAGCGCTGTATCTGGGAGGGGCTGGAGGAGACCTTCGCGCGGCTGCGCGCATTGATCACTGAAGCGAAGCAAGGCGCGGCGGACAACCCAGTTCCGTTTCCGCTGCTCGCGATGCCGCTCGGGCCGGAGATCGAGCTGCTTTCGGCAAGCGCTCTCGCCCGGCAGATCGAGGCCCCGATTGCCTCTAAGCGCTTGCCCGAAGCGACTAACCGGCCTCCGCCGGGAAAGCGCTTGCGCGTCGGATTCGTTTCCTCGGACTTTCGTGATCATGCTGTCGGACACTTGCTGATCGAGTGTCTCGAACGCATCGATCGCTCGCGCATGGAAACCTTCGGCTACAGTCTTGCGCCCGAGGATAGGAGTGCATTCGGGCAGCGTATCGTGGGTGCGCTCGAACACTTCGCCGATTGCCGTTTCGACTCGGCCGAGCAGACGGCGCTGCGCGTTCGCGGTGAAGGAGTTCAATTGCTGATCGATCTCAATGGTTACACCATGCACGCGAGGACCGAGCTCTTTGCGTTCAAACCTGCGCCGGTGCAAATGTCTTGGCTGGGCTATCTCGGTACGATGGGCGCAACCTGGTACGACTATGTGATCACGGATCGCTTCTTATGTCCGCCGGCCGCCCAGGCGCACTTTGCCGAGCGCTTCCTCTACCTGCCCGAGTGCTACTGTCCGAGCGATACCCGGCGCGAGGTGGCGACCCCGGCGCCTCCGCGGGCTGCCTGCGGCCTGCCCGGAAGGGGGCTGGTGTTCTGCTGCTTCAACGCGAGCTACAAGATCCTGCCGGAGGTCTTCGCGGTCTGGATGCGGCTGCTGGCGGCCGTGCCGGGAAGCGTGCTGTGGCTCGCTCCTGGCAACGCCACCGCGCAGGCCAACCTGAGTCGGGAGGCGGCCGCACGCGGGATCGATCCGGCGCGGCTGGTCTTCGCCCCTCGGGTGGAGCTTGCCGAACATCTCGCCCGCCATGCGCACGCGGATCTGTTTCTCGACACGACGCCTTATAACGCCGGGACCACGGCCAACGACGCCTTGTTCATGGGGGTGCCGGTGCTGACCTGTGCCGGCGAAACCATGGCGAGTCGCGTGGCCGGCAGCCAGCTGCGCGCCATCGGGCTTACCGAGCTCATTACCGGGAATCTCGCCGACTACGAGACGCTGGCGCTAAGGCTGGCGCGCGAGCCGGCGCTGCTCGCCACCTATCGCGCGCGGCTCGCCGCTAATCGCTCGACGCACCCGTTGTTCGACATGGCCCGCTATGCGCGTGACTTCGAGGACGCAATGCAGCGCCTCTGGGCCGATCACGTCGGCAACGCACCGGCCTGAAGCAAGGTCTCGAGCGAGGCGATCGCATCGGGCACGTCGAACAAGCGTCCTTGCCCGGCGCGGATGCGCTCGGATAGCTCGCAGCGCCATGCCACGTCGGCGATGAGCCGCGCCGCAATCGCCAGGTAATCCGCTCGATCGCGCGCGATCAATTCCGGTACACCCAGAAGTTTCAGCATGCCCGCGCTCTGCCGTCCGCGCATGAAGGCTCCGGGCAGCGTGACGATCGGCAGGCCGCAAGCGAGCGCGTCGAGGCTGGTGTTGCCCCCAGACCAGTGCAAGGTGTCGAGCATCGCATCGCACACGAGATTGACCCGAAGATAGTCATCGTGCCCGACCTGAGGGAGGACGCGGATGCGCTCGCGCACGCTGACTCCATGCTCGCCCAATGCGCAGCCGAGCCGGCGCATGAACTGTTCTTCCACCGCGGAATGGCGGCCCTGGAACAGCACCAACAGCGCCGCCGGATTCGCCGCGAGGATCTCGGCGAACAACGCGTCGTTGTCGGGATGGATCTTCCACAGCGATTGCGGACAGAGCAGAAGCGGACGGTCCGCGGGCAGCCCGAAGCGTTCGCGGGTCGCCTCCTGCGGCACGTCGAGCGCCTCATAGCGCGTGCCGATGCCAGGGAGCTTGACGAGCCGCTCGGTGTAATGGCTTTGCGCGCCTTCGGGTTCCATGAGCTCGCAGCTCACGAACGCATCGATCGTCGCATGCCCTGTTGTCACCGGATGACCCCAGCCGGCGTACTGCCGCGGCGCGAGCCGCAGCGCCGCGAGCGCGAGGCTGCAATCGTTCATGCCCAGTTCGGGATAGACGAGAACATCGAGCTCGTCCGCGCGGATCGCCGGCGCGACGATCGAGGGCCGCGCACGCATGCCGGCGAAGGTGCGGAAGCAATCGGCCCGTCGCGCGACCGCGCTCGCGATCTCATCCATGCCTGGGTAGAGATGGTAGACGAAGACCTCGAAGCGCTCTCGATCGAGATCGGTGATCCAGCTCCTGAAATATCGGCCGCAGGTTCCGTCGTGGAAAAACGCGGAAGCGAAGCCGACGCGCAGCCGCCGTCCGGTGGCCGGACGCGCTTCGATCGGCGCTCTCCATCTCGGAGCGCCTGCGTCGATGGCTTGGGCGACCAGACTCGCGTACGCCGCTTGCAATGTGCGGTCGTCCTGCCCCTGGTAGGCGAGGAAGAAGTTGGTCCAGCGGAAGCCGTCGAGGAGCTTTTCCTCCGCAAGCGCCGCTGCGGCCGCGGGTAGCTCGTGTTGGAGCGCAGTTAACCCGGCTGCGAAAGCCGCGCGCGCGGAAGCGAGGTGGTCCGCGTCGCGGTAGATCATCGGCAGCGTCAAGTGCTTGCCCAGCAGACTCCGCAGGTCGCTTGCATCGACCGCGAGCGCGGCTGCGTAGGCGTCGCGCGCCGCGGCCATCTCGCCGCGCTCGCTCAAGACCCAGGCGAGGGTTGTCCATTGCCCGCCCGATTCGCGCGGCGCGAGTTCGATCGCCTGTCGATACAAGGCTTCCGCTTCGTCGAGCGCACCGCGTTCGCGTAAGAGCCCCGCAAGCAGCACGATCTGAGGCCGAAAAGGCGGACCTCCCGCCTGCCTCGCGAGCGCTGCGCGGAGCGTGGCCTCCGCGCGTTCGACTTCGCCCTGATCGCGCTGGACTTCGCCGAGGTTGGCAGCGGCGAGAGGATAGTCCGGCTGCAGCGCGAGCGCGCGGGCGAACGAGCGCTCCGCCTCCGCGAGCCGGCCGAGTGTTCTCTGCGCATTGCCCAGATTGTTCCATGCGCGCGCGTGGTTGGGTTCGATGGCGAGCGCGCGCTCGAGGGCTACGATCGCGGCCTCGGTGTCGCCGCTCTCGCCGAGCAGAATGCCGAGGTAGCGCATCGCCCGCGCAAAGCGCGGCTCGATCTCGATCGCGCGGCGCACGCTTGCGATCGCACCAGCCTTGTCCCCGGATGCCTCCTGCTGCTCGGCATGAGCATAATGCGCAACCGGATTACGCGGCGCGCAGTCCACGGCCACGCGCGTGTGCTCGAACGCTGTAGCAGCATCGCCAGCCTTATCGCAGCAAGCCGCGAGCACGAGATGTGCCGCACAGCGCTCTTCGCTTCCAGTGGCGCGATCGACGATCGCCTCGGCTTCGCTGCGGGCAGCGGTGAGATCGCCTGCGGCGAGCCGCTCTCGGGCGCGCTCGATGCCGGCGGACGCCGCTGCGAGGTCAGCCATGACTGACATCGGCGCGAGACGCGGCCGGATAGCGTTGCTCGAGCGCCCGCAGATAAGCTTGCTCGAGGTGCCGGGTGTGCGCGTCCATGTCGGTCAAGGCTGAGCGCTCCAGGGCGCTGCGGATGGCGCCTCTCACCTCGGTCCTGAAGGCCACGTCGCTCGCGAGCCGCAACGCGATCTCGACATATTCCCGTTCGCTTCGAGCCACAGTCTGCGTCACGCCGAGGTTGGCGAGAATAGTGTACGCGCAGCGCTCGCCGTGCCTGCGTCCGGCGAGCGTGACGACGGGAACGCCCATGTCGAGCGGCTCCAGCGTGCCGTTGGCGCTGCCGAACGGTATCGGATCGAGCACGAAGTCGACCATGCCGTAGCGCGCCCGGTTCTCCGCCTCGCCGCGCCCCTGCGGCACGACGCATACCCGCGAATGCGCGATGCCGGCCGCGGAGAACAAGCGACCGAAAACCGCGCGCATCTCGGGCGAGAGCGGCGAGACGGCGATGACCGCCTCGGGGACGCGCTCCAGAATCTCGTGCCAGAGCGCGAGGCAGCGCCGCGAGAGCTTGAGCGCGCTGACGAAGGCGCCGATGACGATCCTGTCTGCGGCGATGCCCAGCCGGTCACGGTGGAACGGGTGCTCGGGCGCCGGCGCGACATGCCGATAGGGATAAACGCAGCCATCCATCGGTAGCAGCGTCTCGAGCTGGAACTGCTGGTTCTCGGGCAGATCGGCGCAGGCGTCGGTGAGCTTGAAGTCGATCACCGACAACCCGACCACACCCGCGCTCGCCACGTGTGTGAGCTGCACGCGTGCAGGCTTCAGCGCGAGGATGCCCGGCTTGGCGCCGGCGGTATGGGTTCCGAGATCGACCAGGAGATCGATCTCGTCGGCGGCGATGCGCCGGGCTGCCTCGCTCTCCGAGAGATCCGCGATGACCGCGAAATGCTCGGAGAGCCCGCGATAGCGAGCTGTCCAGTCGTCGCTCTCGGCCGACAGCGAATAGAAGAACAGTTCGAAGCGTTCGCGGTCGTGCCGCTCAATGGCCGGCCACATCATCCGGCCCATGACATGGTTGCGCAGATCGCCCGAGAGATAGCCGATGCGGATCCTTCCCGGCCGGCGCTTCTCGGGCAGCGGTGACGGGCGCCCGTAGACGCGCGCGGCCACGGCATCATAGCGCTTGTAGAGCAGGAGATGCGCCTCGGGATCGAAGTCGAAGAACAGCAGCAGGTAGAGCAATTCCTCGAGACAGTTGGCAAGCTCCGTATCGCTTGCTGCCTTGAACTCGTCCCTTTGTAGCCGGTCGAGATAGCGATCGAGGCTGGCGAAATCGCCGCGATACTGGCAGGCCTGGAGTGCCACCACGGCGAGCGGCAGCGCGTCGGGACACGCCACCTCGAAGCGATCGAACGCCTTGAGATATGCGTCGATCCGCCGCTCGGCCAGCAGCGTCTCGGCGAGCGCCTTGTGCGCGGCCACGTGGCGCGGCTCGCGCGCGAGCACGTGCTCGAATGCGCTCACCGCGGCCTGTGCTCGACCCTGCTCGCGAAAGATCACGCCGATATTGAAGTCGGCCGCGATCAGCTCAGGCGAGAGCGCCAGCGCCCGCTGATAGGCGCGCAACGCGAGGCCGCGCCGATGCATCATCTGCAGCGCAACGCCCTGGTTGTAATGCGTCTCGCCGTCGGCCGGCGCAAGCATCAGCGCATTCTTGAACGCCTTCAGGGCCGCGCGTCCGCGGCCCTGCGCAAACCGCGCCTGTCCGAGCGCGCGCCATAGGGATACCTCATTCGGCGTGAGCGCGATTCCCTCGACGCAGAGCTTGCCTGCCGCCCGCGCACTGCCCTCCTCGCTATAGAGACTGGCCAAGGCAATGCGCGGCTCCGGATAGGCCGGCGCTGCGGCGACCGCGGCCTCGAACGCGCGCTCGGCGTCGTGGCGCTGCCCGCGGTCTCGCAGCAGCACGCCGAGCAGATGCTGAGCCGGCGCGTAGTCGGGTTGCTCCGCGAGCACATCGCGATAGCCGGCGATCGCCGCGTCCAACTCGCCCGCCTCATGCGCGGCAACTGCGAAGCGCCAAGCCACGGCGAGGTCCGCGGCGGTATGTGTGGACGCTGTCGAGAGCGCCAGCTCGCCTGCGCATGCCTCGCCGAGCGCTCGTTCCAGCGTCAGTCGATGCTCCGTCAGCACCGCCTCGTCGCTGTCGGCGAGTGCAGGCAACGCATGTATTGGGAGTGGAGCTACGTGCGCGCCCGCGAGCCCGGGATAGGTCCATAGCGTTCGGGCAGCGCGCCGAGCGAGCAACAACCCCAACGGCGCCCTCATGCCGGTAAGATCGATCAACGCGTCCAGGTCGGACTCTGCCACTCTACGTGCCGCCGCCAGCTCTGCGGTTGCGTCGAGTTTTTCGAGCGGGACAGTCGATGGCAGCAGTTCTGCCAAGGACTCCATTCCGGCGTCGCCAACCGCGTATACACTGGCCGCGAAGCGCTCCCGCGGATGCGCTGCAACGACTGCCCGCAGATACGCCCCGGGCTCTATGGATACACCCCCGATAACGATCGGCGCGCCCGGCATGATCAGATACGCGATCCGGAGCGGCTCGCCCGCGGTACGACGCGGCCAGGCCATCGGGGGAGCGGACGCGACTTGCTCCACGCAGCGCTGTGCGTAACGCTCTGCCCAGGACTTCGAGACTCCACTCGAAGCCTCGGCAAGCGCCAGCCGGCGCAAAGTCTCCGGATCGTAGATCGTCTGCGCAAATAGTTCGGCTCGCGCCAGCACCTCGGCCGCTTGGTCGTATGCGCCGGAGGCGATCATCTCTTCTGCGGCCAGGGCGAGGAGCAGAGGCGGGAACTCACTCACCCGCGAGGCAGCCACCCCGAGCAAGAATGCGCTGCGCGCGTTCGACGGCGCCGCGGCCGCCAGCGTAAATGCCAGATCGTCCCAGCGCCGGTAGGCCGCGCCATTGCCGAGCACCGTCCTCAGGTCTGCGTAGGCTGCTTCATCGCCCTGCGCGACTCGAGACAATGCGAGTCCGACGCGCGCGCCAACGTGCTCGGGTTTGCCCGCCAGTATCCGCTGGTAGGCGTCGATCGCTTCGGAATGAGCACCTGCTCGCCGGGCCGTGCCCGCCACAACGAGGAGCAAGCGCTCGTCCTCTGGGCTGAGCGCTAGGCCCGCCAGCCACGCCGCGTGCGCTTCCTTATGACGGCCGAGGCCGCGCAGCAGTTGACCCAGGCGATACTGCGCCTCCACCGAGTGCTGATTGGAATTGATCGCACGCCGATAGCACACCATGGCGTCGATCGGCCGCCCGGCCCGCTCGTACTCATGGCCACGCGCCAGCCATTTTGCGTAATCCGCGCGGATCATGTGCGCGTTCCGTTCACGTACGCCGAATGAAATTTGCTCCTGTCGGTGGGCACGCTGCGCGAGGGAAAAAACAAATATTTTACCCGATCAAACGTTCCCCTTGCCGCGAAGGCTGTATGCAGCGAGAGGACGAACGGTCACCATTGAATTATCATCTGACCTGGCCGCGCGGATAACGCATGCCATTCCGATATCACGAGGTTCCCACTCTCCCGCCGCTGGCTTGGGGCGCCCGCGTGGATCGGGGGAGCGACGTGGTGGCAGTGTTCCACGGCATGTTCGTGGAAACGCATTCCCGAGGATTTATCGAGGGGGCGTGGGACGACTCCTTTGCCTCACTCAATTTCACCGCGGCAACGATCGTCGCCGGAACCGGAGGAATGCTGGAGCATGGCCGGGTCCGGTTCACTACCAGCACGGATCCTCACGGTCCCCTCTTCAGCATCGTCAAGGCGGGCTCGGTTTACGTGTCCAACTCGCCTGCCTTCGTGATGAGCATGTCGAGAGAGGAGCCTGACGATATCTATCCCTTTTACGACTACGACCTTCTTCGCACTTACCGTCAGGGGCTGTACTGCCCCAACGGCCGTCTAAGGCTGCGGTCGGCAAGTACGCTCCGCGTGCATTTCATGACAATCATCACTGTCGACGAACGGGGCTCCATGAGATTCGACGCTCATCGATTATGCGAGGCCCCCCGCGATTATCAAAGCTACAAGGAGCTGCTGCTCGAAGGGACGAGAAGAGTTCTCGACAATGGAGCAGACCCGGCTCGGAAGCGAAGGTATGGATCTTTAGCTTCTCTCTCCAGGGGCTATGACTCCGCTGCGGCGACAGCGTTGGCCCGGCCAGCGGGCTGCGCGGATGCGTTCACGTACATCGATGACCGCCGCAGGGATCCGAAACGCGACAGCGGAGCGTCGAACGCGCGATTCTTCCTTGGAATGAGGTGCAAGGCGTATTCGCGCTGGCAATATCTCGCGCTGGATAGTTGCCCGGAAGCCGAATTCGGCTATGTCGCGGCAAATTCCATGGTGCCCTTGGCCGGCGTGGAAGATCAACTACCGGGTCGCGTCCTGATCCTCGGCGACTTTGGAGGTACGGCTTGGGATCCGAAAAAAACCGGGACTTCAGACCAACTGAGTCAACCATGGATTAGGCACACGCACGGGCTCAGCGCAATCGAATTCCGATTGCGTGTGGGATATCTCGCCTTTGCGCCAGCGACCATCGCACTGCGGCACAACCGGATCATCCACGCCATAGCAACCTCAGAAGCGATGCGCCCGTGGTCAGTGGGCGGGGACTACGATCGGCCGATAGCGCGGCGGATTGCCGAGGAGGCCGGATTGCCGCGAGACCGGTTTGGTATTCAAAAATTTGCGTCCGCCCATAGTCTCCTCAGCGACCCAATTCGATTTTCGGAAAAGGGCCTGGATCATTATCGACGCTTCGTCAGCCAGCGCCATGCGGAAATTCCCCGGCCCATCTATAACTACTGGCGAGCCCGCGCGCGGTGGCGTGATTATCTGTGGACCAACCCCAATGGACACGACGACCGCCGCTATGTCCAGTCGACGCTTATGCAGCGCCATTTCCCGTTTATCCTGAATGCCAAAGGCACCCGTATCCCCTGGGACTACATGTTTACGTTTCAGTGGACCGTGGCGTCGGCGCGAAGTCGGTATGCGTTGCCCGCGCCATAGGGCCGATACCGACTTCGCTGACTTCAAGGGATTGCGTTGGGAGAATCTTCCCGCCCGAGACGGGCAAGCCGCGGGTCGGCCGCGTATTCGTGGATCACGCTCAGACAGCGTTCCAACGCCTCGGCAAATGCACGATTGTGCGGATCGAGCACTTCGGGGTGCGTTCTACCGACTTCGAAGCGTTCGACCCGTCCCGGGAAAATCTCTTTCAATCGCGACGAATCGATACCCGCCAAGCGTTCATGGCTGGACAGAATGCACACGGGGCCTTCGTACGGCTCTACACTATGGGCTCTGATCGCGTGCTCGAGCGCCCTCGCGGCACGCACCGCCGCCCCCGCATGCACTGGGTCATCGATGGGGGCGCTGATTGCGCCCGACTTCTGGCGCCGCTTCAGCCTCGCGAGCAATCCATCGTCGGTCATCTTTTCCGCGGAAACCGGGAACGCACGCTCGGGTGGATCGAGCAACAACAGCGGCAACACCGACTCGCCCTCGGCACGCAACCGGCGCGCCATAACGACGGCAACAAACGCCCCGGCGCAAAGCCCCCCGAGAAAGTAGGGGCCTTGCGGACGCTCCCTTCGCATCTCCGCCAGGTACTCCCCCGCTATGGCCTCGATCGTCGGCTGCGGCGACCGCAAGCCGTCGAGCCCCATGGCCTGGAATCCCCACACGGGCTGGTTGGCGCCCAGCAGGTCCAGGAAGTGCGGGCTGACGAGCGCTTGCCCGAGCCTGCCGTGGACCAGGAAAAGCGGCGGTTTGCTGCCGTGCCGACGTAGCGGGATGAGCAGCGGGATCGACTGCACGGCACCCGGCGTTGCGGCGCGCTGGCGTCGGATCTCAGCGGCAATTCCGGCCACGGTGGCGCATTCGCTCGGGTTCTCAGGCGCTGCGCCGAGGACATCGCGCAGGCTCACCTGCAGCTCGACCACCGACAGCGAATCCCCGCCGAGCAGAAAAAAATCGTCGTCGCGCCCGATCGGCGCGAGCTCGAGTATCCGCTCGAAGATGCGCGCTATCGAGCGCTCCAGGTCGTCGCAAGGCGGTTCGATCTCGCGTTCCCCGTTCGCCTCGGGCAGCGCTATCGCGCCCAGTGCCCTGCGATCGATCTTCCCGCCCGCGGTCAGTGGAAGCGCGTCCAGGAACACGTACCCTTTGGGCAACATGTAGGAAGGCAGAAGGCTCGCCAGGCGACGGCGAATGAGCGCTGCATTGCGCTCCGCCTCGCGCGCCACCACCACATAGGCGACCAGCCGCTCAGGCTGCGCTGGCCGCTCGCCGCCCACCGCCAGCACCGCCGCCTTCGTCACCCCTGCACAGGCCGCGAAGCCCGCTTCGACCTCCGCCAGATCGACTGTGTGACCACGGATCTTGACTCGGCTGCCTTTGCGGCCAAGAAAGTGCAGCACGCCGTGCTCATCGATGCGCCCGAGGTCGCCCGTGAAATACCGCCGACTGCGCGCATCGCGCGGATCAGCAGCAAAAGCCGCCGCATCAAGCTCGGGCCGGCGCCAATAACCGGGACTGACGTACGGGCTGCAGACGACAATTTCACCGGCCTCGCCAGCGTCCACCGCACCGCCATCGTCGCGGCGGATCTCGACGCGCACGCCGTCGGGACACCGACCAACCGGAACAATCGAGCCGGACTTGCGCGGGCTCTTGTGTTCGACCTTGTATTGTGCGATCAAGCCGACCTCGGTCGCTGCGAGCTGGTTGACGAAGACGCAACGAGCCTGCGTATGCGCTTCGAAGAGGTCGACGTCGCCCGCGAACACCGATTCGCCGCCGAGATCGATAACTCTCAGATGGGAAAGTAGCCGACCGGGCGATAGGCGATTGCCCATCTCCCGGAACACGGTCGGGAGGGTGTGAAGTACGGTGATTCGTTCGCGATCGAGCCAGTCAGCCAGGCGGGCTACGCCCTGGCGCCGGACGTCGTACGCGCAAAGCGTCGCGCCGCTGAGCAGCCCGCCGAAGATGTCCATGTTGGCCGCATTGAAGCTCAGCGTATACAACAAGGATAGGCGATCGTGTTCTCCAATCGCGAGCGCCCGCGCGTAGGCGTCAGCGAAGAACAGGAGGTTTCGATGAGTCTGAATCGCGCCCTTGGGTCGGCCGGTGGATCCAGACGTGTAATAGAGGTACACCGGCGCATCGGGCGACACTTCGGGCAACGGTCGAACCTGATCGATGGGTTGCAGCCCCGAGATGTCAATCACCCTGCAGCCAGGCGGCGCAATCGTGCGGGCACGATCGAGCAAACATTGCTCGGTCAGCAGTGCGACGGGCTCGCTGTCCAAGAGGATGCTGCGCAAACGCGCCTCTGGATCGCCGGCGTCCACTGGAGCGTAGGCGCAACCGCTCTTGCCCGCGCCGAAGATCGCCTTGATTGCGGGAGCTTTGTTCTGGAAGAACAGGCACACGCGCCCCGGAAGGCCCTGCCGCACGGCGACGATCGCGTGTGCGATGGCCGTCGCTGCGCCATCGAGTTGTCCGAAGGTGACTGCCGAGGACCCCTCGACAACCGCAAGCCTTTCCGGGAAGCGGCTCGCGAGCTTCGCGAGTCGGATGCCGATCGTTTGCATGCCGGCGTCAACCGACGTGGTCACCCTCGATCCACCCTCGAGATGCAGTCGTTCCTGCTCTTTGGCGGGAGTTTGATCGTAGCGAACGTTGAGTTCGCCCGCGAGGAACGCCTCGCGGCAGGCGTTACGCCGCAGCTTGCCGCTCGTTGTCTTGCGAATCGTGCCCGGCTCCACCAGAACCACCTCGGCGATCAGACCGTGCACTTCGACAATTGCGGTCCGAATCGCGTCGGCGATCTCCGCATCGCGTCTTAGGCTTCCCGGCGCGACGGGGCGGATTTCCTGCAAGACGACCACGCGCTCGTCGGCCCCGGCATTGATCGCGAATGCTACTGAACTGCCGGGGCGGGCTGAGGGATGGGAGTGCTCCACTGTCGACTCGACATCGTGAGGATAAATGTTGCGGCCTCTGATGATGATCAGGTCTTTGAGGCGGCCACAGATGTACAGCTCGCCGTGATGAAAGAATCCTAGATCGCCCGTCCGGAGGAACGGCCCGTCGCCGTCGGCCGTGATTCCACCAAACGTCTGTTGGGATTCCACAGGTCGATTCCAGTAGCCTCCCGCCACGTTGTCGCCAGCGACCCAGATCTCTCCGACCCGATCGTCCGGACGAACAGCCCTAGTCTCAGGATCGACAATGCGAACGCGCTCGAGAGCAGGAGGCGTACCGCAGCTCGTGAACGACTGCGTCGTGGAAGGGTCAACGGCCTCGCGTGGCACTATCAGACCTTTCTGCAGCGATGCTCGGTCAACGATTAGCACCCGGGGGACCTGGAACCGCTCCGAATCGGACACGAGGACTGTAGCTTCCGCCAGTCCGTACCCTGAATAGAAGGCCGACGCGGTGAAGCCGAAGGGTTGAAACGCCGACGAGAATGCCGCCAGCGTTTCGCTCGAGACGGGCCCGGCGGAAACGCCAGCCCAGCGCCACCCAGCGAGGTCGAGCCCGATGCGTTCCTCGGGCGCGATGCGCCGACAGCAGAGGTCGTAGGCGAAATTAGGTCCACCGCTCGAAGCCGCGCGACAGCCAGACATGGCACGTAGCCAGCGCACAGGCTTTTCCAGGAAGGCCTCGGTTGACATCAGCACGCTCCGTCCGCCGGAGTACGCCGGCTGGACGATTGAATTGATGAGTCCCCAGTCGTGCGCGAGTGGGAGCCAGGAGACGAACGTGGTCTCGACGTCGTATCCGTGCGCGCCGTCGATCATCGCTTCGTTTGCCAGGATGTTTCGGTGCGAGACAAGGACGCCCTTAGGGTTGGCAATCGCTCCTGACGTGTATTGGACGATCGCGAGCGTGTTGCCGTCGATCTCCGGTGGCCTCCACGCCGACGCGAGATCGTCCGGAACCGTGTCGACGAGTCCCCATTCGAAGCCGTCGAGATGCGAGCGGTCGTCGAACATGCTCAGGACCACCCCCTGATAAGCGGTGGTCGTGAGAATAAGGGAGGGTCTGCAGTCCTCGAGCATCCCCCGCAGCCTCGCTCTAGTTCGCTCGCGATGCAGCCGATCGAGCGGGTACGCCGGCACCGCGGCCACGCCGGCATAAAGGCAACCGAAAAACGTCGTCACGAACTCGAGCCCGGTCGGGAACAACAACACCATCCGCTCGCGTCCACCCGAGAAGCGACCGAGCCAGGCTGCCAGCGCGCGTGCTCTTATGTCGACATCATGCCATGTGAGGGTGCACTGTTCCGCCTCACCGCCGCTCAAGTACGTGTACGCCGGGCGGTCCGCGGCGATGTCTGCGCGCAAGCGCACAAGATCCACAACCGTTCGACACTGCGAGCTGCGGGTGATCATAGGTTAATCGGGCTCCCTGCCGACGACCATGGGGCTGGGTTACCGGTACCGCGGGGAATGGCTGGCGTCGCCGAGACCGCGGGGTCCGGATTTTTCACTCACGCAATTCCGTAAGGGCCCTTCTGCGCTTATATTACACACCGAAGTTGGCTCCGACAACCATGAGCGATCACTCGATGCGCGCGAGAAAAGCCGGGAGAACAATGACAAGCATGTTTTCGAGAATCAAACTCGTGCTGGCGACTCTGTTTGTTTCTCAGCTCGCGCTGTCGGCGCAGGCCGAAGTGACCGCCCTGCGCGTAGCGCGTCAGTACGGGATCGGCTATCTGCAAATCATGGTGATGGAACACGAAAAGCTCGTTGAGAAGCACGCAAGGGCCCAAGGCTTGGGCGACGTCACGGTCAGTTGGAACACCTACTCCGACGGCGCCGTTGCCAACGACGGGATTATTTCCGGCAATCTGGATTTCGTCGCAGGAGGGCTCGGTTCCTTCGTCATCTTGTGGGACCGCACGCGCGACTCACTGGGCGTCAAGGGCGTTGCTGCGCTCGACTCGATGCCCATGCTTCTCAACACCAGCAACCCGAGCGTCAAGAACATCAAGGACCTCACGGATCTGGACCGCATTGCGATCGCGGGCGTGAAGATATCCTCGCAGGCAGTTACTCTGCAACTGGCGTCGGCGCAGGCGTTTGGTGATGCGAATTGGAGCAAGCTCGATCACTTGACCGTCAACATGGCGCACCCCACGGCAGTGCAGGCACTGCTGGCAAGCCGCAGCGAGATCACCGCGCACTTTGCGTCGCCGCCGTTCCAGTACGACGAGCTCAAGCACGCCGGCGTACGCACGGTGCTGAACTCCTACGACGTCTGGGGCGGCCCACAGACGTTCATCCTGGCATGGACCACGTCGAAGTTCCGCGATCAGAATCCGAAGCTGTACTCTGCGTTCCTGGCGGCACTGGCCGAGGCGACCCATTTCATCAACAACAACAGGAGTACGGCAGCGGCAATCTATCTGGAGATGACGGGCGAGAAGAACACGTCGGTCGAGGGTCTTGCCAAGATGCTGGCCGATCCCCAGCTCCGGTTTACGCTGACGCCAGAAAGCGTTCTCAAGTTCGCGACGTTCAGGGCCCGCACCGGCGTCATCAAGACGAAGCCTGATTCGTGGAAGGATCTTTTTTTTCCGGATATCCATGATCTTCCGGGCAGTTGAGGCGCGCTGGCGTCGGACGAGCGCTTTCTTCACCGGCGCGCGCCTCGAAGTGGATGGCGGTCGTTGTATCCAGTGCCATGTCTAGGAAGACGATCCATCTGGTCAATCCGTTCGCCAGCGCCTTCGGCGGCAGCGAGCGACGGGCCCTCGACTATCACGCGCTGCTCTCCACCGACGCCGATGTGATCCTCTGGGCGGAAAGGAACCCTGATGTCGCGCTCGCGGGTTACCCGTTCCGCCGACTGGATCCTGCCGGCGGCACGCTGCCTCACGGCGGTACGCTGGTGCTTCTGGGGACGTCCGCCGAACGCAGCCACTGGCTGGCGCGCGCGCGGCCGGAACGCCTGATCATCGTGTACAACACGCCCGAACTTCAAAGGCTGCGGAGGCTGATCGAGTTTGCCTCGGAGGCCGCGCTTCCGAAGCCCGAGCTGGTGTTTCCATCGGTAACGCATCGCGCATCGACGCAAATGGCGGGATTCGTCGATTGGGGGTTCTACGATTTCAATCTGTTCCGATCCGCTCCACGCCCCCAGGACTCTGATGCGTTTGTCGTTGGGCGCTTGAGCCGCGACACGGATTACAAGCACCACCCTCAGGACGTCCGGCTGTATCGGCAGCTGGTCGCGCGCGGCATTCACGTCCGGTTGATGGGCGCTACGGTGCTGCGTGAACGTCTCGGCGGCAGCCCGGCGATCGAGTTGCTGCCTGCCGGCGCCGTCCCAGCGCCCAGCTTCCTGCAGTCGCTCGACGCTTTCGTCTACCGCACGGACCCGACATGGCGCGAAGCTTCAGGTCGGGTTGTCGTCGAGGCGATGGCTTGCGCGCTGCCGGTGGTCGCCGGCCGCAGCGGCGGCTACCGTGAATTGATCGTGCATGGAACTAACGGATTCCTTTTCGATACGCAAACCGAAGCTATCGGTTACATCGAAACGTTGCGGTCCGATCGTTCCCTTGCCCAGCGCGTAGGCCATGCCGCGCGCACCACGGTGGTCAGCCAACTCGGGGAGGCGCACATCGCTCGCGTGCGCGAGTACTTTCTCGGAGCTACCGATGGGACCGCTTTTTCGATAAACTCCGTCTCATCGTGATCCAAAACACGTGACGTGGTCGTGGAGCCGAGCGGACCACCGGTTTTCGTGTTGGCCGGAGGCGCTCGGACCGGCAGCACGCTCCTCCAACGTATGCTGATCTCGACCGGCGAGATCATGATCTGGGGCGAGCACGGTGGCTTGCTGCTCGACGGGCTGCAGCGCATGGTGGCGGGGATGGCTCAGTGGATCGAAGCCGAGGGCGCGCGCCATTTCGAGCGGTTCACGAGCGAAGGGTGGAACCGGTGGATCCCGAACGTCAATCCGCCGCACGAGGCGTTTGTCGAAGGCGCGCGGGCTGCATTGCTGCGGTCGCTCGCGGTGCCGGCAGCGGAGCTTGGTTACCCGCGATGGGGATTCAAGGAGATCCGATACACGGGAGGCGCAGTCGAGTTGCTCAAGATGCTCTTTCCCAACGCGGCGATTATTGTTCTGGTCCGCAACCCTGAGGCAGCGCTGCGGTCGATCAAAGCTACCGCGTTCTACGAAAAAGACTACCAGTCGCGGCCCGAGGTCTTCCTCAGCCGTTGGACGACGGCGTCATTGTCGCTCGCTCGCACCTGCCTTCCGGGCTCTTCGGTGCGTCTGTGGCGATTTGAGGATATTGTTGCCGATCCCGAAGCGGCGATCGCCTCGCTGGCAGCGCACGTCGCGATCGACGCCGGACGATTCGACCGCGCTGCGATCGAGACACGCGTCAAGGGTGTCCCTGGCCCGGCGCGGTCCGATCGCGACTCCGAGGCCGACGCCGACGCAATATGCCTCGATCAGCGCGACCGCGCGGCGCTGGCCGCAGCGGAAGTACGGGATGTCGCGGCGCAACTTGGATACGGGCAATAGAGCTGCTGCATCTTCCTATGGCTCCCGAACCTCCGGTGCTGCGCCCTGCACGAGCCCTGTTGGGTTGGCTCTCCGACAAGCAGGCGAAGGGCGTGCTGACCTCGCACAGCCGAGACCTCGAACTGACTGACGAGCAACGGCGAGGCGTCGAAGCCGCGCGTGCAGCGGTGGCGGTGCGCGAGAAATTCCAGGCGCTCTCGCCGATCGTCGCGCCTTGTCCTGAGGTCCTGCACGCACACCGTGCGGCGCTCTATGGACACGAACGATTCAAGACCTTCCGCGACGAGGGTTGGGAGATCGCCATCGTCGATCTCGCGCGAGTATGCGTGGTGCAACACACGGTCGTAACGGAGTCTGACGCGAGGCTCACTCGCTTGGATGCCAACGATCTTCCGGCGCTCGCCGACATCACGCTGCCGATCCCGAATCCGCAGCCGCTGTCCTATCAGGTCGATTCCCAACGCAACGTGGCGGTGCTCTCCGACTTCGACGGCAACCTGCGCGTCGTGGGTTTCGCCGCGCAGCAGGTGCCTCGCGGCAACCTCATGGGCTTCATCGTCGAGATCGCAACGTCCTACCTCCAGGTCGCCGATGTAGGCGGTCGATTCGTGCTGAGGGACGGCAACCATCGCGCGGCCGCGCTCGTGAAGCAGGGCATCACCAGGGTGCCGGCGCTCGTCCGCAGCTTTGCACACGGCGAGGACCTGGCGCCGCCGAAGGGCGTGCTTGCGCCCGCGACGTATCTCGGAGAGAGACCGCCGACGCCGCTCGACTACTGGGATCCAACGGTTTCGGCCGCGGTTTCCGTCCCGCGGCGCAGGAAGTTCGTCCTCATCCAGGGCATCGAGCAGAGCCTTGCCGAGTGAAGGCGGAGGATGACCGAAGCCTCTAACGCCGGTTCCGCCTCGGCGCTCTTGCTGCCTACAGCCGCCGTCGAGACGCAACCGCGAGGCGAGCCTGAGGCACCCGCCAACGCGGAAGCATGGGTGCTGCTTGGCCAACGGCAGTCAGAGCTCGGGCAGGGCGAGCAAGCCATCTCGTCCTTCAAGCGTGCGGTTGAGTTGGAACCCGCCGTCGGCTTGCACTGGGGACGGCTCGGCAAGGCACTGGCCGCCAAGCGGCGCTACGATGCGGCGGAACCGGTGCTGCAGCGTGCCTGCGCGCTCGACCCGAGCCAATCCGTGCTGCATGTGGCGTTGGCAGAGGTGCTGGTGCAGCAGAACAATGCGGACGCCGCGATTGAAGCCTGTCAACGAGCGCTCGCGCTCGATCCCGACAACATCGCCGCGGCAGTCACCGAAGCGCTCATCCTGCCTCCCGTTTATGCCGGGATCGCCGATCTGAGAATGTGGCGCAACCGGTTCGCCGAGGGTCTCGGGCGTTTGCATGCCAGGAAATCGCGCTGGCTCGCGCAACCGCACGGCGTCCTCCGCGTCGACATGGTTAATTTCTATCTCGCGTACCAAGGCGAGGACGATCGCGCATTGCAATCGAGCTACAGCGATTTCCTGGCGGCGTTGCTCGGCGCGGCCCTGCCCGAACTGCAGGCGCCGATCCGGCCGCGGGGTGATCGCGCCGCAAAAATACGCATCGGGTTCATTTCTTCGAATCTGCGCGCTTCCACGATCGGAGATTACTTCGGGAGCTGGATCACGGATCTCCCGCGCGATCGCTTCCATGTCTGCACCTTGTTTACCGGGGGCATTACCGATCCGCATGCCGAAGCGCTCGCGCGCGCCAGCGACGAATCGGTCTCGGTCGTCGGTCCCACCGAACAGGTCGCACGGACTGCGAGATCGCTGGCGCTCGATATTCTGGTGTTTCCCGACGTAGGAATGGCCGTTCACAGCAGTCTGCTCGCCAATCTGCGTCTGGCCCGGGTCCAGTGCGCCGCGTGGGGCCACCCCGTCACCACGGGCAGCGGCGTCATCGACTACTTCCTGTCGTGCGCCGACATGGAGCCTGCGGACGCCGGCGCGCATTACCGCGAGGAACTGGTGCTTTTGCCCGGGCTCGGCACGCGCTACGCGCCGACAGCGCCCGTGGAGAAACCCGGACGCGATCGCTTCGGGCTGCCCCCGGATAAGCGAATCTACCTCTGCCCGCAGCTGCTCCACAAAGTCCACCCTGAGAGCGACGCGCTCTTCCTCGAGGTGCTCGCGCGCGACCAGGATGCGGCGCTGATCTTCTTCGGCGGCATGACCGCAGGCCAGAGGCAGGCCTTCCTCGACCGCCTGCAGACGGGAATGAAGACGCGCGGCCTGCCGCCGCGCCAACAGATCAAGGTGCTCCCCTTGCTGAGCCAGCACGATTACCGGCAGGTCATGCGCGCGTCAGATGTGATGCTCGATACGCTGCATTGGAGCGGCGGCAGCTCGAGCCTCGATGCGCTCGCAGCGGGTCTCCCGATCGTCACCCTGCCGGGCCGGTTCATGCGCGGCCGCCAGAGCGCGGCGATGCTTCGGATCGTCGGCGTCGAAGAGCTGATTGCGCGCGATGTCGAGGAGTATGTCGAGATCGCATTGCGCGTGGCGGGCGATCCCGCATATCGCGAGGCGTTGTCCGCACGGATCCGCGAAGCGCTGCCGCGACTCGTCGATCGCAGCGAGCCCATCGAGGCGCTCGGCCAGGCGTTTGAGCAGATGGTATAGGAGAGCACGGTCGTGGCCGAACCCACCGCAATCTCCGCCGAAGCGCTGAGCAGCGTCCATACGCGCAACTTTCCCGGTTTGCTGCAACGGCTGAAGAGTTCGCTCGTCATAAGCGCGCTCGAGCAGGCAGGGATGCTGATCGTCGTGCGCAGCGAGGGCGAGGAGCTGCACACGGATTTCGTCGCCCTGAACCAGCCGATGGGCATGGCGGTTGACTCGAGACGCCTCGTCGTCGGAGGGTGGGACCGCGTCTACGAGTTCCGCAACATGCCGGCATTTTCGGCGGGCTTCGCGCCGCTGGAGGGTCACGATGCCGTGTATCTCATGCGCAACGTGCATATCACAGGAGCGAACTACATTCACGAGATCGCGCTCGCGGGCGAGGAGTGTTGGTGCGCCAACACGCGCTTCTCGTGCCTGTGCACGCTCGACGAGGTGCACAGCTTCGTGCCGCGCTGGCGGCCCCCGTTCGTTACCGGCTACGCGCCCGGAGATCGGTGCCATCTGAACGGTCTCGCGCTGGGAGAAGGTCGCCCGCGGTTCGTCACTGCGTTCGGCGAAAGCAACACCGTGGAGGGGTGGCGCGCCAACAAGCGCGACGGCGGCATGGTGATCGACGTCGACAGCGGAGAGACCGTTACGCGCGGACTGTTCATGCCTCACTCTCCGCGCCTCTACCGCGATCGGTTGTGGCTGCTCGAGTCGGGGAAGGGCAGTCTCGCTACCGTGGACCTTGCGACCGGCAGGCTCGAAACGGTGATCCGCCTCCCGGGTTTCACCCGCGGGCTGGACTTCGCTGGCCCATTTGCTTTCGTAGGGTTATCGCAGGTGCGCGCCGCTTCCGATACATCCGTCGACATCGCGGTCACAGACGAGAATCCGGAACGCGTGAGCGGCGTGTGGGTCGTCAACATCGAAACCGCCAAGACGGTCGCGTTCTTGCGCTTCTCAGGAGCAGTGGAAGAACTCTACGCCGTTCATCTGATGCGGGGCACCACACGGCCGCATGTCAGCGCCGAAGATGGCATTGCGCTCGAGACGACGTGGGTGCTGCCAAAGGCGAATATGTCGGAAGTGGAGCTCGCCGCCCCGCCTACTAGCTTCCCCTAATCGTTGACACGTCATGATCGTTCTTTGTCACCGCTAGCGGCGGAAAACATACGAACGCGTTTAGGTTCGAGTACGCTGCATTCATCACGACATCGATCCCGACGTTTGGAAGCGCAGGAGTCTTGATCCTTTGCACATCGAGGGTGAAATTCCTGAGCGGGACCGCCCGTTCGAGCAACTTACGAGAGCCCGCTGCGGTTACGCTGTAGCAGACGGTACCGAAGGCTCGGAACAATCTAAATAGCTGCGGAGATAAGGGCTGCGATTGAAACGCCCTGACTTTGCTTCGGAGCCGCTCCTGATTGAATGTCGCCAAGCAGGGGGCGATGCCGGGCATCAGATCGAAAGATAATATCGAATCAAAGTTCCAACCCCACACGACGATCTCCCAGTCCTTTGGCAGGGTGTCTACAAGGCGCGGTGCGATGTCGCTGAATGAGCCGTGCAAGATAGCGTCGTCCTCACAAACAGTAGTAACTGTGGACTTGGTCGACGCCATCTCCCAGAAAAAAAGATGAGAAAGGGCGCAGCCGAGAGCTGCGTCCGTATACCGCAAATCTTCCGCGATTGTGTTTCGCTCAATTAGCTGCTGACGATCCACAGTTGCGCCGTCGATCGCCGCAAAGCGTTCGATGTCGGGCATGTGCGCGTTCCACCGTCGGAACTCATCCAGCCGGGCGACGCTTCGGTCGAGATTAATGACGTGCACGTGCATCGCGGGGCAGCGGGGTCATCGAGCGGAATGATCAGCGCGATTTTCCGCGATTGCGTTACAGCCCGTACTTGCCGAAGTCGATGTCGCGGTAGTACGAGAACCGCTCGCGCAACCTGCGCTGTTGTTCGGCGGTTAGCGTCGCCGCTCCCTGTCCGACGCTGCCATCGCGGAAGGTGCGGTATTTGCGCGAAAGGATAGCCGGATCGATGCTCACGCCGTTGTGCAATCCCAGGAAGTCCAGCACCCTCCGCACGGTCCTCTCCTTGTCCGCGAACAGCTCCTCGTAGGTGACCCAGAGCGCGTCGACGGCGCCCTGTTCGCACAGCCGGTGCCACGAGACGTAGAAGTTGACGAACCAGGGCACGGCGAGATCGATGATCATGTCGAGCAACCGCTCGTCGCTCAGGTCTTTCGTCGTTTGATCCTGCCATAGGAACGAGTACCCGACGCGGCCAGTCCCAACGGAGCGCTTCTGGGCTTTGTCCCTGAGATCGTGCTGCAAGCTCACGACGATGTCTTCGATGCGCCGAACAAGGATGATGGGCCGGATGCCGAACGTGCGCATGAGCGCCGCGTTGTGATACGTGCCCTTCATGTGGAGCTGCGACACGCAGCCATAAGGGTTCATGAGGCACAACGCGGGCAGATACAGATCGTGCTCGTTGGTCGAGTACGCCGCGCAGAGCCGGAACCCGCGCAATCTGGTGATGCGGATGAGCGTGTTCACCAGGAACGTCGAGCCCGCCTTGGGCGCTGCGGCCACCACGATCAGCGGCTTGCTCGCCCGCTCCTTCGAGAAGTCCGGTTCCCCTTCCGGCAGCAGTCCGTTCCCCGTCGCGGCGGCCACGACCGCGGACACGAGCTGGCGAGTATCGACTTCGATCGGCGGCGAGGGGAGCATAAGGAGGAGTTCGACGACTCCCGAATCAGAGCACCACGAGACGATGTTTGCCGGCTCCCATCACGGCGTCTCTGGCTACGCCGGCATCGAAAGTCACGAATCGTCCGTCGTGCCGCACCGCGAGTGCGAGCAGGTAGAGGTCAGTGAGCTGGCGCGGTCCGTGGATCCGCGTCGGATCCGCGACCCGGGCATCGAGCAGGCTGACATCGTCCGGCCAGAATTCGTGCAGCGCGCCGGCGGTGGCATCACGCATGCGATCCATAACGGCGCGCACGGGGACTGCATTGGGGTATTTCGGATGCGACATGACGCGTGCGCACCCATTTTGCGTGATCGGACAGGACGCCCAGCCGGAACGCGCATGGCTCGCGAACCAGGCCGTTGCGCGTGAATGCAGCGTGTGATCGGCGTCAAGCAGGGCGATCAGCACATTGACGTCCAGCAGCGCCCGCATCAGGGAAACTCAATACGCGTCTTCTTCGCGCAGCGTATCGATCAGATCGTTGGTCACGATGCCGCCGCGCTTCGGGAACGGGCGGAACCCGTAGCTCGCCTTGGGTTCCCGCGCGGTCAGCGACGCCGACGGTGCAGTCAAAGCGCTGCGCGCAAGCTCGGAGATCACCTCGCCGGCGGTCTTCCTCTCGCGGCGAGCGCGCTCCTTGGCCGCCTGCAGCACATCGTTCGCGATATCCAGTGTAGTGCGCATGCATCAGATGCTATAGCATCACGCATCGATCGTGTCAAGGTACGTGGACCAGAATGCAATCAGCTCGCGCTCGAACCGCTCTCGCCTATAGCTCATGGCGGTTGCTCGACCCGCTTGGCGCTTGGTGTCCAGCGCGGCAACCGCCGCCGGGTCGTTGAGGCTGGCCAAGGTGTGCGCCAGCGCCTCTGCCAGCGCCCAGGGATCGTCGTCCGGGACCCAGACGCCGTTGTCGGCGGTAGCGTAATCGAGCCCGCCGCCGCCCGCGAATCCGACGACGAGGCATCCGGCCGCCATGGCTTCGAGCGGCGGCAGCCCGAGGCCCTCATACATGCTGGTCGAGACATAGATGTGAGCCGCGCGCAGGCGCGCCGCGACCTGATCCTTGGGCAAGCCTTCGATCTCGAGCCAGGCAAGGTCCTTTCCGTCGGCGTGGCCGACGGCTGCCAGCAGTCCCCGCACCAACCGGAGGTTGGACGGACCCTTGCGCGGCATGCAGGCCAGCGTGACCGGAGGTGCGAACGGCTTGAAGCCATCCGCGAACCAGGCATCGTCGAGCCCGGGCCTTACCACGCTCGCGTCCACGCCGAACCACTGCTTCAGCGCACGCTGAATCGGCGTCGAAACGCAAATGTAGCCGGAGAAGCCGAATTCACCCCAGGTCTCGCCCGGGGCGAGGCCGTCGAAGATGAAGTAATGGTTCTGGCAGAAGAGCACCTTGCGGCAGGCCACCTCGCGGCACTTGCTGATGACGGCGGCGTGATCCTCGGGGACGACGAGCACATCGGTCTTCGAGCCTCTCACGCTGGAGCTGCCGTCGATCACCGGGACGTCGGGCCGCCCGAACGGATAGCGAAAGCCCGGCGTCGTGTGGACGACGAACGCGTCGAAACCGTGGGCGCGGAGCGCTGCGACGTGATCGTACAAAACCCCGACCCCACCGCGCGGCTGCGACACGTCATGGCTGATATACAGGATCCGGCTCATTGCGCTGTCGCCGCCCTCACCCCAGGAAACAACACCTCCACCAGCCGCTCCGTCACCCGCTCCCAGGTGAAATGCTCCGCGACATAAGACGCTCCCGCCGCGCCCGCCCGCGCGGCGTTGTCCTGCTCGTGCATCGCCTGCCGCATCAGCTCGATGAGATGGTCGAGATCGGGCTCGAGATAATCGCCGACGTCGGGCGCGCCCGGGGGCATCTGCGTCGGCGTGCTGTGGATGCGTCGCGCGAAGGACTCTTGCGTGAACTCGTCGGTCGGGCCGCCCGCGGTGCAGATCACCGGAACGCCGCAGGCGGCCGCCTCCAGTACCGGCAGATTGAACCCCTCTGCACGGTACGGCGCGACGTAGACGTCGGCCGCGCGAAAGAGATCGCCCATCATCCGGGAAGAATACGTGTCTCCGTTATAAATGAGCCTGGCAGCCACGGTTTCCCGAGACCGCGCCGGAAGAATGTCGAGCACCGCGCGCACCATGTCGCGCGAGGAATAGAGCGCGTCGGCGCCTTTGAGAAAGAGCCTGGCCCGCGGCTCGGTCTCGGCGACGCGGGCGAAGGCCGCAAGCAGGACGTCTACCCCCTTGTTCCCGGTCATCGCGCCCGTGGACAGATAAACGAACGCATCGCGCAGACCGAGCGCTTCCCGCGTCGCGTCGCGCGCCGCCGCGTCGGGACGAAGAACCTCGAGGTCGACCCCATGCGGAACGACGTGGACGCGCTCGCGGGGAAGGCCGAAGCGCTCGTACGCGAGCGCGCTCCAGCGCGAAGGCGTCACCACGCTCACCGTGTCCGGCACTTCGGCCGCGGAGCGCAAGTCGCTGCGCTTGTCTTCGGCGAGGACCCGATATTCGGCCGTGCCGAACGCGAACCTGCGACCGGAGCGCGGCGCGCTGAAATCGGGGCGCTCGGGCCGCATCGTGAGCGTCGCCTGGGGCATGAAGTCCGGCTCAGGAGCGCGCAAGCTGGCGAGGAGGGCTTCCTGTTCGGCGGTGAAGACGCCGCGGATTCCGCGCCATCGCTTGAAGTAATAGGGCAGGTCGACGAAGCGCAGGTCGACGTCGGGCCGGCGCAGCAGGCACAGGCAGTGCGACTGTGCAACAAGCGCGTAGGAGTGGTGGATGAAACGCCAGCCTTCGATGAGTAACCGGCGCACGCCGCTCACCCCAGCCCTCTCCCCGCAAGCCGGGCGAGGGAATCGTGATTACAGAAATATGTTATCACCGGCAAGCCACGGCGAACGGATTGCGCTTCCAATTGGACGGTGCGACATTCCCAACTGGACGTACACCGATGACCCTTCAGTACAGATCGTTGGACCAGGTGCTGCCCATCTCCCCTCCCTACCCCGAGATCAAGGTCTGGCATCTCGTCTATCACCTGGCTCCGTTCAAGAGGAACAGGATCACGCTGCATTACCATCTCGGGCAGCTACGCAAGTACGGTTCTCTGTTCAACGGACGCAAGATCCTCTCCTGCATGACGGGCGACGCGTTCCTGCCGCCATCCTATGTCAGGGGCTCTCTCGCCGATCCCGCTACCTGGGAGATCGTCGACGCGCCCAACAACCCGTTGCACGAGGCAACTTCCATCATCCGCATCTTCGACGACTTGCTTCGCGACACAAACGGTCAGGCGTTCATGTACGCGCACGGCAAAGGCATGTCCAGGCCGCACGGCGTGTGGACGAAGTGGATCGAATACCTCTACGAGTACACGTTCGGCAGCTTCGATCGCGTCAACGCGCTGTTGACCCGTTATCCTGTCACGGGGCCGTTCCTGTGGAGCGACCGGCCCGAGCAGCACGAGTCGGCGAATGGACGCTGGCTCTACCCCGGAACCTTTTTCGCGGCGCGCTGCGACGTCTTGAGCAAGATGCCGTGGAGGGAACGCCCGGTCGCCTCCGGTGGCTGGCTGGAGGAGCTACCCGGTGATCTGTTTCACAAGAGATACCTGGGCAATGTGTCCAACGCGATTCTCGATCCCCTGCCCCCGGCCGATGCGTCGAAGGGTCTGCCCGCGCGGCAACGGCCGTCGTGGACGGAAATACGGACTTACCAGGATGACTTTTGGACGAAATTCGATTCGGCCCTGGCGGGACGTCGCTACTTCGACGCGGAGACCTGGATAAGCTGAGTCGGGCGCCGTCCCGGTCGTTTTCCTTCATCGATCTCAGTTGCTGTTCGGCTCGGGCGGAGGCGAGCGGTCGGGCATTCCCGGCAGCTTCATCACCAGCGCGTCGACCGCGGCCTGGTCCACCTTCATCGCCGGATCGTGACTGATCGCGGCGAGCCTCGCTTTGCGGACTTCGTTGACGTATTGGGTCTTCAACTCCGCCATGATCTGCTTCTGCGCCCGCTCGAACGGGACCTCGCTCGCCGGGCGGCGTCCGTCGAGGCGGATGATGTGCCAGCCGAAGCTCGACTTCACGGGCTCGCTCAGATCGCCGACGTTCTTGAGCGCAAACGCGGCCTTGGAAAAGGCAGGGTCCATCTTGTTCGGCCCGAACCAGCCAAGCTTGCCGCCGTTGGTCTTGGCCGTGGGGTCATCGGAAACCTCGGTGGCGAGGGTTGCGAAGTCCGCACCGGCCAGAAGCTTCTCGCGCGCCTGCCTCGCGAGCGCGACCGCCGCCACCTCGCCGTGCTTCTTCTCGTCGATCAGGATGTGCGATGCGCTCACCCGCTCGGGCACCTGGTACTTCTCCTTGTGCATCACGTAATCCTCGCGCGCCTTGACGAGAAAGTCGGCCTCCCTGGCGTCGAATTCGGCCGCGGCGTCGCGCTCGATCTTGCTCACCATTGCGCTCGCGAGGACGCGGTCGGCCGCGAGCGCCATCTGGCGCGACGTCTCGGGATCGCGATCGAGCCCGGCGTCGCGCGCCTGCTTGGCGAGCGTCATGTTGATCAGCAGCGTGTTGAGGAACCCCGTGAGCCGCGTGGAGCTTGCGGCGAACTCGGCGCGCGACTCCGGAGGCACCCGCAGCAGGAGCTCGGCTTCGTAATCGGCGAGCGTGAGCTTCACGAACGCGTTCTCGGCGAGGACCTTTTCCTCGGCCTTGACCGCCTGCCCGAGGCAATCGGCAGCGATGACGAGCGCGGCCAACACGCACGCGCCGGCAACGCGGCGTGTGGGCCTTCTTCCGCCGGCGTATCCGGCAATGAATCGATGGAGAACGTTCATGATCGCTTCCCAGGGTAGCAGATGATGAGGGGACTACAGGAGCAACGAAAAGCCCCGCTCGCGCGGGGCTTTCCGCGTCACTCAACAGGCCGCGCCTAGGTGCCGGTGGGCTTGGTCAGCGTGATCTGCATGGGGCAGTTGCTCTGGCCGCATTCCTGCGTGCCGGTCAGGGGCGGCGGCGCGGGCACGAAGTTGGTTATGTTCAAGTAATACGGCGTATTCGGCAGCAGCGTCGGGTAGTTCTTCAACGGGTTGCTCACGGTGAAGCTGAAGCTTGGGTTCGACCCGTTGAACCAGGTCCTGCTCGAACTGCCGGATTTCGCCAAGCCGACACCGAAGTCGCACGGTATGTCGGAGAGCGCCCCGGCGCGCGGTGCGTACGGGCCATTGAACTCGACGGCGCTGATGTTGCCCTTGGCGATCGAGGTCGTGACAGAACTCGTGACGAACTGGACGATGAGCGCGTCGTTCGGCCCGAAGCTCGGCGGACGCACAACGGTGTTGCTTCCCCAGGCGACGGTGACCACCCGCGGGGTCAGACCCATGTTAGTGCAGGCGCTCGTGTCGACGGGCCCGCCGCCGCCGCCACCGCCGACGGTGACCGACCAATTCACAATCGTAGGACCGACCGAGTTGCTTACCGTTACGTTTCCGCTAGCCGACGTTGTAACGTTCGCGGCAGTGGTCGTCTGACCGGTCTGACCGGCGGCAAAGCCACCCGTCCACGAGTAGGAGGTGAACGGCGCACCCGTATTGCAGTTCACTGTCATCTGCACGGATGTATTCGCTGCGACATTGTTGCTGGGCGAATAGGCGATCGAGCATTGCCCCGGCAGGCCGGGCCCTCCGGTAGTCTGGCAATTCAGCGTGAAGTTGCCGCTTCCATCCGGCCCGCTCATGGAGCAGGTATCGGGAAAGGTGATCGATGCGGCCTGCGCTGTATCGCCGTGATAAACCGCCATGGGAAGGAAGACTGCGCCGGCCGCGAGCACGACAAGGGCCTGGCGAAGGAAGGATCGTCTCATGCTGTACTCCCTGTCGGAGCGCCCGGCGGCCCCGCGTCTTCTTGCTGCTGCTTACACGCCGGCGTCCAACGAAAATTAGCTGATTTTACCTCACGATGCCCGACTGCTCCAAGCCTCGTGAGTCCCGTCCCTCCCCGGACTGCATCCCCGCCGCCAACGCCTCGCGGCGCGAGCGTATTCGATTAGCATACAACGAAGCGCTCTCCGTTCGTCCGCGCAATCCGACCGCTGATCCGCTCTGCGCGAGGCGAACGAATGCGCGCTAAAAAAAGGGCGGGACCGAAGCCCCGCCCTCGTTTTGCCATCACGCGCGGTCAGTTGATCAACGTCACGTACTTATGGACGAAGTTGCCGCCGTAGTTAGACAGCGCTGTGCTGGGAGCGCCCACGATCGGATTCGTTATCTGCAGCGTGCCGTTGGTGAACGACTGCACCGCGAAGCCGACCACCGGGAGTCCCTGATAGGTGACCGTTTGCCCGGTCGTGACATCCGAGGCCTCGTAGATGTGGGTCGTGTTCGTGTTGAAGAGCTTGTGGTAGCTCACGCTCGACGCCGACGACAGGTGCATATCGAGCCAGCCATGCTCGAACGTCGTCGTGAGGCTCGCCCTGTTGCCAATGGTGCTGGTACCATCGACGATGGGACCAAGGCCGAGCACGTAGCTGCCGTTGAACGTCAGCACGTTCGCCTCGAAGCACAAGGACGTCGGCTTGCCGCCCGGTTGCGGCGGCGAGAACGACTGCGGCGTGGTGACCGTGGTCTCCTCGCGGTCCCAGATGTTGATGATGACGTCGTCGCACGAGAAGTCGGTCTTGTTGAAGTTCTTCTGGAACAGCTTGATCGCGCTGCCCGTCCCGGTGGACACATAGAAGCGCTTGGTCGGGAAGGTGATCACCCAGTCGGTCCCGGACTTGGTAGCCGCGTCGAGAACGTACTCGTTGATCACCTGGGTGTGCATCAGCGCCGCGCTCACCGCGTCGACGGGGAGACAAGCGTCGGCTTTCGTACCCGTCGCGCCGCACTGCGTCCCGTCCCAGGGCGAATGGAAGACGCCTATGTAGCCGTCGGGCTGGTAGTTCGCTGTAAACGCGATGGTGCCGTCGCTGTTGAACGTCGTTACACCAGCGTTCACACCGCCGTCGTTGAGGGCGCCGTACACCGTGCTGCCTTCGGCCGCATCGACAGTGTCCAGGGCCGGCGCGATGCTGCCCGCGTTGAAGTAGAGCGCGCCGCCGCTAACCTGGTTGAACCGCTCCAGCGCCACGGCGTCTTCCGTGTAGTCCGTGCCCGTGCCGACGTTGATGAGCGTCATGCCGCCGAAAAGGCCGCCGGCGCTAGAGCTCGCATCGGTCTTCGCCGAGTTGTCGTTGAGCGGATGCTTGGCGCCCTGGCACTCGGGAACGCCGTTGACGTGCGTCACCACGATCGAGGTGCAGTTCGTGCTGGTGTACGTCGCCATCTCGATGATTTCGACGTACCCTTCCCTCGTCCGGTCGAGGCCGTCGCCGCCGCCGTCGCCGGCGTAGGCGAAGTTGACGAAGTTCACGCCCGCCTTCAGCAGGGTGTTGACCGGGATCGTGCACGAGTTGTCGGCCGTGGTGATCTTGGCGCCGCCGGCCGAGGTGGGCTCGATCGCCGCCGTCCACACGTCAAACTTCGACAGGAACACGTTGAAGTCGAGCACTTCCTGGCTGCGCCTGCCTTCGAGGAAGCGGATCTTGATCGCCTTCGCCGAGCTGTCCGTGTTGACCACGGACAACAGCGAGTTGTAGGCGTTGCCGGCCCCGTCGGACTGAACCGTGTAGTAAGGATAGATCAGGACCTGGCCAAGGCCGTTGGGATTGACCTGTACGGCGTCTGCAGTCGCCGCCACGCCCAACGCACCCGCTCCTGCCAGGGCTGCGTACAGCGATTTTCTTTGGAACGCGTTCATGGTTTTTGATGACTCCTCTGTTTCAGTGTTTCAGGTTTAAAGTGATCACTTTAAGACCGACAGCAGCCGCGAGTCTATTACACCCAATCTGATTTTACAAACGAATCCTTCCCGCATCCGCCCTCCTGGGAGTTTCTGTGTGATATTTGCAACGTCTGCCCGGCCGCTTTGACTAGCGATAAACGTACCAGACTGTCCCATTTTCGATGATCCAAGTCTCCGGAAAAGGTGTCTCGATCCCCTTCATCGTCTTGTAGTCGTAGGTCAGCAGCGTCCAGACCTTGCACACCTCAGCCTCGCAGTCGACCTTGTCCACCTTCGCCTTGCGCCAGAGCCCTGGTTTGATCTTCGCCTTGTACAGCGCCAGCGGGGTGCCCGCCTTCGAGCCCGCGCTCAGGTACTGGTAGGCACCTTCCACATCGCCTTTGAGCAGCAACTCCCAGCGCGCCTGCGCGCGCTCGGCAACCAGCTTCTGTTTTGCTTCGGGCGACGAATCCACGCTGATGCTGGCACAAGCTGCGAGTCCCACTCCCAGTGCCGCCCAGCTCAACCGCCCCAAGCGCCGAGTTAGCGCACAAATCTTCACGCCAACCTGGCCACTTTCGTTTTGCAGCCTATCCAAGGCATCCCCATGCGTCAATCGCAAAAACAGCATTTTTCCCTCTCGTTCAGGTCTGTTGCATTCCCGCAACATTGATGGCGTCGTCATTTGACGACGGTTCCCGGCTCCGGCTGCGTCCCCGATGGTTTCGGTTCGAGCTGGGTTCCGGGCGCGTACTTGATCGACGGGATCGCGGGCGTCTCGGTCTCCCCGCTCGTTTTCCTCACTGGAAACACCCCGTCGAGCTGATCCATCTTGCGCCGCAGATCGTCGATGATGCGGACCACGTCGGCCTCGTTCTCGACGACGCGCGGCGTGATGAAGAGCACGAGCTCGGTCCGATTGTTCTGCAATGTCTGATCGCCGAACAG
>DATJWL010000118.1:0-12237 GCA_035501215.1 Casimicrobiaceae bacterium
GACTCGAGCCGCTGGCCGGGCATCCGGCGCGCGTGCTCTCCGGAGGCGAGCAGCAGCGGGTGGCCCTCGCGCGCGCCTGGGCGCTGCATCCGGAAGTGCTCTTCCTGGACGAGCCCACCGCCAATCTCGATCCCGGCGCGACGCACGAGATCGAGCGGGTTATCGCCGCGATGCACGCATCGGGCACGAAGATCGTGATGGTCACGCACAACCTCGGCCAGGCCAAGCGCATGGGCGACGAGATCCTGTTCCTGCATCAGGGGCGTGCGCTCGAACGTGCGCCCACGGCGCAGTTTTTCAAGCGGCCGGCTTCGCCCGAAGCGGCGCAATTTCTGGAAGGAGAGTTGCCATGGTAGTCGCGCGTCGAGCCTTTCTCGTCCTCGCGCTGCTCGCCGCCGCAGGGCTCGCGAGCGCACAGGAGAAATTCATCACGGTGGCCTCGACCACATCGACCGAGCAATCGGGGCTGTTCGGCTACCTGCTGCCCGTCTACGAGAAGAAAACCGGCGTCAAGGTTCACGTCGTTGCGCTCGGCACCGGCCAGGCGCTCGACGTGGCCCGGAGGGGCGATGCCGACGTCGTCTTCGTTCACGCGAAGCCGGCCGAGGAGAAGTTTCTCGCCGAGGGTGAGGGCGTCAAGCGCTATCCCGTGATGTACAACGACTTCGTGTTGATCGGGCCGAAGAGCGATCCCGCGAAAGTGGGCGGCGGCAAGGACATCCTCGCGGCGTTCAAGAAGGTCGAGACGGCTCACGCCCCATTCGTCTCGCGCGGCGACAGGAGCGGTACACACATGGCGGAGCTTGCGCTGTGGAAGGCCGCCGACATCGACCTCGACAAGGTCAAGGGCCCGTGGTATCGCGACACGGGCCAGGGCATGGGCCCCGCGCTCAACACCGCCGCTTCGATGAACGCTTACATCCTGGCCGATCGGGGCACGTGGCTCGCCTTCAAGAACCGCGCCGATCTCACGATCCTGGTCGAAGGCGACAAGCGCCTGTTCAACCAGTACGGCGTGATGCTGGTCAACCCCACGAAGCATCCGAGCGTGAAGAAGGAGCTCGGCCAGCAGTTCATCGACTGGCTGGTCTCTCCGGAAGGCCAGAAGACGATCGCCGACTACAAGATCAATGGCGAGCAGCTCTTCTATCCCAATGCCGGCGACCCGAACGCGTAAGTCGCTCTTCGCGGCGCTCACGGTGACGGCGATGGTTGGATCCGTCACGCTCCGGCGCGGAGCGCTTCGCGCTCTCCGTACTTTCAATTCCCAGCCAGGAAATCCTGGCGCGCCACGGCTTCACTCCGGTCGCGGCGCCGTAGGGTCGAATCAGTCGTCGAATGTTCGGGCGTCAGGGGCGAATGAATTCGCACCTACTCTAGGACGCGTAGCTCGATGGATTGCAGCCACTTCACGTGGCGAGGACCGGGACGCGTGTCCCTGAGCGAAACGAGGGCGATGCGTCCCTCACTGTCGTCGAGCGGCGCGCCGTCGCGCTCGTAGACGACGAGGACGCCGTCGCCGATCGGCGATAGATAGAGCTCTGCCCACGAGAATACGACGCGATAGCCGTCGCTCGCGGTCGCGATGACCGCGCTCCTGCGGAAATCCATGCGCCTTTTCTCGACCGGCTTTGCGCGCTCGAGCACATCCCGGAGCAGACAGCCGGCGTAGTGGCGGGCGCTTTGCGACGAGGACGCGGCGCCTCCAGCCTCGCGCACGCTGCGGACGTCGTCGACGCGCTGCACCGGCAGCCGCTTCAAGTCATCAACCGATAGCGTAAGTTCGCGCTCGACGCTGCCTTTGACCGTCAGCGCGGTTGTGACCGCGCCGGGCGCATCGGCAAGCGCCGAGGCGGCCCACGCGGAGGCGAGCAGGAATACCACCGCGAGACCCGATGTCCGCGCCATGTCGCCGCCTCGCTCAGTCGACCGCGACGACGACGCTGCTCGCCTTGATCAGCGCGTAAGCCGGCTTGCCGACGGCAAGGCCCAGGATTTCGGCCGAGCGCGTGCTGATCACGGCCACCACTCGAACGCCCTGCATCACCTCGATCGTCACCTCGGTGCTCACCGGCCCCTTCATGAGCTCGCGGACGGTCCCCTGGAGTTGATTGCGCGCGCTGGTCTTCATAACGACTCTCCTGTCAGCGATAGCCTCTCCACGGGCAGCATGCGGGCCGCGACCATGAACGTCAAGGTCAGCCTCGCGTTGCGGCGCGCTATATACCGCTGTATATTTCCCTTCCCGCCCCATTCGCTCGCGGATCGGCCCATGTTGAGGATCGTCACGGCGATTGCGTTCACCGTTTATCTCGCCGGGGCCGGCACGCCAGCATCAGCGGCCGACGTCACGGTCTTCGCGGCGGCAAGCCTCAAGGAGGCCCTCGACCAGCAGGGCAGACGCTTTGAGGCGGAAACGGGCAACAAGGTGATCGTGTCCTACGCGGGCAGCAATGCGCTGGCGAAGCAGATCGAGGCGGGGGCGCCGGCGGATATATTCATCTCGGCCGATCTCGACTGGATGGATTATCTCGAGCAACGCAAGCTGCTTGCGCCGGATTCGCGGATGAACCTGCTGCGCAACGTGCTCGTTCTGGTTGCTCCGGCTGCGAGCGGCGCTTCGCTCAGGATCGCACCGGGCTTCGACCTGGCCGGCGCGCTCGCCGGCGGCAAGCTCGCGATGGCCAATCCCGACAGCGTGCCGGCCGGCAAGTACGGGAAAGCGGCTCTGGTGACGCTGGGTGTGTGGAGCCGTGTCGAGACAGCGGTCGTGCGCGCCGAGAACGTTCGGGCCGCGCTCGCTCTCGTCGCGCGAGGCGAGGCCGCGTTCGGCATCGTCTATCGCACCGACGCGCTCGCGGAGAAAGGCGTGCGCATCGTCGATACATTCCCACTGGCGTCGCATCCGCCGATCGTCTATCCGGCAGCGCGTATCGCCGGTCGCGACACGCCGGCAGCCAAAGCGCTGCTCGACGCGCTGCGCGCCGCGCCGGCGAAGGCGATCTGGGAAGAATACGGTTTCGCGCCCTTCTAGGATGCCGACCCTCTCGCCTGACGAGCTCGGAATCATCCTGCTCAGCCTCAAGGTTGCGCTCGCGAGCGTGGCGGCGAGCCTTCCGGTCGCGGTCGGCGTCGCGTACCTCCTCGACCGCTGTGATTTCCCGGGCAAGACCCTCGTCGATGCGCTGGTTCATCTCCCGCTGGTGCTGCCGCCGGTCGTGGTCGGCTTCGGGCTCCTCGTGCTCTTCGGCAGGCATGGACCGATCGGCGCGTGGCTCGACGGCTGGTTCGGCATCGTGCTCGCGTTTCGCTGGACCGGGGCCGCGCTGGCCGCCGCGATCATGGGCTTTCCCCTCATGGTCCGCGCGATCCGTCTGTCGTTCGCGGCAATCGACCGGCGGCTGGAAACCGTGGCGCGAACCCTCGGCGGATCGCGCATCGGCGTATTCCTTTCGGTGACGGTGCCGCTGGCGCTCCCGGGCATCGTGACGGGTATCGTGCTGTCGTTCGCGCGGAGCCTCGGCGAGTTCGGCGCGACGATCACGTTCGTCTCGAACATCCCCGGCGAGACCCAGACGCTGCCGCTCGCGATCTACACCTACACGCAGACTCCGACGGGCGATCTCCAGGCGCTGCGCCTTTCCGTGATCGCAGTCGTGCTGTCCTTCGCGGCGCTGGTCGCCGCCGAGTGGATCGCCCGGCGACGCGCGCGCGTCACCTCGAGCACAGCTGCATGATCGACGTCGACGTCACCCGCCGCCTTGGCGCCTTCGGGGTCGATGTCGCGTTTCGTGCCGAAGCGCCAGTTGTCGGGCTGTTCGGCCGCTCGGGGTCGGGCAAGACGAGCGTCGTGAACATGCTCGCGGGCATCGCCAGGCCCCAGCGCGGGCACATCGTGGTCAACGGTCAGACGCTGTTCGATGCCGAGCGCGGCATCGATGTCGCACCCGAGCGGCGCCGCCTCGGGTACGTGTTCCAGGACGATCTGCTGTTCCCGCATCTCGACGTCGAGGAGAATCTTCTCTACGGCTTTCATCGCGCGCCCCGCGCCGAGCGCGTGATCGAGCCCGGACACGTAATCGAGCTGCTGGGGCTGGGTTCGCTGCTCGATCGCCTCCCCGCCGCGCTCTCCGGCGGGGAGAAGCAGCGCGTTGCGATCGGGCGCGCGCTCCTCGCGCAGCCACGGCTGCTGCTGATGGACGAGCCGCTCGCCTCGCTCGACCTCAAACGTCGCGACGAGGTGCTGCGCTACATCGAGCTCTTGCGCGACGATCTGCACATTCCCATCGTCTACGTGAGCCATTCCGTCGCGGAAATCACGCGGCTTGCCGACACGATGGTGCTCCTTTCCGAAGGCAGGGCGCTCGCAGTCGGCGACGTCGACGAAGTCATGGGGCGGATCGACCTGCGCCCGCAGACCGGCCGCTTCGAGGCTGGCGCGGTGATCGACACCGTGGTCGCCGCGCACGACGTCGATTACGGCCTCACGACATTGCACTTCGACGGCGGCGAGCTCAGCGTGCCGAATGTCGAAGCGCTGGTCGGCGAGCGGGTGCGCGTGCGCATCCGGGCGCGCGACGTGGCACTCGCGCTGGCGCGGCCTCAGGGCCTGAGCATCGTCAACGTGCTCGAGGGGTCGGTCGCGGCCATAGCCGACGACGGCGGGCCCATTGTCGAACTGCAGTTGCAGGTAGGCGCTGCGCGACTGCAGGCGCGGATCACGCGGCGGTCGCGCGACGAGCTTCGCTTGTCCGAGGGCCGGCGCGTTTACGCGCTGATCAAGGCGGTCTCGATCGATCGGCGCAGCGTCGGTTACGCCTGAGTTCCGCGTTGCGCCGCTGCCTTGCTCAATTCGGGACTGTTAACGCTATGGGCGCAACAGCTTCAGCAGGGCCCGGATCTCGTTCGCGCTCGCCCGCGCAGCCCGTTTCTCGACGCGCCGATACCGTCGCACCGCCTCGACGCCGGTTGTGGTGAGCCGCGTTCCCCCGCCGCGCTTGCCGCCCTTCTCGGCATAGACGACCGGCTCCCGGAAGCAGCGGTTCATCGTATCGACGAGAAGCCAGGCGCGGCGATACGACATGCCGAGCGCACGCGCCGCGGCAGTGATGGAACCGGTCTTCGCGATGGCCTCGAGCAAATCGACCTTCCCGGGACCGAGCGCGATGTCGGCACGGCGCGTGACGCGCAACCGAAAGCGAACGCGAGTCGTCACTCGACGGTGACGGACTTCGCCAGGTTCCTGGGCTTGTCCACGTCCGTTCCGCGCATGACCGCCACGTGATATGCGAGCAGCTGCAGCGGGATCGTATGCACGATCGGCGAGAGCAGCCCCGCGTGCTCGGGCAGGCGCAGGACGTGCACGCCTTCGCTCGACGCGATGTGGCTGTCGGCGTCAGCCACGACATAGAGTTCGCCGCCACGCGCGCGTACCTCCTGCAGGTTCGACTTGAGCTTTTCGAGCAGCGCATCGTTCGGTGCGATCGCGACCACCGGCATGCTTGCATCGACGAGCGCAAGCGGTCCGTGCTTCAACTCCCCTGCGGGATAAGCTTCGGCGTGGATGTACGAAATCTCCTTGAGCTTGAGCGCGCCTTCGAGCGCGATCGGATAGTGCAGCCCGCGGCCGAGGAAAAGCGCATTCTGCTTGCGGGCGAATTGCTCGGCCCAGGCGATGATGGAGGGCTCGAGCGCCAGCACCGACTCGATCGCGGCCGGCAGGTGCCGAAGCCCGGCGAGCCAGCGCGCTTCGTCGTCGGCGGAGAGGCGCCCGCGAAGCTTGGCGAGCGTCAAGGTCAGCAGGAATAGACCGACGAGCTGCGTGGTGAAGGCCTTGGTCGAAGCCACGCCGACCTCGGTGCCCGCGCGGGTGAGATAGGTGAGCGCCGTCTGCCGCACCGTCGAGCTGGTGGCCACATTGCATATCGCGAGCGTGTGCTTGTGGCCCAGCGCCCCGGCATGCTTGAGCGCCGCCAGCGTATCGGCCGTTTCGCCCGATTGCGAGATCACCACGACCAGAGCGTTCGGATTGGGCACGCTCGCGCGATAGCGGTACTCGCTCGCGATCTCGGCTTGCGCCGGCAGGCCAGCGACGGCCTCCAGCCAGAGCCTGCCGACGAGTGCCGAGTAGTAACTCGTTCCGCAAGCGAGAAGATGCACCGCGTCGGCCTTCGCCAGGATCTCTGCTGCGTTCTCCCCGAAAAGCTCCGGGCCGATGCCGCCCACGCTATCCAGGGTGTCGGCTATCGCTCGCGGCTGCTCGAAGATCTCCTTTTGCATGAAGTGCTGATACGGCCCCAGCTCGACGTCGCCCGAAATCTTGACCGTGACCGCCTGCCGCGAGACGCGCGCACCGCTCTCGTCGTAGATCGCGTAGGCATCGCGCGTCACGTCGGCGATGTCGCCCTCCTCGAGATACACGACGCGCTGCGTGACTTGAGCGAGCGCGCTCGCGTCGGAAGCGAGGTAATGGTCGCCTTCCCCGAGCCCGACGAGGAGCGGGCTGCCCGCGCGCGCTCCGACGATGCGATCGGGTTCGCGCGTGCAGATTGCCGCGATTGCGTAGGCGCCGCGAAATTCGCGCACGGCCTTGGTCACCGCGGCGAGGAGATCGCCGTCATAGTGCGCATGGATCAGATGCGCGATCACCTCGCTGTCGGTCTGCGTGACGAAGCTGTAACCCTGTCGCTCCAGCCGCTCGCGCAGCGGCTCGTAGTTCACGATGATGCCGTTGTGCACGACCGCGATCTCGTCGTGGCTCACGTGCGGGTGCGCGTTGGCCGGCGTCGGCGCGCCGTGCGTCGCCCAGCGCGTGTGGGAGATTCCGGTGTGTCCTTCGAGCCGGGCGCGCGCCACCTGCGCCGCCAGGTCGGCGACGCGGGCGGTGCTCACCAGCCGCTGCAGGCTTCCGTTGATCACCGCGAGGCCGGTCGAATCGTAGCCGCGGTACTCGAGCCGCCGGATCCCCTCGATGAGGATCGGTACGACGTTCTCGCGCGCCACCGCGCCGACGATGCCGCACATGAGGCTAGCCTTTCCTGGGGCGCGTCCAGCCGCTGCGCGCCACCTGCGTCTTCTCGTTCACGACGAGCGCTTCCGGCGGCACGTCTTTCCACACCGTCGTGCCGGCGCCGATCGTGGCGCCGCGGCCGATCGTGACCGGCGCGACGAGCTGCGTATCCGAGCCCACGTGCACGTCGTCCTCGATTACCGTGCGGTGCTTGGCCGCGCCGTCATAGTTGCAGGTGATCGTGCCAGCGCCGAGGTTGACGTCGCGGCCAAGCACCGAATCGCCGACATAGGAGAGATGATTCGCCTTGCTGCGTGCACCGAAAGTGCTCGCCTTAACCTCGACGAAATTGCCGATATGCACTTCGTCTGCGAGCGCCGTGCCGGGGCGGATGCGCGCGAAGGGCCCCACGCGGCAGCGCGCGCCAATCTGCGCGTCCTCGAGGTGCGAGAAGGGCGCGATCGCGGTGCCTGTCCCGATCGTCGTGTCCTTGATGAGGCAATGCGCGCCGATGCGCGCGCCGTCGCCGAGCGTCACCCTGCCCTCGAAGATGCAGTTTATGTCAATCGTCACGTCGCGCCCGCATTCAAGCGTCCCTCGCAGGTCGATGCGCGCGGGATCGGCGAGCACCACGCCTGCGTCGAGCAACGCGTCGGCCTGCAGGCGCTGGTAACGCCGCTCGAGCTCAGCGAGCTCGCGCATGCTGTTGACGCCCATCGCCTCGATCGCACCCACGCGTGTGGTGGCGATTGCGACCTCGTCGCGCACGGCAAGCGCGGCGACGTCGGTCAGGTAGTATTCGCCGCTCGCGTTGCGCGGGTCGAGACACTCGAGCCAGCCGCGAAGCTTGTCGGTAGGCGCGGCCATCACGCCGGTGTTGATCTCGCGGATCGCACGCTGCGCGGGCGACGCATCCTTCTGCTCGACGATGCCGGTGACTCTGCCAGCGCCGTCGCGCACGATGCGTCCGTAGCCGGAAGGATCGTCGAAGTCCGCCGTAAGTAGCGAGAGCGCACCTCGTTTCGCTTGATCCACGACCTGCTGCAAGGTCGCCGCCCGCGCCATCGGGTCGGCCCCGTAAATCACCAGCGTAATTTCGCCGCCGGGCATCGCCGCCAGCGCGTAACGCAGCGCATCGCCGGTTCCGCGTGGAGGATCCTGTCGCGCCCACACGAGACTGTCCTCGGCAAATCGCCGCCGCACTTCATCGTCGCGGTAGACGACGCAGATCGAGCCCGGCTCCAGCCGGCGCGCAGTCTCGAGGACGTGCGCGAGCAGCGGTTTGCCGCCGAGCAGGTGCAGCACCTTCGGCAGCGCCGAGTGCATCCGTTTGCCTTCGCCGGCGGCGAGGATCGCGATCTGCAACGCGCGATTCATAGAGGCGCGAATTATCGCACTTCGGCCTCGCCTTCGTCCGTCCCCCGGGTTCCGCAAGCGCGGAGCCTGTAAACTCGGCTCATGGCGGTCATCGCAGTCTTCAACCAGAAAGGCGGCGTCGGCAAGACCACGACCAGTCTCAACCTTCTCGCCGGGATTGCCCAGCGCGGGCAGCGGCCGCTCGGCATCGATCTCGACCCGCAGGCGCACCTGTCGAGCGTGTTCGATGCGCATCCGCGGCTCGCCGACGACTCGGTCTATTCCTTCTTCATCCGCCAGCGCCCGCTCGCCGAGGTCGCCCAGATCACCGCCAGCGGCGTGATCGTCTGCCCCGGGCACCTGGAGCTGACCAAGCTCGACACGCTGCTCGGCAAGGGTGTCAACGTCGTTACTCGCCTGCGCATCGCGCTCAAGCAGGCCAACCTGGCGCCGGGTCCGGTGGTGATCGACACCTGTCCGCTGCTCGGAGTGCTCTCGCTCAACGCGATCTTCGCCTGCGACCTTCTCCTGGTGCCGGTGTCCGCCGACTATCTGGCGCTGCAGGGCGCGCAACAGGTCGAGCGCGCCTTGCATGCGCTCGAGCCGGTGTTCAAGCGGCGGCTGCCGCGCCGCTACGTGCTCACCCGCTTCGACGCCCGCAGAAAGATGAGCTCGGAGGTTGCAGACCTGATGGCGATGGCGTTTCGGCCCGAAGAGATCTGCGCCACACGGATCGCCGAGAACGTAAGCCTTGCCGAGAGCCCGGCGCAGCACCTCGACGTGTTTCGCCATGCGCCGCAGAGCCGCGGCGCGCGCGATTACGAGGCGCTGGTGGAGGAACTAGTGCGTGCCGGCCTTGTTGCGTAGCATCGAGCGCGCGATGGCGGGAATCGTCGCCGGGCCGTTGCTGATGAGGCCGATCACGCCTTCGAGATCGAGCGGATCGCTGCGCAGGTTCACCGCTTCGGTCTGACAGTGAACGATCTCGCACTGGTGGTACATCTGCCGCAGCCGGCGTTCGGCATCGGCCTGGTTTGCGGCCATGATGCAGATGTTGTCCACCCGCTGACCGGTGCGGGTCTTGATGTTGAATCCGAATCGCGTCATCGGGGCCTGCCTCCCTTTCTTTGCTTCACCCCTGGTTCTCGTCCTTGTGGTCCGCGCCCGTGAAAGGTCCCGTTGGGCGTCGTACCAATAAAGCGATACGCAAGTATCGTACCGGTCACCACTTTTCGGGAGGCGATACCCTAGCTTGTTACTGCTGAGGTGGACTGCGGCCCACGGGCTTTGGGTTATATCTCTTTCCCTTTGGGCGTTACGGCGAAAGCGTGTGCTCACTGTCGAAAATGAACTGCCCATCGTGGCGCCAAAAAACTGTCGCCCCACGGCGACGGTTTTCTGCCGCTCCGCGTCATTTGTCAGCCACAGAATGACTGAGCAGATCAAGTGTTGGATGTCGACGGTAGTCGGTTGAACGGGCCCCCCGCAGGGCGCGAAATCGCCCGCGCCCCGCGCGTGTTAGCGCCCCGCGAGAAGCCTCTCCGCAAGCTCAGCGAAGCCGGCGCCTGCTCCGCGCTCGGTGACGTACGCGGGCGGCGTGGCGATGCGGCCGGCGAAGCGCCGGACGTTGGCCACGCCCACCGAGCAAGGGAAGAATTCGAACATCTCCGCATCGTTCGGCGAGTCGCCCACGAAGACATATTCGGCGCGGCGCGCTCCGAGGTCCACGTCGAATTCCTCGCGCAGCAGACGGCGCGTCATCGCGAGCTTGTCGAAATCCCCGAACCAACCATTGACGTGGATCGACGAGATCTTTGCCTTCATCCCTTCGGCGCGCATGAGGGCGAGGATGCGGTCGACCTCCGCGGGCGATAGAGCGGGCACGTCCTCGCAATAGTCGATCGCGAGGTCGCATTCGCGGTACGGCTGATCGGAGGCCAGCGCGCACCCCGGCACCTCGCGCAGGATGCGCTCGGCGATGCGCTGAAGCCGGTCGCGGCTGGCGCGCCGCTCCTCATCGCTCAGCGCATAACGCTTCCTCAACTTCCCCGCACCCTCGGCGTGCCGCATGTACAGTGCGCCGTTTTCTCCGACCACGGCATCAACCGGCCACATGCGCGCGATGTGGTCGCACCATCCGGCGGGCCGGCCCGTGATCGGGATCATGAGCAGGCCGGCGGAGCGCAATCGCTCCATCGCGGCATAGGCTTCGCTCGTAATCCGACCCGAAGTAGAAAGGGTGTCGTCGATATCCGAGAAGACGCCGCGGATCGAGCGACAAGCTGCTGCGTTTAGCGCGGAGAGCGGTTGCATGCCGAGGCCGCCTAGCCCATGCGACCGGATGAATCCGGCCTGACGATGCTTCCGTACTGCTCGTGCAAGTAGGCGGCAACCGCGTCGCGCTGTTCACGCGACAGATGGAGGCCGCACTTCGTGCGCCGCCAGAGGACATCCTCGGCGCTGCGCGCCCATTCCACCGCGACCAGATGGTCGATCTCTGCCGCGTAGAGCGTGTCGCCGAAGTGCTTGCCGAGATCGGCAGGCGTCTTCGCCTCGCCCAGAATGCGCTGCGCGCGCGTTCCATGTCTGCGCGCGAGCGCGGCGCGCAAGCCGGAAGGCAGCGCGGGATAGCGCGCGCCGAGCTCGCGCTCAAGCTCCGAGAGCTTGCCTCCAGGCAGATCGCCGCCGGGAAGCGGCGCGTCGCGCGTCCATTCGCGCTTCATCTGCGGAAAGAAGGGTTTCAGTTCGGCGAGCGCCGCTTCGGCGAGGCGTCGATAAGTCGTGATCTTGCCGCCGAAGATCGACAGCAGCGGCGCCTCGCCGGGAGCGCCGGGGTCCATCTTCAGCACGTAGTCGCGCGTGACCGCGGACGGGTTCTGCGATCCGTCGTCGTAGAGCGGCCGCACGCCGGCGTAGGTCGAAACGACGTCGCGTATTCCGATCGGTGTCGCGAGATAGGCATTGACGATGTCGCACAGGTAGTCGATCTCGTCGCGCGAAGCCACCGGGTTCTCGTATTCCTCTACCGGCAGGTCGGTCGTGCCGATCAGCGAGAAGCTCCCCTCGTACGGGATCACGAACACGATGCGCTGGTCCGAGTTCTGCAGGATGTAGGCGTGGTTCTCGACGTGCACACGCGGCACGATGATGTGGCTGCCCTTCACGTGGCGGACGTTGTCGCGGCCGTTCGTGCCCATGATCGGGTCGAGGACCTGTTTGACCCACGGCCCGGCGGCGTTGATGAGCGCACGCGCCGCGATCTCGTTCGACGCACCGGCCGCGTCGACGACGCCGATGCGCCACAGTGCGTTCTCGCGGCGCGCTTCAACCACCCGCGCGCGGGTGCGAATGTCCGCTCCCAGCTCTCCGGCGCCGAGCAGGTTGACCACGACCAGCCGCGCGTCGTCCACGCGCGCGTCGGAATAGACGAAGCCGCGCCGGAACTTCTCCTTCAATCCGGCGCCCCAGCGGCTCGAATGCAGGTTGACTGCGAACGAAGAGGGCAGCATGCCGCGCCCACCGAGATGGTCGTACAGGAAGAGCCCCATGCGGATCATCCATGCCGGACGCAGATGCGGCTCGTGAGGCAGGACGAACTGCAGCGGCTCGATGATGTGCGGGGCCGCGTGCAACAGGACTTCGCGCTCGGCGAGCGCTTCGGCGACGAGCCCGAACTCGTAGTATTCGAGGTAACGCAGCCCGCCGTGGATGAGCTTGGTGCTGTTCGAGGAGGTGTGCGCGCCGGCGTCGTCCTTCTCGAAGAGCACCACACTCAGGCCTCGCCCCGCCGCGTCGCGTGCGATCCCCGCGCCGTTGATGCCGCCGCCGATGATGGCGAGATCGTAGATTCTGGCGTCGGAGGCGGGCATCGA
>DATJWL010000119.1:0-3208 GCA_035501215.1 Casimicrobiaceae bacterium
CACGCCGTGCCCATCGCTGCCACGGCTCGGGAGATCGCCGCTGGGTTCGACCTGAGGTCGCTGTCACCGGACTTCTACCTCGACCCATACCCCTACTTCCGGGCGTTGCGCGAGCACGAGCCGGTCAAGCGCCTGCCTGACGGCTCCTGGCTGCTCACGCGCTACGACGACATCCTCCCCGTCTACCGCGACCACAGGGCCTTCAGCTCGGACAAGAAGAAGGAGTTCGGGCCGAAGTTCGGCCCTTCGCCGCTGCTCGAGCACCACACGACGAGCCTCATCTTCAGCGACCCGCCGTTGCACACTCACGTGCGCAAGGCGATCGTGGGTGCGCTGTCGCAGCGGCACATCGCGGCGATGGAGCCGGGACTTGGCGCGCTCGTCGACGACCTTGTGCGCGAGATGGAGGACAAGGGCGAGGTGGATCTCGTTGCCGATTTCGCCGCTGCGATCCCTATCGGCATCATCGGCAACCTGCTCGGCATCCCCGAAAGCGAGCGCGGCCCGCTGCGCGACTGGTCGCTTGCGATCCTCGGCGCGCTCGAGCCGGTGCTGACGCCGGAGCGCGCGCTTGCGGGCAATGCGGCGGTGACAGAATTCTTAGCCTATCTCGAGCGACTCGTCAGCGAACGCCGCGCCAGGCTGCGCGACCCGAACGTCGATGTGCTCACCCGGCTGATCCTGGGCGAGGAGGAGGGCGAGCGGCTGACCGAGAAGCAGCTACTGCACCAGTGCATTTTTCTGCTCAACGCCGGTCATGAGACGACGACCAATCTTATCGGCAACGCGCTGCGCGCGCTGCTCGAATACCCGGCCGAGAAGGCGAGACTCGTGGCCGCTGGCGATCGCATCGCCGACAGCGCGGTGGAAGAATTCCTGCGCTTCGAAAGCCCCGTTCAGCTCGGGAACCGGATCACCACGCAGGAGGTGGTCGTCGGAGGAATCAGAATGGCGCCCGACACGCAGATCAACATCGCGATCGCCGCGGCAAACCGCGACCCGGCGCAGTTTGCGGATCCGGATCGGCTCGACCTCGCGCGGCAGCCCAACCGCCATGTCGCCTTCGCCTTCGGCATCCACACTTGTGCGGGGCTGAATCTGGCACGGCTCGAAACGCGCGTCGCGCTCACGCGATTCCTCGCCCGCTTCCCGGACTACGCCCTGTCGGGAGAACCCGTGCGCGGGGGAAGAGCGCGCTTTCGCGGCTTCCTCAGGCTGCCGGCGCGACTGAAGCCTTAATGCAGCGCCTGCTGCTTGCGGGCGAGATCGATGTCGAGGTACTTCCAGTAGGTGGCGTAGGGGTGCTTGTGATAGCCCAGCACCCACGGCTGCACGAAGTCGTTCTGGAGCCGGAAGATGCTCGGAATGAGCGGCACATAGGTCGCGGCTATGTCCGAGGCCGCGCGCGAGGCGGCGACCCGTCCCGCTTCGTCCGGGCTTGCGTAGAAGCGATCCACCGTGCGGTCGAATTCCGGTAGACGGAAGCGTGCCTCGTTCGCCGCCGTCGGCTCGCGGCTGTCGAGTTGCAACATCTCAGCATCGCCGAACGGCGTGCCGCCATAGCCGTCCACACACAACTGGAACTTGCCGGCGTCCAGGTCCTTGATGAAATCCTGGAACGGCGTCATCCGGAACTCGCTGCGCAGGCCGAACGCATCGAAATTCTTCTTCCACAGAGTGGCGACCTCGCGCGAGATCGCTCCTGTGCGCAACGACATGGTGATCGTGAGCGGCTTGCCGTCGGGGGTCGTGCGAAACCCATCGGCGCCGCGCTTGTAGCCGAAGCGGTCGAGGAGCGCATTGGCCGCCGCGGGATCGTACGGCAACGGCGCCATCGATGGATCGTAGCCGGCGACTCCCGGAGGCACGAGCTGGTTCGCTGGCAGTGCCTGGCCGTTGTAGACGACGGCGATCAGCGTCTTGCGATCGAACCCCAGCGCGATCGCGCGGCGCAGCGCCACCTGCTCCTTGCTCATGCCGCCGCTGAGCGGGTCCTCCATGTTGAAGGTCACCGAGAACGAAAAAGGCTCGGGATAGACGTGCCGCGCGATACCGCGGGCTGCGTACTCCGGTTTGAGCTTGTTGTCGGAGAGCAGCCGGCCAGCGATATCGGCGCGCAGCACGACGATGTCGAGTGTGCTGCGCTCGAACTCGAGCAGCCGCGGCAGATCCTCCTCAATGATGCTGATGTCGATCACGCCGACCTGCGGCAGCGTCTTGCCCTGCATGCTCTTCACGAGCGCCGCGAGCGAAGGATCGCTGCTCGTCGGAAAGCGCAGCGTCCGGTATTTCGGGTTCGCTTCCAACACGACCTTGGTGCCGCGCTGCCACTCGCGCAGGCGATAGGCGCCGGTGCCCACGGGATGGGCGCGGATGTCGCCGTTCTCTGCCTCGATCACGTCGCGCGCCACGAGGAGGTAGACGAGGATCGCCTGCGCGATCGGGTAGTTGACGTGGGTGAGCTTGAGCTGCAGGGTGTAGCGGTCGAGCGCACGCAGCCCCTCGATCGGCTGGTCGTAGTCGAGCTTGCCGGTCTTGCGCGCCGCGTCGACGACCGCGCGCATCCCGACGATCAAGTCGGTGGACACCGGCGCGCCGCCGCGGCGCAGGTTGGGATCGAGAAAGCGCGTGATCGAGTACACGGCGTCCTGCGCTGTGAGCTCGCGCGGCTTGCCCTTGAAGGCGGGATCGTCGGTGAAATAGATGCCGGGCTTGACGCGTATCGTCCAGATGAGCCCGTCGGCGCTGATCTGGGGTGGCCCCGCCGCCGTCACCGGCGCGAGCGTCGGCGCCGCTGCGAGGTAGTCCCACTCGTAGAGGCCTTCGAAGATCGCCGTGATGACGTCGAACGACGGCGAGTCGTTGAACTGGTGCGGATCCAGCGTCTCGATATCGGGCGAGGCGATGCGCAGCACCTTGTTCGGATCGGCCGCTTGCGCGGAAAAACACCAGGCAAACGCGACGAGTGCGAGCACGCGCATCGCGCGTCGCTGTCGCTCAACAGCCATCAGCCGATTCGGCGCCGCCGAGCTTCTGTGGGTCGGGGACGTGTCTCAGCCCGCGGGGGGCGGAAGCGGTGCGTTCTGAGACGGCGGATAGCTGTACACGGGCGGCCCGTATCTCGCCGGGGCGTACCTCGGTCCGAGGGGAACCTGATTACCCTTGGCATACATGCACTGCAGATACGCCGAGTCGTACTGGCGTTGCG
>DATJWL010000120.1:0-36003 GCA_035501215.1 Casimicrobiaceae bacterium
ACGACGATCATCTGCACGGTGGCCATCGTCGTGGCGCTGACGACGACGTTCGCCGGCATGCTCGCGCTCGGCTTCACGATCAACCTGCTGACCCTGTTCGGCCTGGTGCTCGCCATCGGCATGGTCGTCGACGATGCGATCGTCGTGGTCGAGAACGTCGAGCGCAACATGCATCAGCACCACCTCCAGCCTAAGGAGGCGACGATCCGATCGATGGAGGAAATCTCGACGTCGCTCGTCGCGGTCGTGCTGGTCATGTCGTCGGTCTTCATTCCGGCCGCCTTCCTGCCGGGAACGACCGGACAGCTCTACAAGCAGTTCGCGATCACGATCGTCATCTCGGTCGCGGTTTCGGGCTTTCTCGGACTGACGCTTACGCCAGCGATGTGTGCGCTCATGCTGAAGCACAATCCGCCGCCGCAGCGAGGTTTCTTCGCCTGGTTCAACCGGCAGGTCGACCGCGTCACGGCAGGGTTCGGCCACGCAGTAGTGTTCGTGATCGAGCGAACGATCATCGCGATGGTGCTGCTGGCCGTATTCCTGTACGCGATCTGGCACATCTTCCACGTTCTGCCAACCAGCTTCGTGCCGCAGGAAGACCAGGGCTATGCGATGGCTGCGATCATCATGCCGGAGGCGGCGAGCCTGGACCGGACGCAGGCGGTCGCCGAGCAAGTCGATGCGATCTTCAAGAACACTCCGGGGATCGAGAACCGCGCCATGGTTACCGGGTACAGCCTGCTTGACAGCGGCTACAAGACCAACGCCGGGACATTTTTCGTCACCTTCACGGACTTCGACGAGCGCTACAAAAACATCGAGACCGCCAAAGCGCAGAATGCGCGCACGATCCTGACCTCGTTCTACAAGGAAGCGCAGAAAATCGAAGGCGGGGTCGTCATCCCAATCGCACCACCGGCGATTCCTGGAATCGGCACGACCGGCGGCTTCGAATTCTGGATCCAGGACACGGGTAGCGGCGATCCGGTTGCGCTCGACAGCATCGTGCAGAATTTCCTCCAGAAGGCGCGCGAGCGCTCCGATCTCACCGGCCTCGCTACGACGTATCGGGCGAACACGCAACAGCTGCGGGCGGTCGTCGATCGCGAGAAGACGACGTTGCTCGGCATTCCGATCCAAGACGTCTACAGCGCGATCCAGGCGCAGTTCGGCTCGCTCACGGTGAGCCAGTACAACCTGTTCAGCCGCGTCTGGTGGGTGATTGTGCAGTCGGATGCGCAGTTCCGGCAGACGCCCGACGACCTGACGCGGCTGTACACGCGCAACAATCAGAGCCAGATGGTGCCGCTGTCCTCGGTGGTGACGACGCAATGGGTAACCGGCCCGGACCTCCTGCCGCACTTCAACGGCTTCACCTCCGCCAAGATCATCGGCAGCGCTGCCCCGGGCCACAGCTCCGGCGACGCGATCGCGGCGATGGAGGAAGTCGCGAAGGAAGTGTTGCCGCCCGGATACCAGTTCGCGTGGTCGGGACTCTCGTACGAAGAAAAGAAGTCCGGCGGCACCTCCGGCATCGCGTTCATTTTCGGCTTCATCATCGTGTTCCTCGTTCTCTCCGCGCAATACGAGTCGTGGACGCTGCCGGGCGCGGTGATGACCGCGGTTCCCTTCGGCATCCTCGGCGCGCTCCTCATGAACTGGGCGCGCGGACTCGAGAACGACGTCTACTTCCAGATCGGTCTGCTGGTGCTGATCGGCCTCGGCGCCAAGAACGCGGTGCTGCGCGTCAGCGCCGCGGTCGAGTTCCGTCAACAGGGCCATTCGGTCATGGAGGCCACTCAGCTCGCCGGCGAGCAGCGGTTGCGGCCGATCATCATGACTTCGCTCGCCTTCGCCTTCGGCTGTCTGCCGCTGGCGATCGCGGTCGGCGCGGGCGCCAATGCACGGCACTCGATCGGCACGGGGATCATCGGCGGCATGATCGGCGAGACCACGCTCGCGATGTTGTACGTGCCGCTCTTCTTCTACCTCTTCGATCGGCTTGCCGAGCGCCGGAGCAGGAAGAAGGAAGCCCCGCCAACTCCGCCGGCTCCATCGCCTCCTGCCGCCGGCGGCCCCGCACCGGCTCCGGTTGCGCATGCGCCGCGCGAAGATGCCTGAGCTGCGATGCATCGTTCCGTGCGCTGCGGCCGCGCTGCTGGCCGCGTGCACGATCGGTCCCGATTATGTTCGGCCCGCGGTGGATGCCCCGGCGGCCTTCCGCTTCGAGGTGAAAGAAGCCGCCGAAACCGCCGGCACCGAATGGTGGAAGGAGTTCGGCGACCCCGTGCTCGATGGGCTCATCGCCGAAGCGCTTGTCAACAACTTGAATCTCAAGGTCGCCGTCGCCAATGTCGAGCAGGCGGGAGGCGTGTTCACCCAGACACGCTCGCAACTCTTTCCGCAGGTCGGCTACTCGGCGAGCGGCGAACGCTCGCGAGCGACCGAAGCGGGCACGAATGCTGCGCTGTCCCGACTGATCCCGAATCCGCAGACGGCCTACCAGGCCGCGCTGACGGCGAGCTGGGAGATCGACTTGTGGGGACGGATCCGCAGGCAGAGCGAAGCGGCGCTCGCCAACCTGCTCGCGACCGACGACGCGCGTCGCGGCGTCATCCTCTCCCTCGTGACCTCAGTGGCCGGCGATTACATCCAGCTGCGGGGTCTCGACGAGCAGCTCGCGATCTCGAAGCGGACGCTCGGCGCCTACGGCGAATCGGTCAAGCTCTTCCAGCTGCAGTTTCAGTACGGGCAGGTGTCGCAGATGAACGTCGCGCAGGCGCAGTCACAGTACGAAACCGCAGCGGCACAGATTCCGCAGATCGAATCGCAGATCGCGCAGCTTGAGAATTCGCTTTCCATCCTGCTCGGCCGCAATCCGGGCCCGATTGCGCGGGGGAAGTCGATCTACGACTTCAAGCTGCCGGCCGTGCCTGCGGGCTTGCCGTCGGAATTGCTCGAGCGGCGGCCCGATCTCATGCAGTCCGAGCAGCAGCTGATTGCTGCCAACGCGCAGATCGGCGCGGCCAAGGCACTGTACTTCCCTACGATTTCGCTCACCGGGGCATTCGGAGGCGCGAGCGCCGACCTCTCGAAGCTCTTCACTGGCCCGGCGCGGGTGTGGAGCTATGCCGGACAGGCCATCGGTCCGATCTTCACCTTCGGCAGCGTCAGTGGCCAGGTGGCGCAGGCGGAGGCCGGGCAGCAGGCGGCGCTCAATGACTATCAGCTCTCGATCCAGAACGCGTTTGCCGATGTCGCCAATGCGCTGATCGCAAATCAGAAGCTCCAAGAACAGCTCGAGGCGCAGGGACGTCTCGTCGCGGCGCTCCAGGACTACGATCGGCTCGCCACCTTGCAATACAACGGCGGGTACACCTCCTACACGACGGTGCTCCAGGCGGAGCAGTCGCTGTTCCCCGCGGAGCTTACACTCGCCAACCTGCGCGCGCAGGTGTTCAACTCCAACGTGAACATCTACAAGACGATGGGCGGAGGGTGGGTGACGCTAGCGGATAAGGCGAGCGCACCGGAGGCCCCGAACGCACCGCCGCTGGAAGAGCGCGCGCAGCGCGTACCGCTGTTCTAGCTCGGCTTGCCGGGCAACGACCGCAGCGCCGCAGCGAGCTGCTCCAGGATGTTGCCGAGGGCGGAGTTGAGTCCGGTCACGATCGCGTCGGCCGAGCGCGATGGCAGATCGACGCGCGCCTTGAGCTCGCCGGTCCACACGAACGCACCGGCGCCCGCTGCGGCATCGCTCAGGAAGAATTTGCACGACATGACCGCCGCGGGCTTGGCCGCGTCGCGAAGGTCGCCGTACAGCTCGCTGACGAAGCCCTCGAGGACGAGGTCGCTGTCGAGCGTGCTGGAAGGCGGCAGGACGCTGCGATAGATGCCAGCGGCGGCGAGCCACGATGCCATCGCTTCACCGATCATCGGCCCCGGGGCGACCAGAAACTCGTAGTAGAAATCGGACACGAAGCGAAGATCGGTTTCGCGATACACGAGCGACCGTCCGCGGAATGGCCCCGCCACCGTGATCGTGCCCACGTGCAGCGTCTGCGGCTTCGGGACAGCGGAGGGTTTCGCGGGTGGCGGGGGCTCGAGCACGTAAGTCGACTTCTCCACAGCAGGCCGCGAGCACGCGGCGACGATGAGCGCGGACGCGGACGCGAGCGCGCGCCGACGGGAAAGCGAGACGGGCTTCTTCATGGTTGTGAACCCTTGACCGGCGCCGGCGGCGCGCCGAGGATCAACTGCGACGGATATTGCTTGGCGTTCTCGGTCAACTCGCGCAGGTTGTCGGTGATCTGGCGCAGGTTCTCGAGAGTGCGTCGTAAATCGGGCTCGCCGCCGCCCGTGAGCCTATCCAGCCGCGCGAGCGTGTTCTGCAGGTGCGCGAGCGCGCGGGTGAAATTCGGATCGTCGAGCAGCTTCTTCAACTGAACCGCTGCCGCGTCGGCGTCACCAGGCAGCCGCTTCCATGCCGGATCCTCGAGTATCGCCGCAAGGCGCTGGTTGCTGACGCGAAGCTCCGCCAGCAGCGCGGCAGAATCGCTGCCGATCTTGTCCATCGGAATCTGGTCGAGCTTCGTTTCGAGCTTGTTCAGTACGCGCTCGGTCGATTTCGAGATCCTGGCCGCGTCTACGGCTTCGACTCTGTTATTGGCGGTGACGAGCAGCTTGTTCAGGTTGGCGAGGGTGCTCTCGAGGTCGAGCTTGCGCAGCCGCTCGACGATATCCGACGCCGCCTCGACGAATTGCCGCACCGTCGACTGTGCGCTCGGAATGTAGAAATTGTCGGGGGTCCAGTCGATCTGCAAGATCGGATTGGTCTTCGGGTCGACATAATCGATCTCAAGGTAGCTCGTGCCGGTGATCCCCTGCGGCGCGAGGCGCACGCGCAATCCCTTCTCCACCTCCTCCTTGGCGGCTTCGGGGCGAGTAATGTCGCCGCCGCTGCGTCCGCCGATGAGCCGCGGCAGGATCGTCGCCTCGACCATTACGTAGCGCAGCCGCTCGGACATCGGCTTGTCCTGCTGGTAGCGCGTGTAGGTGAAGCCGATGCTCTTCACCTCGCCGACGATCACGCCGCGGTACTTGACCTTGGAGCCGACGTCGAGCCCCTGCACCGACTCGTTGAAATAGGTCTCCATCACGATCTTGGACTGGAAGAGCTTCCCCGCGCCGAGCAACACCAGAAGAAAGACGAGTGCGATCGTGGCGCCGATCGTGAACAGGCCGATCTTGAAGAAGTTCGCCTTCGCGCTCATGCGGCCACCTTCTCGGCTTCACGCCGGAAGAACTGCCGTACCAGCGGGTCTTGGCTCTCGTCGCGCAGGCGCCTCGGATCGCCTTCGGCGATAATCCCTTTTCTGCCACGGTCGAGCATGATCACGCGGTCGGCCACCGCGTAGATGCTGGCAAGCTCGTGCGTCACGATGACGAAGGTGATGTGAAGGCTCTTGGCGAGCCGCAGGATCAGCTCGTCGAGCGTGGCCGAAGTGATCGGGTCGAGGCCCGCAGAGGGCTCGTCGAGGAACAAAATCGAAGGGTCGAGCGCCATCGCGCGCGCGATCGCCGCGCGCTTCTGCATCCCGCCGCTCAACTCGGCCGGCATGTGCCCGCAAGAGCTCTCGAGCCCGACCAGCTCGAGCTTGGTTCGCGCGAGCAGATTCATCGCCCCCTCGTCGAGGGCGGTGTATTCCTCGAGCGGAAGGCGAACGTTTTCGAGCAGCGTCATCGATCCGAACAACGCGCCGCTCTGGTACATCACGCCGATCTTGCGCAGGATCGCATTGCGCGCGTCGCCCTCCGCGATCACGATGTCGTCGCCGTCGATCAGAACCCGGCCCGACATCGGCTCGTAGAGCCCGATCATGTGCTTCAACAGCGTGCTCTTGCCGCTGCCCGAGCCGCCGAGGATGACGAAGACCTCGCCGCGCGCAACGGTGAAGTTGACGTCGCGCAGGAGCACGTCATCGCCGTAGCCGGCACTCAGGTTTTCGACGCGGATAATGGGGTTGGCGGCCATGCTCTCGAGCGTCACACGTCGAGCAGATAGTAGATGAAGGAGTAGATACCGTCGACGACCACCAGCAGGATGATGCCCGAGACGACCGCACGCGTGGTGGAAATGCCCACTGCAGCGGCGCCGGTTCCCGTCTGCAATCCGCGCAGGCAGCCGACGCCGGCGATCAATATCGCGAACACCGGCGTCTTGGCCATCCCGACCCAGAGGTCCTTCACGTCGACGAGGGTGTCGACCTCGCGCAGGTAGGTGGCGATGGGAATGTTGAAGCTGATCATGGTCAGCGCCCCGCCGAGGATGCCGATCATGTCCGCGAAGAGCGTCAGCAATGGAACCATCAGCAGCGCCGCGAGAATGCGAGTTACTACGAGGAAGCGCACCGGATCGAGTCCCATCGTGGTGAGCGCGTCCAGCTCCTCGTCGACCTTCATCGTCCCGATCTCCGCGGCGAACGCCGCGCCAGAGCGACCGGCGAGCAGGATCGCGGTCATCAACGGCCCCAGCTCGCGCAGGATCGCCAGACCGACCAGATCGGCAACCCACAGCTCCGCGCCGAACTGGCGCATCGGCACCGCGGACTCGAAGGCAATGATGAGGCCGAGCAGGAACGATATGAGCGCGACGATCGGCAACGCGTTCGCGCCCACCTGCTCGCAGGTGTACCACACGTCCTTCCAGCGCACCCGGTGCGGATTCCGGATCGCGTACCAGAACGCGGAGGTGGTTTCGCCGATGAAAGCGACCAGCGTGACGATGTCGCGGAGGACGCTCATCGTCGCCCGGCCGACTTCCTCGATCGCGTTCAGCTGTTCGGGAGGGGCTTCCGCCGGTGCGCGCAGCTTCGCCGGGTCGAACTGATCCAGCAGGGTCCTGAATTCGGGCTTGAGCGCCCGTACGGAGACCGGCGCCTGCGCCGGGCGTTCCTGGCGGAGGAGATCGACGAGCATGGCGATACCGGCGCCGTCGCAGTAGTCGACTCGCGCGGCATCGATGACGATCAGCCGGTCCGGAGCCTGCTCCACGGCGGCCCGCGCCTGCGCCCACACGTCCGCGATCGAATACGCATCGAGCCGCCCGGCGAGGGTAAGTACGCGGCTCCCGTCCGCAGCCTCGGTCACGGCGAGCGTCGCAGCAGCCGCGACGCCGGCAGCCGCGGTCACTGCACCAACTCGACCTGCGTTCCGAACACGCGCACGCGGTCGCCCACCTGCAACAAGGGTTCGTAGTTCTGGATTACCGACCGCGCGCCGCCGTCATTCATGCGCACCACGATCTCCCAGCGCGTGACGCGCTGCGTCGGCCGGTTCTGCTGGTACACCGCGCCACCGGCAGCCCCGATCGTCACCTGTCCCTGGTTGGAGAGATCCTTCCCGATCTTGAACGCGGTGATCGACGAGGGGTTGAGATCGGTGCTCCCCGACGCGACCGAGGGCGCGCTGCCGAGAGGCGCCCCCTGGTTCTGATTCGCCGCCATGCGAATCGTCTCCACGGTGCCGCAGCGATCGCAGTTGGTGGTTCCCGGTGCGGGCTTCGATCCGCTCGGCGCGAGCACCGAAGCGGGCAGCTGCTCGTCGCTCGGCACCGGTGGCGGCGGCGGGGCGGGCTGAGCGCCGATCTCCCAGGCAAACCACGCCGCAGCCGCGCACAGCAGTAAGACCGCAGGCGAATGCGCTCTCTCGGTCATTCGGGCAAGGTGTTCAGGTAGAACATCGAGTGGAGCAGCGGGCCCGCCTCGCCGAGCGCCCCGAGCCAGCGATAGAAGATCGTATCGATGTCGCCGCTGCGATAGATGCCGACGAGCGCCCGGTTCACCGCCAGGCGAAAGTCGGGATCGTCGCGACGCACGACGAGCGCGTAAGGTTCGTAGGAAAAATCGCTGTCGAGCAGCTTGAGCTTCGACGGGTCCGTGCTCCCTGCGCGCAGCGACACGAGCAAGATGCGATCGCTCGCGTAACCGTCGACCTTCCCGGCGTCGAGCAGGGCGAGTCCTGCGGCCCCGTCGTTGACTGGCACGAGCTCCGCGTTGGCGTTGAGGATGCCGAGCTCGCGCTTGAGCCCCGACTCGGTCGTGGTGCCGGGGATCATGGCGAGCCGCTTGCCGTTGAAGTCAGCCAGCCGGTAGAGCTTTGCGTCAGCGCGGGTGAGGACGCTGCCGCCGTCGACGAAGATGGGTACGCTGAAGTCGACGCGCTCGAGACGCGAAAGCGCGATGGTTGTCGTTCCGCATTCGATATCGACCTTGCCCGAGGCAACCGCGTCGAGGCGGTTGGCAGCGTCAAGTGCGGTCCAGTCGACTTTCAGCTTGGCGAGCCCGAGGTCTCTCTCGATCGCCGCCGCAATGCGCGTGCACAGCTCAACGCTGTAGCCGCGCACCGTGCCACCGCGATCCCTGAACGAAAACGGCACCGCCCCGCTGCGGAAGCCGAGATGGATCGTGCCTTCGGATTTGATCCGGTCGAGCGTGCGCGAAGGATCGGCCAGCGCAACCGCGGCGACCGCTGTTGCAACGGCCGCGACGCAGATTCGGGCCAGGCCGGCGTGAAGGCGGCGCGGCATCGCTCTCCCCAGACTCTGTTGAATCGCGCGATGAGCGTCGACGCTTCGCGCAGGTGCCGTGCAGTGTAACACGCTCTTGCGTGCGCGATCTCGCGCCGCCCCTGATCACAGGGTTATACTAGCGTCCGGTCCCGAGCGTGATCGTCATGCGGCACGGCTCGCGTCCGCCCTCCATTCGTCAGAGGTTCCAGTGAAACGTCTGCTTATCCTGATGTTCGCCGCCGCCGGCATGATTGCGCCGGCCAGCCACGCCGACACGCTCGCCAAGATCAAGGCCGCCAAGTCGATTACCGTCGCCTTCTCCGGCGATTCGCTGCCGTTCTCGTACGTCGAGCGCGACAATCAGCCTGCCGGCTATTCGATCGACCTGTGCAAACGAGTGATCGCGGCGATAAGCCGCGCGGTCGGAGTGCCGGACATCAAGGTCAACTGGGTGGTCGACACGGTGCCGAACCGGATCGCGATGGTCGCGGGCGGCAAAGCCGATCTCGAATGCGCGAATACGACGCAGACGCAATCGCGGTTGAAGGAGGTCGATTTCAGCAATCTGATATTCGTCGACGGCGGCGGCTTTCTCGTGCGCGCGGATTCGACGGTCAACGCCTTCGCCGACCTCGGCGGCAAGTCGGTGGCGGTCACCTCCGGGACGACGACTGAGAAGCGCTTGAACGACATGCTGAAGATTCGTCTCATCGACGCCAAGGTGGTGAAGGTCAAGGATGGCGTCGAGGGAGTCGCCTTGCTGCAGTCGGGCGCGGTGGCCGCGTTCGCGAGCGACAAGATCAAGCTGATCGGGCTTGCCGCCCAGGCGAAGGAGCCGACCGCCTTCGCCCTGCTGGCGGAGGACCTCTCCTTCGAGCCCTACGCGTTCATGCTCCCGCGCAACGACTCGGGGTTCCGGCTGGTCGTGAACGGCGCGCTGACCCAGATCTATGTGTCGGGCGAGCTCGATCAGATCTTCGCGAAGTGGCTGGGCCCGCTCGGCCGTCCGAGCGGACTCCTCGCTGCAATGTATTTGTTGAATGCGATTCCGGAGTAAATCCATGACAACGTTCATTCGCTCTGTGTTCGCTGCCGGCGTGATCGCTGCGGGCGTTGCCCTCGGCCTCGCCGGATGCGGACCGCAACCGACCTACCAGGTCATCCAGACACCGGCAGCTCGCGTGGGCACCGTGGAATCGGTGCAAGAGATCGTCGAGCAGGCGCAGCCGGGCGGCGCCGGCCTCGTCCTGGGCGCGCTGGCTGGCGGCGGGCTCGGCAGCCTGGTCGGCTCCGGGACCGGACGTACGGTCGCCACCGTCGTCGGCGCGGTCGGCGGCGCCTACGTCGGAAATCAGGTCGAGAAATCGCGGACGAACGTCGTCTACCAGATCGGCGTGAGATACGACGACGGCACGTGGGCGACGATTCACCAGGGCGCGCCGACGGGACTCCGCGTAGGCGATCGCGTCCGGGTGACCGACAGCGGCATCGAAATGCTGCGCTGATTCCCCGGCGGCGCACCGTGGCGTACGCGTCGTGTGGCGACGGTCTTAGCGGCTGCGTTTATCGTAGATCATCCAGCCGATGAAGCCGACGACGATCGCGACCCAGACCAGGGCCATGAACCTCGACTCCGTGTAGACCTCCCACATCACCGCGTTGATGCTGGACAGGAGGATGACCGTGATCTTCAGCAGCACATCCCCATACGAGGACGGCCCCAGGGTATCGGCGCGATGCGACCGGCGCCCAATGGCGGCAAGGTCGAAGCGGCGCTTGGGTTGCGGCTGACCGGTTGTCGTGTCGTCGCGGTGAAGGTCGGGCATTTGGCCTGCGGTCAGTGATAGCCGCCCCGGCTTTTACCTTACCGCGAAACACCCAATAAGGCCATCCCGTAGTACCGGGGTCTCGAACGGGGAACGGTCGCGAAGCGAGACGGCGCGTGCGGCTGGTGCGGCGCGGTATAATGCGCGCGCAGGGGAGTATCCGTTTACGAAGCCAAGAGGAGAAGACCCGATGTTGAACTCACGCGTTATTCAGGTTACCCGCTGGTTATTGCTGTCGATGCTCTTCGCCGTCAGCGGCGGCGCCTTCGCGCAGGCCGAGCAGCAGAAGCTTGTCGACGATGCGGCTGCGTCGTTCTCGAACTTCATGCGCGACCCGGACATGACCTGGCTGCAGCAGAACATTCACCGCGCCAAGGCCGTCATGATCTCGCCGGCGCTGCTGAAAGCCGGTTTCATCTTCGGCGGTTCCGGCGGCCGGGCGGTCGTGCTCGCACACGATGCCAAGTCGGGCAAGTGGGTCGGCCCGGCGTTCTACACCATGGCCACCGCCAGCGTCGGCTTCCAGGCAGGCATTCAGGTGTCCGAAGCGCTTACGCTGGTGATGACCGATAAGGCGATGAATTCGCTGCTCGCGACTTCCGTCAAGCTCGGAGCGGACGCCAGCGTCGCGGCAGGCCCGGTTGGCGCGGGGGCGAGGTCCGACGTCGTCGCCGACTTCATCGCCTTCAGCCGCGCGAAGGGCGTGTACGGCGGCCTCAATCTCGACGGCACGGTGATCGGTATCTCGAACGACTGGAACGAGGTTTATTACAACAAGAAGGGGATTCTGCCCCCCGACATCCTGGTGCGGATGTCGGCGCACAACAAGGGTGGCGACAAGCTGGTCGCGGAAGTGAGCCGCGCAGCGAAGAAGTAGGCATTGCAACACGCGCGCGGCCCTCAGCACCGGCCGCGCGCTCCGCGCTCATCGGAGCGCGGGTAACGGCGCGGGGTAACGGGTGAACACCGGCGAGGGTCACGCCGTGAGGACATCCGGCGGCGAACTGCGTTTTCTGCTCGATGGCGAGCTTGTCCGAGTACGCGATGCACCGCCGCAGACGACGCTGCTCGAGTTCCTGCGCGAGCGCCTCGGCCGGACCGGAACCAAGGAAGGCTGTGCAGAGGGCGACTGCGGCGCATGCACCGTCGTGCTCGGCGAGCCTGCCGGCGACGGCGGGCTCGCCTGGCGTCCGGTCAACGCCTGCATCCGGCTCCTGCCCACGGTCGATGGCACGGCGCTCTTCACCGTCGAAAGCCTGAAAGACGAGAGCGGCTCTTTGCACCCCGTGCAGCAGGCGCTCGTCGACTGCCATGGGTCGCAATGCGGGTTCTGCACCCCGGGCTTCGCGATGTCGCTCTTCGGGCTGTACAAGAACTCGCCACGCTGTGACCGTGCCGTGATCGACGACGCGCTCTCGGGCAATCTCTGCCGCTGCACTGGCTACCGCCCGATCATCGCCGCCGCACAGCGCATGTACGAGCTGCCTCCGGCATCGGGATGGCGCGCCCCGGGCATCGACAAGAGCGGCAGACGTGCAGTCAGCGCGGAGGAGCGCGACGTCGCCGCGATGCTCGCCAGGCTTCAGCGCGAGCGAGCGCTCGAGTACGAGTTCGCCGGTCAGCGCTTCTTCTCTCCTCAGAGCGTCGAAGATCTCGCCCGCCTTCGCCTTGCGCATCCCGATGCGCTGCTCGTCGCGGGCGCGACCGATATCGGACTCTGGGTCACCAAGCAGCATCGCGATCTCGGGACGGTCATCCACACCTGCAGGGTGCGGGAGCTTCTCGAGACGCGCACCGCTCCGACGCACCTCGAAATCGGCGCCGCAGTGTCGCTCACCGAGGCGCTTGCACTCATCGATACCGAATACCCGACGCTCGCCGAAGCGTGGTCGCGCTTCGCCTCGGTGCCGATCAGGAACTCGGGCACGCTCGGTGGCAACATTGCCAACGGCTCGCCGATCGGGGATTCGATGCCGGTGCTGCTCGCGCTCGGCGCGAGGCTCGTTCTGCGGCGAGGCGCAGAACGGCGCGAGCTCGCGCTCGATGACTTCTACCTCGGCTACCAGCGCACGGCGCTCGTCCCAGGCGAGTTCGTCGAGTCGATCCGCGTGCCCCGGCGCGACGCGGCGGCGGAAGTCCGCGCCTACAAGATCTCGCGCCGTTTCGATCAGGACATCTCCGCGGTGTTCGCCTGCTTCTTCCTGCGCCGCGCATCGGCTGCGCCCGATGCGCCGGTCGAATCGATCCGCATTGGCTGCGGCGGCGTGGCGGCGATTCCGAAGCGTGCGACGCGATGCGAGCAGGCGCTCATCCGCCGGCCGTGGAACGATGCCTCGGTTGCGGCCGGCATGGCGGCGCTGGAAACCGAGTTCGAGCCGATCACCGACATGCGGGCGAGCGCCGCCTACCGCCGCGCGGTGCTCGCCAATCTCCTGCGCCGCTTCTTTCTCGAGACGCGAGGCGGCGTGCGGACGCGCGCGCTCGAATACACGACACCATGAACGAGCGCGCGCCGACCCTCGCTCCGGCGGAACCGATCGGCGCCGAGCTGCCGCAGGACAGCGCGCACCTGCATGTCGCCGGCGAAGCTGCGTACATCGACGACATACCCGAACCGCGCGGCTGCCTGCACGCCGCAGTCGGGAAGAGCACGATCGCGCACGGACGAATCCGTGCGCTCGACCTCGAAGCGGTTCGCGCCGCTTCCGGCGTGATCGCGGTCGCGACCGCGGCAGACATCCCGGGCATCAACGACGTGGGGCCGGTCATGCACGACGAGCCGATCCTCGCCGATGCTCTCGTGCAATACGTCGGCCAGCCGATCTTCGCGGTCGCCGCGACCTCCGTGAACGCCGCGCGTCGCGCGGCCACGCTGGCGAAGGTCGAGTACGAGGCGCTGCCCGCGATCCTCACCATCGACGAAGCGCTGGAAGCACGCTCGTTCGTGCTGCCGACCGAGCATCTCGCGCGCGGCGACGCTGCCGCTGCGATCGCGGCGGCGCCGCACCGACTTGCCGGACGCTTCCGCTGCGGCGGGCAGGATCACTTCTACCTCGAGGGACAGATTTCGCTGGCGGTGCCGGCCGAGGACGGCGCCGTGCGCGTGCACTGCTCGACGCAGCATCCCGGCGAAGTCCAGATCCAGGTCGCGCACGCGCTCGGCGTGGAGTTCAACGCGGTCTCCGTCGAATGCCGCCGCATGGGCGGCGCTTTCGGCGGCAAGGAATCACAGGCGGCGCTGTTCGCCTGCGTCGCGGCGATCCTCGCGCGCCGCACCGGCCGGTCGGTCAAGTTTCGCGTCGACCGCGACGACGACATGGCGCAGACCGGAAAACGCCACGCGTTCCGCTACGACTACGAAGTCGGATTCGACGACGATGGGCGTATCCGCGGCATCGATCTCGCACTCGCCTCGCGCTGCGGCTTCTCGGCCGATCTCTCGGGACCCGTGAACGACCGCGCGATGTTCCACGTCGACAACTGCTACTTCCTCGAGAACATCGCGCTGAGCTCGTACCGTTGCAAGACCAACACCGTCTCCGACACGGCGTTCCGCGGCTTCGGCGGCCCGCAGGGCATGTTCGCCATCGAGTACGTGCTCGAGGCGATCGCACGCCATCTCGGGCTCGACCCGCTCGACGTGCGGCGAGCGAATTTCTACGGCGCCTCGCCGCGCGATGAGACGCCGTACCGGATGAAGGTCGAGGACAACGTCATGCCCGAGCTCGCAGCGCGGCTCGAAGCGACTTCGCGCTACCGCGAGCGGCGTGCCGAGATCGCAAGCTGGAATCGCGCGAGTCCTGTTCTCAAGCGCGGCATCGCGCTGACGCCGGTGAAGTTCGGCATCTCGTTCACGGCGACCCACTACAACCAGGCGGGCGCGCTGGTCAATCTCTATACGGACGGCACCGTGCTCCTCAATCACGGCGGCACCGAGATGGGCCAGGGGCTATACACCAAGGTCGCGCAGGTCGTCGCGCACGATCTGGGCGTGACGGTAGACCGTGTGCGCGTCACGGCCGCGGACACGAGCAAGGTGCCCAACGCGTCCGCGACGGCGGCATCGTCGGGCAGCGATCTGAACGGCATGGCGGCGCAAGCCGCGGCGCGAACGCTGCGCGAACGCCTCGCAGCGCTCGCCGCGAAGCACTTCGGCGTCGACGCCGTGACGATCCGCTTCGCCGCCAATGCGGTGCATGCGGGCGGGCGCGAGCTGCCGCTCTCGGAGCTCGCGCTTCTTGCACACCGTGCGCGCATCTCGCTCTCTGCGACCGGGTTCTACGCCACGCCGAAGATTCACTACGACCGCAAGACCTTCTCCGGGCGTCCCTTCTATTATTTTGCCTACGGCGCAGCCGTCTCGGAGGTGATCGTCGACACCCTGACGGGCGAGAATCGCGTGGTCGCCGTCGACGTGCTGCACGACGTCGGCAGCTCGCTCAACCCTGCCCTCGATCGCGGGCAGCTCGAGGGCGGGTTTCTGCAAGGCGTGGGCTGGCTCACGACCGAGGCTCTGTGGTGGAACGATCGCGGCGAGCTGATGACGCACTCGCCGTCTACCTACAAGATTCCCACCTGCCGCGACTGGCCGGAGCGCTTCTCCTTCGAATGGTTCGGCGCGCCCAACCGCGAGGAGACCGTGCACCGCTCCAAGGCCATCGGCGAGCCGCCGCTGATGCTTGCCCTCTCGGTGTTCCATGCGCTGCGCAACGCCGTGGCGAGCGTTGCCGAAGACAGGCTCTCGCCGAAGCTCGACGCGCCGGCAACGAACGAGGCGATCCTCATGGCGATCGAGGAGCTGCAGCAACGCGATTTCGAAAGCCGCTCCGCGCGTCCTGAGCCCTTCGACAAGCTCAGGACAGGCTCAATCGAGGGACGCCGATGAGCGACTGGATCGCACCGCTACGCTCCGCTCTGGCCGCCGAAGGGCGCGCGATCCTCGTCACCCTCGCTGCAGCGCGCGGATCGACGCCGCGCGAAGTCGGCGCCAGGATGATCGTTACCTCGCGCGCGACGCACGGAAGCATCGGCGGCGGACACCTCGAATTCGAAGCCACCCGCATCGCGCGCGAAGGGCTTGTCGACGCCGGCTCCGGCGCCTGGCTGGCTCGGTTCCCGCTCGCTGCGCGGCTCGGCCAGTGCTGCGGCGGCGTAGCCACTGTGCTCTTCCAGCGCATCGAGCGAGATAGCGCGCCGTGGGTAAACGAGTTGGCCGAGCGCGCCGAGGACAATGCGCCGCTCGCCCTCGTCTCGCCGATCGCGGCGGACGCAGCGGCGCCCTTGGCTCTGGCCGCCGGCATGCTCAGACGCTCCGAGCTTCCGCCCGAACCGCTCGCCGCAGCCGAGCGTATGCTTTCGCAATCCGACGCGGCGCCGGTTCTCACCAGCGACGGCCGGTGGTTCGTCGAGCGCATCGCCCGCCAGGATTTCCGCGTGCTCCTCTTCGGCAACGGACACGTGGGCCGCGCGCTCGTGCAGGTGCTCGGCACGCTCCCGTGCGCGGTGACCTGGATCGACGAGCGTGAAGACGACTTTCCGGCGAACGTGCCGCCCAACGTGACCGTCCTCTCCACCGATGCGCCGGAGGACGAAGTTCGCCGCGCCGCGCCAGGCAGCATGTTCCTGGTGATGACGCACAGCCATGCGCTTGATCTCGAGCTCGCCCGCGCGATCCTTGCGCGCGAGGATTTCGACTACTTCGGCCTGATCGGCTCGGCATCGAAGCGGGCGCAGTTCGAGCGGCGGCTCGGCGCGCGCGGGCTTTCTCAGGCCTCGATCGCGCGCATGACCTGCCCGATCGGCGTGGCTGGCATCCGCAGCAAATCACCGGGCGCGATCGCCGTTGCGGTCGCTGCAGAGCTTCTGCAGTTGCGCGCGCGCAACGCCAGCGAGCGCAAGGAGCGCGCCGAGGCTCGCGACACGGCATAATCGCGGCATGGAAACACGCGCCGGCGACCCTGCGCCGCCCCGCCTCGAGCTCACCGGCATCACCAAGGTCTATCCGGCGGTCGTCGCCAACGACGGCATCGATCTCGCGGTGCGCCCGGGCGAAATCCACGCCGTGCTCGGGGAAAACGGCGCCGGAAAGTCCACGCTGATGAAGATCATTTACGGCGTGATCAAGCCCGACGCTGGAACGATTCGGTGGAACGGCAAAGTGGTCGCGATCGCGAGCCCTGCCCGCGCCCGCGCGCTTGGCATCGGCATGGTGTTCCAGCATTTCTCGCTGTTCGAGACGCTGACCGTCGCCGAGAACATCGCGCTCGCGCTGGATCCGCACGCAATAAGCGCCGATCTTCCCGAGCGCATCCGGTCCGTCTCCGAGCGCTACGGCCTGCCGCTCGATCCTCGCCGCTACGTTCACACGATGTCGGTGGGCGAGCGTCAGCGGGTCGAGATCGTCCGTTGCCTGCTGCAGGAGCCGCGGCTCCTGATCATGGACGAGCCGACCTCGGTGCTGACGCCGCAGGCGGTCGAAAAGCTCTTCGAGACGCTGCGCCGCCTTGCCGCCGAGGGTTGCAGCATTCTCTACATCAGTCACAAGCTCGACGAGATCCGCGCGCTGTGCCAACGCGCGACGGTGCTTCGCGCGGGACGCGTCACCGGCGAATCCGACCCGCGCCAGGAGAGCTCCTCGAGCCTCGCGCGGATGATGATCGGCAGCGAGCTGCCACATCCACGCCACCGCGAGGCCACCACGCGCGGCGACGGCGCGCTCGGCGTGCACGCTCTCTCGATCCCCGCCGACGATCCCTTCGGAGTCGATCTCGCCGACATCGAGCTTTCGGTGCGCGGCGGCGAGATCGTCGGCATCGCCGGCGTGTCCGGCAACGGCCAGAAGGAGCTGATGGCCGCGCTCTCGGGCGAGCGGACGGTGCGTGACGCACACGCGATCAAGTTGAACGGCGTTCCGGTGGGCCGCCTCGACGCCGCCGCGCGCCGTGCGCTGGGACTCGCCTTCGTCCCTGAGGAACGGCTCGGGCGCGGCGCCGTTCCGGAGATGTCGCTCGCCGACAATGCGCTCCTCACCGCGCACCGCCAGGAGCTGACGCGCCGCGGCTTCATCCGCTTCGACGCGGTGCGCGCGTATGCCGCGGCGACGATCGCGCGCTTCAACGTCAAGGCGCCGGGTCCGGACGCCGCGGCGCGCAGCCTCTCCGGCGGCAACCTGCAGAAGTTCATCGTCGGCCGCGAGATTCTCCAGGGACCGCGCGTGATGATCGCGGCGCAGCCGACCTGGGGTGTGGACGTCGGCGCTTCGGCGCAGATCCGCCAGGCGCTGATCGACCTGCGCGACGAAGGCGTGGCCGTGCTCGTCGTCTCCGAAGAGCTCGACGAGCTGTTCGAGATCTGCGATCGGCTCTGCGTCATCGCACGCGGACGTCTTTCCCCGCCGAGGCCCGCTCGGGAGACCAATGCCGAGACGCTCGGCCTGCTGATGGCCGGCTCGTTCATCGGCACACAGGGCGTGGAACGCGCACACGCATCGCCGGCAGGCATCGTCGATGCGAATTAGATTGGAGGCGCGCTCCGAGCCCTCGCGGCTCATGAGCTGGGTCTCGCCGCTTCTCGCGGCGGCTGCGACGCTCGTCGTCGGCTTCGTGCTGTTCTCGATTCTCGGTAAGAATCCGCTCGAGGCGTTCTACGTCTTCTTCGTGAAGCCGGTCGAGAGTCTCTACGGCGTCGCGGAGTTGCTGCTCAAGGCCTCGCCCCTCATGCTTTGCGCGACCGGTCTTGCCGCCGGCTATCGCGCCAACGTCTGGAATATCGGCGCCGAAGGCCAGCTTACGCTCGGCGCCATCTGCGGCGGCGGCGTCGCGCTCGCATTGCAGGACGTGGGAGGCGTGTGGCTCATGCCGCTGATGATCCTCGCCGGCGCGGCGGGCGGGATGGCCTGGGCTGCGATCCCCGCATGGCTCAGGACCCGCTTCCACGCCAGCGAGATCCTCACGAGCCTGATGCTCGTGTACGTGGCGACCCTCGGGCTCTCATATCTCGTGCACGGCCCCTGGCGCGATCCGGAGGGCTTCAACTTTCCGCAATCGAAGATTTTCGGCGACGCGGCGCTGCTGCCGAATCTCGTGCCGGAGACGCGGCTCAACGTCGGCCTGCTGATCGCGCTTGCGGTGGTGGCCGTCGGCTGGCTCTTCATGCGCCGCAGCCTTGCCGGGTTCCAGATGCGCGTGGCCGGCCTCGCGCCGGCCGCGGCAAATTACGCTGGGATTTCGTCTTCGCGCACGGTCTGGCTCGGGATGCTGATCGGCGGCGCGACGGCGGGCGTCGCCGGCGTCGGCGAGGCGGCGGGCCCGATCGGGCAATTGCTGCCGTCGATGTCGCCCGGCTACGGGTTCGCGGCGATCATCGTGGCGTTCGTGGGACGCTTGCACCCGCTCGGCGTGCTCCTGGCGAGCCTGCTAATGTCGCTGCTCTACCTCGGTGGCGAGGCGGCGCAGATAGCGCTCTCGCTTCCGTCGGCGGTCACCGGCCTCTTCCAGGGGACGCTGCTCTTTTTCCTCCTGGCAGCGGACGTGTTCATCAACTTCCGGCTACGTGTGCGGCGCCGCCCCGTCCGGGCGCACTCAACCGCGCAAGCGCTCGGCGCAGCCAGGAGTGCGTGATGGAGCAGGTCGCCGCGCTCGTCGCTCTCACGCTCGCTGCGGGCACGCCGCTCGTTTTTGCGGCGCTGGGGGAGCTCGTCACCGAAAAATCGGGCGTGCTCAACCTCGGCGTCGAAGGCATGATGCTCGTGGGCGCCGTGTTCTCATTCATCGTGGCGGCGACGACCAGGCAGCCCTGGCTCGGCGTGGCTGCGGGCATGCTCGCCGGAGCCGCGCTGTCGCTGGTCTTTGCGGTGCTGACGCTCACGCTGATGGCGAACCAGGTGGCGACCGGTCTCGCGCTATCCCTCTTCGGCGTCGGCCTGTCCGCGTTCGTCGGGCTGCAATACGTGAGCGTGGTGATCGAGGGCATCAAGCCGCTGGCGATCCCCGGTTGGTCCGACCTTCCCTTCTTCGGCCGGCTCATCTTCGCCCACAATCCGCTCGTCTATCTCTCGCTCGTGCTCTACGCGCTGATCGAATGGTTCCTGTTTCACACGCGTGCCGGGCTCATCCTGCGCGCGGTCGGCGAGTCGCCGGCTTCCGCACGCGCCATTGGCTATCCGGTGATCGCCATTCGTTATCTCGCCGTGCTGTTCGGCGGCGCTTGCGCCGGTCTGGGCGGCGCGTACCTTGCGGTCGCGTACACGCCGCTGTGGACCGAGGGGATGACCGCTGGCCGCGGCTGGATCGCGCTGGCGCTCGTCGTCTTCGCGACGTGGAAGCCGCTGCGCGTGCTCGCCGGCGCGTATCTTTTCGGCGCGGTGACGCTGGCGCAATTCCAGGCGCAGGCGCTCGGCGTGGCCGTGCCCTCGCAGCTCCTCTCGATGCTGCCGTATCTCGCCACCATCCTCGTGCTGACGATCATCTCGCGCGATGCGACGATGATCCGATTGAATGCGCCGGCCTCGCTCGGCCAGCCGTATCATCCCGATGCGTGACGTACAATTAGCCGCCGCGTTGAACGCGACGCTGCCCTGTAGCGTCGGTTAACGCGGCGTCATTGCCAAGGAGAAGGGAAAATGTTCAAGAGAGGGTTGCTGCTTCCGTTAACGGTCACGCTAGCTGTTCTGGGGATCGGCTCGTCATTGGCCGCCGACGAACCGTTCAAGGTCGGTTTCGTCTACGTCAGCCCGATCGGCGACGCGGGCTGGACCTTCCAGCACGATTCGGGACGCAAGGAGATGGAGAAAGCGCTCGGCGCCAAGGTCGTGTCCAAGTACGTCGAGAAAGTTGACGAGGGCGCGGACGCCGAGCGCGTCATCCGCGAGCTGGCGCAAAGCGGAAACAAGCTCATCTTCACGACCTCCTTCGGCTACATGAACCCGACGCTCAAGGTGGCGAAGCAGTTTCCCAAGACCGACTTCGAGCACGCGACCGGTTACAAGACCGACACGAACGTCGGCATCTACAACGCGCGCTTCTATGAAGGCCGCTACCTCGCCGGCATCGTTGCGGGCAAGATGACCAAGTCCAATGTCGCCGGGTACGTGGCCGCGTTCCCGATCCCCGAGGTCGTGATGGGCATCAACGCCTTCACGCGAGGGATGCGCAGCGTCAATCCGAAGGCAGAGCTGAAGGTGGTGTGGGTCAATTCCTGGTACGACCCGGGGCGCGAGCGCGTGGCGGCCGAGACGCTCGTTTCGCAGGGCGCCGACGTGCTCACGCATCACACCGATTCGACCGCGGTCGTGCAGGCGGCCGAAGCGAAGAAGGTGTACTCCATCGGCTATCACTCCGACATGTCGAAGTATGGTCCGACGACCGAGTTGACCGCGGTCACGCATCAGTGGGGCGCGTTCTACACCAAGACGGTTCAGGAAGCGATCGCGGGAACGTGGAAGCCCACCAGCGTCTGGGGCGGGATCAAGGAAGGCATGATCAAGATGGCGCCGTACAACGCGATCGTGCCGAAGGACGTGCGGGAACAGGTGAACAAGGTGTCCTCCGACATCGCGGCCGGCAGGTTCCATCCGTTCACCGGTCCAGTCAAGGACAACGAAGGCAAGGAACGCCTGGCCGCGGGCAAGGTGATGACTGACGAGGTGCTCTCGAAGATGGATTATTACGTCGAGGGCGTGCAGGGCAAGCTGCCGGTATCAAAGTAACCCTGTCGGTGGAAACTTCCCAACCGGGCGCCAGTGGCTGGCGTCTCGCCTCGCTGCGCGCGGTTGCGGCGGTGGAGTTCATCAAGGGTGCACTGGTCCTCGTCGCCGGCGCGGGATTGCTCAGCCTGCTGCACAGCGACGTGCAGCACGTCGCGGAGCAGCTCGTCCACCATCTTCATCTCGACCCCGCGAGCCGCGCGCCGCAGATCTTCATCGATCTTGCCGGACGCGTCACGTCCGGCGACCTGTGGTTGCTCGCGATCGGGGCTGCGACCTATGCGATCGTGCGCATCGTCGAGGCCTACGGTCTGTGGCGCGAGCGCGTCTGGGCAGAGTGGCTCGGCGCGGTCTCAGGGCTGATCTACGTGCCGTTCGAGCTGCATGCGCTCACCAAGGGAATCACGCCTCTCAGGGTCACGACGCTTGCCATCAATCTCGCGGTGGTATGGGTGCTTACCGCGGCGCTCGCGCACCGCGGACGACGGCGGCAAGGAAGCTAGGCGAGTCTCTTGAGTATCCGCAGCACGACCTCGAAGCGCTTGCCGTACGGCGGATAGAGGAGCCAGGTCAGCGCGAAGCGCGATTGCGTGAACACCGCCTTCTCGTGCGTGAAGGCGAGAAATCCGTGCTCCCCGTGATAGGCGCCAAACCCTGAGGCGCCGGCGCCGCCGAAGGGGAGCGACTCGTTGCTGAAGTGCCACAGCGTATCGTCGAAGGTGATGCCGCCGGCGACGGTCTCTCTCAGAATGCGCTCGCGCATCCGTTCATCGCCGCCGAACGCGTAGAGCGCCAGCGGGCGCGGCCGCGCGTTGACCTTGGCGATCGCCTCGTCGACCGTCGAGTAGGTCTCGATGGGCAGGACCGGTCCGAAGATTTCCTCCTGCATCGCCTTCATCTCGTCGCTCACTCCGACGAGCAGCGTCGGCGAGAGCTTGCGCGCGCGGGCCGACGTTGCGGCGGCTCCGCCCGGGCGCAGACGCACGACGCGCGCGCCTTTCGCGGCCGCGTCGTCGATGAGCGCGTTGAGACGCGCGTAATGCCCTTCGCTCACGACACTCGCGTAATCCCGACTGTCTGCATGCGCTGGATAGAGCGCGGTGACGTTTTTCCGGATCGCCTCGATCAGCGCGTCGACGCGATCGGCCGGCGCCAGCACATAATCGGGCGCGATGCACGTCTGACCAGCGTTCAGAAACTTGCCCATGACGAGCCGCGGCACCGCGACCTCGAGATCGGTATCTTCGGCCATGAGCGCCGGCGACTTGCCTCCAAGCTCGAGCGTGACCGGCGTCAGATTCGCAGCAGCCGCGAGCGCGACCTTGCGACCTACCGCCGTCGAGCCGGTGAAGAAGAGATGGTCGAACGGCAGTTGCGCGAAAGCCTGACCTACGTCCGCTCCGCCGGTAACGACGGCGAACTCGTCCGCGGCGAAATGCGCGGCGACGATGCGCTCGAGCAGCTCCGCCGTTCGCGGCGTCAGTTCGCTTGGCTTGAGCAGCACGCGATTGCCCGCGGCCAGCGCGGCCAGCGCGGGGAGTAGCGCGAGCTGCACGGGATAGTTCCACGGGCTGATCACGCCGACCACGCCGACGGGTTGGCGCTCGATACGGCTCCTCCCCGGCCACAAGTAGATCGGCGTCGGAACATGTCGCGGCCGCATCCAGCGAGCCAGATGACGGCGCGCGTGGCGAATCCCTGCGGTGATCATGAACAACTCCGCGAGCCGCGTCTCCTGCTCGGCGCGCGTTCCGAAGTCAGCCGCGATTGCGGCGACGATCTCGTCTTCGTGCCGCTCGGTCATGGCCTCGAGGCGATCGAGACGGTCGCGGCGCGTCGCGAGCGACGGGTACGGCTCCTCAGCGAAGGCCCGCCGTTGTGCCGCGAATAGCGCAGTCACTGCGGTGCGCGCGCCGCTGCGATCGCTTCGAGCAGCGTCGGCGGATCGTGCGCACCGGAGACCGCCGTGCGCCCGTTGAAGATGAAGAACGGCACGCCAGTGATGCCGGCCTCCTGCGCTTCGCGATTCTCGGCGTCGACTTCGGCGCGCAGCGCATCGGAGGCGAGCAGATTCCGCGCTTCGTCCTCGGGCAGGCTGGACGCCGCGGCCGCCGCGACCAGCTCGTCGCGATCACCGACGAATCGGCCTTCGACAAAATACGCATGGAACAGCCGCTCGACCAGCGGGTCGGCGTCGCCGCGCTGCTGCGCCCAGGCGATCAGCCGATGTGCATCGAGCGTATTGGGCTGGCGCGCGATGCGATCGAAGTCGAAGGCGATTCCGACCCGCTCGCCGACGGAGCGCACGCGGGCGTAGATCTCGGCGGCGCGGTCTCTGCCGCCGAATTTCGCCTCGAGATAGTCCGCGCGCGCGATGCCGGCGGCGGGCAGATCGGGATTGAGCTGAAAAGGATGCCAACGAAGCGTCACGGAGAGATCCGGCTCGGCCCGGCGCAACTGCGCGAGGGCCGCTTCGAGCTTCCGCTTGCCGATGTAGCACCAGGGGCACACGACATCCGAGACGACGTCGATCGTGAGCGGCACCGGCGCGGCGGCGTCGGTCGGCGACGGTGCGGTAACGGGTTCCAAGCTTGGATCGATCGCGGCGAGCCGTTGACCGGCGCCTGCAGCGGCATTGTATTACAGTGTCGCCCACCACCATGTCGCAACAGCGCCGGCGCTGGGATGTCTTCTGCCGCGTCATCGACAACTTCGGCGACGTCGGCGTCTGCTGGCGGCTCGCGCGTCAGCTCGTTGCCGAGCACGGGATAGAAGTGCGCCTCTTCGTCGATGCGCCGGCCGCCCTCGCGCGCATCGAGCCTACGCTCGACGCGACGCGCAACGATCAGCTCGTCGAGGGCGTCCGTGTGCAGCGCTGGGGCGGGCCTCGGCAAGAGCGCTCGGTCGCCGATCCCGGCGCGGTCGTGGTCGAGGGCTTCGGCTGCGGCCTCCCGGAACCGTATCTCGCAGCGATGACCGGGCAGCATCCGCAGCCCGTGTGGATCAATCTCGAGTACCTCTCGGCGGAAACGTGGATCGAAGGCTGTCATGGGCTTGCATCGCGGCATCCGCGCTTGCCATTGACGCGCCATTTCTTCTTTCCCGGATTCACGTCCTCGAGCGGAGGGCTGCTGCGCGAGCGCGATCTCTTCGAACGACGCGATGCGTTTCGTACCGACATGGGAGCGCAAGAGCGATTGTGGCGGGTGCTCGGCGTGACGGAGCCGGAACCGACGACGCTCGTCGCCTCGCTCTTCTGTTACCCCAACGCGCCGCTCGCGTCTTTGCTCGGCGCCTGGTCGGAAGGTGACCAGCCCGTGCTCTGTCTCGTCCCCGAAGGCATAGCCGCGTCGGCGCTCGGCGAATGGGCGGGCGGTGCGCCACCGTCGCCGGGGACGCAAGCAACGCACGGGCGGCTGACGCTCGCGTCCATCCCCTTCCTGAGCCAACAGGATTACGACCGCTTGCTCTGGCAGTGCGACGTCAACTTCGTGCGCGGCGAGGATTCCTTCGTTCGCGCGCAGTGGGCGGCCCGACCGTTCATCTGGCAACCCTATCCGCAGGCCGATAACGCGCACCGGCTGAAGCTCGACGCCTTTCTCGATCGCTACACCGAAGGCCTCGCTGCCGGAGCCACAACGGCGCTGCGGGCATTCTCCTCGTCCTGGAGCAACGACTCGGACGCGGGAGCGTACTGGAGCGCCCTCGAGCACGTGCGCAGCGAGCTGTCCGGGCATGCGCAGGCCTGGGCCGGACGCTTCGCGGCCCTGCCCGATCTCGCGGAGAACCTAGTCAAGTTCTGCTCTCATCGAGTATAATTATCAGTTACGCAAATTACGCCAAGCATCAGGTGCAACGATGAAAACCGCACAGGAAGTCCGGGCCGGCAACGTGATCATGGTGGGCAAGGACCCGATGGTCGTGCAGAAGGCCGAGTTCAACAAGTCGGGCCGGAACGCATCCGTCGTCAAGATGAAACTGCGAAATCTGCTGTCCGGCTCGGGCACGGAGACGGTGTATCGCGCCGACGAAAAATTCGACGTGATCCAGCTCGAGAGGAAGCCTGTGACATTTTCGTACTATTCCGATCCGATGTACGTGTTCATGGACAGCGAGTACAACCAGATCGAGGTGGAGAAGGACAGCATCGGCGAGGCGGCCTACTACCTCGAGGACGGCATCGAGTGCGAGCTCACCCTTTACGAGGGCAAGCCGATCTCGGTCGAGCTGCCGACGTCCGTCGTGCGCGAGATCACCTACACGGAGCCGGCGGTGCGCGGTGACACCTCGGGCAAGGTGCTCAAGCCGGCGAAGCTTGCGAGCGGGCTTCAGGTCCAGGTGCCGCTATTCGTGGCTACGGGCGACAGGATCGAAGTCGACACGCGCACCGGCGAGTATCGTCGCCGCGTATAAAGCCTTCTACGCGAATGCAGTGAAACGGGCGCCTCGCGGCGCCCGTTTTCATTCTCTGGGTCGGTCGACAACTCGTTCCCGGGCGGCGGCAGGCATCGGCCCGACACGGTCTCTAATAGCGGCTCGGGAAGGCCGCCACGCGTCGGTGGGGGTGCGTCTAGCGAGAGCTGGCCGGGGCCGCCTGCCGCCGCGGAAGAATGGCGAGTACGTTGTGCATCGATTCGTCGCGCTCGATGCGGGGTTCGTGTGCGCGCTGCTCGCGGCGAATGCGTGCGAACGTCTTCCTGATGTCGGTTTGCACGCTGGGCGTATAGCGGAACGACGGATCGAGGATCGACTTCATACGAGCTCCCTTCTTGCCATCTGCCGGGAATCGTCGAGGAGGAATCTTCGTCATCACGGTTTGAGCTGCCCGCGTATTTCTCCATCGGGGTGCGCAGCGCTGTGCACGTTCACATAGAGGTTGCCGGCCTTGAAGCTCGCGAGCTGCGCGTCGCTCAGCTTCGCTCCCTGAGGCACGTCCCAGGTGCCATCGGTCGAGCCCTTGGCCAGAGGCACGATCACCCCGCCGTTCTTGCCTGCAGGCGCTTCATGGATGTGCGCCGCGGACCCTTTGATGCCTTTTGTCGTGATGCTGCCGCTGACCGCCTTGTCATCGCCGATGCTGATCGTCCCCGTGCCCGTGGCTTCGGTCTTGACCGGGGGGACTTCCTGACCACCCGTGAGCGTAACCTTCACGTCGGCGGCGAGCGCGATGCCCGACGCGGCCACCGCAAGGGCAACGGCGATGACGCGGGACAATGCTCTTGTTTTGTACGCGAATCCGCTCATTGTTGGTTTTTCCCCGGAACGATTCGCGGCAATGTTCGATCCCGACGTGTGATCGGTCAATCGGACGTTCGCTATTTCGTTTGTAGGTCGCGTTTACCATAATGTAGGACCACGTCCGACGCATAAGGTAATGCGAAAGCTTCGTGTCGAACATCGGGTAAAGCACATCAACCTCGCGCAATCCGAGCCTGGGTCGGCGGACCCCTCCCCTTGCTCCACCTGGCGCCCGTTCGTTAGACTACCGCGCGCTTTCAACCCTGGGGGGAGAAAAACGATGCTAGGCGGCCGTGTAGCACTCGGATTGGTCGTTTCGATCACATGGATCTTTGCCGCGGGGTGCGCGCTGGCGCAGTCCTCCGGCGCAAGCAACGCGCAGCTCAAGCGCGGAGAGTACCTGGTGAACTACGGCGGCTGCCACGACTGTCATTCGCCGAAGGTGATGACGCCCGACGGGCCGGCGCCCGACAAGACGCGGCTTCTCTCCGGGCACCCTGCCGATGCGCAGCTGCCGCCACTTCCCGCCGGCGTCGTCGGCCCGGCGCCGAATCAGTGGGCGGCGATCACGAACAGCGAGTTCACCGCATGGGCCGGGCCTTGGGGCACGAGCTTCGCGGCGAACATTACGCCCGACAATGCGACGGGGATCGGCGGCTGGACGGCGGATCAGTTCATCAAGACGATGCGCACCGGCAAGCACCTCGGCGTCGGCCGGCCGCTCCTGCCACCGATGCCGTGGTTCGATATCGCGGTGCTCAACGACGCCGACCTCAAAGCCATCTTTGCGTACCTGAAGTCGATGAAACCGATTCAGAATCCGGTGCCCGCGCCGATTCCGCCGAAGACGCCGTAACGCGACTCCTCGACGGGCGTCACGTCCGGCTTAGTCTTTGAAATCGTAGAGGTGCGTGTTGTCGACGTGCTCCTCGATCGCGGTTCCGCTCGATGCGCGCCGGCGGAACTTCTCGCTGTCCGCCTTCGCGCTCTGAGTGGCGCGCTCGACGGCTTCCGGATACGGCATGGGTTCTTTGCTCTTCTCGATCTCGAGGAGCTTCGTCTGGTCGTTCACGCGCACGCTGTACTTGCCCATGTTGTAAAGGAGGTACATCGCGAAAAGATTGTCGAAGTCCTCGTAGTGGCCCTGCTCCTTCCGGAAGTCGAGTGACAGGACGGAGGGAAAGCGGTTAGGCAGGTCCTTGAACGCCACCTTCTCCTCCTCGTGCGGATCCACGTACGTCGAGCCCCCGTACTTCTTGTAAAGCACCACGTCCAACCCGTACCCTCGCGCGTTCCACTCCTTGAGGAGCTTCATCGCCATCTCGGTGGGGATGTTGGCCCGGAGGGCCGCTGCGACCTTGCGTCCGGAAAGGTTCGGGCCGCTCTTCACGTCGAGCTCCTTGTATCCCGCGCCGTATTTGAAAGCCGCACCGATGGTCTTCGCGCAGTTGAGATTCAGGTAGTTGTACACGATTTCGCCATTGTGATACTTGGTTTTCTCGACCCGATGGTGATAGTCGTCGTTGATGCGCTTGAAGAAGGCGGCCAGCGCTTCCTTCTCTCTGGTCGGCACGCCGTAGACGCGCACGCCGATGACCGATCGCTTGTAGATCTCGCCGAAGTCGAGCCCGAACGACGCTTTGTCGCCGAGCGACGAGGACGTCCTGAACAGGTACTCCTTCTTCGGGATCCTGACCATGAGATCGTCGGTATAGAAGCGCCCCTCGTTCTCGGGATTCCGGTCGGCGTAGAAGTTGGCCGAGTACACCATGTCGTCACCGCGCGCTTCGTCGCGGATGGCCAGGGCTACGTGGCCCGCCGAGCCGCCCTTGGAAGTGCCGAAACTGATCAGCAACTCCATGTCGTACCGGTCCCGTCGCAGGACATTGGCAAGCTGGTCGATGTTGGCAGGTTCCGCCCCGCCCTTGGTTCCGAAGTCTGCGGCCGCCGCCTCCACCGCAAACAAGAGCGCCGCTATTACGCACCAGACCGTGGTCATCCTCATTCCCGCGGCTCCTCACTTGACGGTATACCTTTACCCTCGAGGCATGCGGCGCGCGCCTTGCCGAAGCCCGCTTGCTGCTCCTGCGTGCCAGTCTGCGCCCGCTGGCGAGCTACCGCCATTCTGCCGACCACCTGTGCGCGCAAGTAATCAGTGATTGTCCTCCCGGAGGACGCGGCGCGGCAATTATTTGCATTCACTGTGGGTCACGATTTCATACTTGATGCCCTCGAGATCCTTGAAAAACAGCGCGTAGTAGCCGGCCGGTTTGTACTCAGGGTACTCACGAGGGGGCGAAACGATCTTGGCTCCGATTGCTTTGACTTCCTCGTGCAGTCTGTCAACTTCCTCGCGGGATTTCACCCGAAACGCAAGATGGTGAAGAGAGCCGGGTCGGCGGCGGTGGACATGGTCGTTCCTGAAACCCTGGCGAGGAGATGTGATCGCAAACGCCAGGCGAGGATGGCTGTACTCGACGACCTGGAAGTCGTGAGCTGAAATCGTGGCGCTTGCTCTCTTTTCCGGATTGAATCCGAGAAGCGGCATCAGCCGATCATAGAACGCGACCGCAACAGGGAAATCTCTGACCGTAATCTGGATATGGTCGATCACGGGCTCCATGGGGGCTCCTGTCTTCGCGTCCCGTGTCGCCGGCGAACGGTCTGTTTGAGCGAGAGGTTAAGCCGCTGTGTCGAGCTAGAGAGCGATGCGTTTGCCAGCGTAGCTCCTCTTCCAACGAGTGAACCGACGGAACGCGCCGCCGAAGACGCGGACCGCGGCGTAGTAAATCGAGTAGGCTTTGGGTTTCCTCGTGATCTGGTTGGGGATGCCGTCGGGCGTGCCGAACCCGATGTCGAACAGCGAGAACTTCGGCGTGCATCCATCCCAGGCGTAGTTGGCAAGGACTCGAGCGTTGCCATCCGGATGGATCTCAAGGCGTCTGTGGCCTTTCCGGTCGACAAACGCGCACCCTTCGCCCCAGTTGGAAGGCAGATAGCGTCGCAGGTCGTTGATATAGTCTGCGTCCAATACGAATATCCACCGGACGGCCAGTTCAGACATTCGAAAGTTAGGTGGGCACGACGGGGCGCCTGGGCCCGATTAGCGCTTCGCGTTGATGACAAGCCCATAGTAAACGCTGGTTGGATCGTTGATGTACTCGCCGAACGGTGGGACGCGTTGAAAGCCATGCGCCTCATACAGGCGCATCGCCGCGACCTGCTTATAACCAGTTCCAAGCATCAGACGGCTGTACCCAAGGCGGCGCGCTTCACCCAACAGATGCGACAGCACTGCGCTTCCCAGGCCCAGCCGGCGATGCTCACGGTGGACATACATGCGTTTGACCTCGGCGGTCGCGGCATCAAGCGGCCGGATCGCTCCGCACGCAAGCGGTCGGCCATCGACGTATGCAATGACATAGACACCGCGTTCTGGCAGGGGATTGTTGGTTGCCGAAACGCTCGATTCTTCGAACAACTCCGGATACAACGCTCTAGCGTCGACTGACGCCTCGTGCAACAGCGCCATCGCATCGGCGCCCTGTGGATCGACGTTGCGAATACTCAGCACGGCCTAGACCTAAGAGCCGTAACGAACTAGGCTAAGGGGCGCTGAGCAGATGGCGCGTGCGCGCCGCCGGCGAGCGGTCCGGTTGAGCGAGAGGTTAGGGGCGATGTTGTGGCTCATGCCAACCACCCCAAAAGGTGCTCGGTGGCGAACGATCCCACCATGCGACCGGATAGCGTGAGAGCCCAGGGTAAAGGCGGCTCCATACCATGGCGACCACAACCAAGGTCAATATGCCAAGGCCGACGGGTTGCCACAACGCCGAAGCGGTTGCATGGCCGTGCACCATAATGAGCGGATTGGCACCAGCGGGCGGATGAACGGTTTTAGTCAGGAGCATGAGCCAAAGGGCGAGAACCTCAACGAGCACATAGACCCATAGAGCATCGCCGAAGACCTGGTAGCCGACGATGCCGACGAGAGCGCCACCTAGATGACCGCCGAAAAGGGCGCGGGGTTGCGCCGCAGGCGCACGCGTAAGCCCGAAAAGGAAAACAGCTGACCCCCCAAGAGACGCGAGGAATGTAGGCGACGCAGTCGGTAACAAGGAAAGCGCCAAGCCAAGCCCGGTAGCCGCCCCCACACCGCACCACAGCAAGCGGACGAGCGGCAGGCGGTGCATAGCGAATGGCCCTTAACTAGAAAGCAAGCACGCTAGTCGACGCAAGACAAAGCGTCAATCGACCAACGGTCGCGACCGCGGGTAACCAGCGCCGATCGGCAAGATCGTCGCTGACGTCGGCTAAAGGCATTTGCCGACCAGCCCGGTCAATGAACCGGCGACTCCGCGCGATGCAGGCGGCTGCCACCTCGTGGCGGCGTCTCGCGCGCTAATTCGAAGCTTGTAGCGTATGCGCTCGTGCCCGCCCGCAACCTGACTCGTTCACGATGCCGCCATGCACGATTCCCGACAAAGCCTGTCGAGCTCCGTTCGAGAATTCGGTGTAGCGACGACATCCAGCGATTCGGCCAAGTCAGCCTCACGCAACGCTATCTCGAGTTGTCGCGAGTCGGCGTATTCGCCACTGCGCGCCATCCGGCACGCTTCCTTCAAGACCAGTTCGTGCCGTGCCTGCTGGTGCCCGCTGCTCGTAGTCATCCTGATGTCCATATGTCCTCCGATTGCCGAAAGAATGTAAGCTGCGTAGGGTCCCTTCAGTTGTCGCGCGCGGCAAGAGCTTCGTGCATTGCCCGCGCGGCCCGCTTGCCGGCGCCGGCCGCGAGGATTACGGTTGCGGCGCCGGTGACCGCGTCGCCGCCGGCGAACACGTGATCTTTCGAGGTCAGCCCCGTCCGCTCGTCAGCCATGAGGCAGCCATTCTGGTTCGTGAGAAGGCCGGAAGTGGTCCGAGTCAGCAACGGGTTTGGGGTCGTGCCGATTGCCAGCACCACATTGTCGACCTGGAGTTCGAACTCACTGCCCTCGATCGGGATCGGCCGCGCGCGACCCGAGGCGTCGCGCGCCCCGAGTTTCATCTGCTGGCACTTGAGGCCGGCAACCCAGCCGTCCGCGTCGCCGAGGATCTCGAGCGGGTTGGTGAGCCAGCGAAAGTTCACGCCTTCCTCGATGGCGTGGTGATACTCCTCGAGGCGCGCACCCATCTCCTTCTCGCTCCTGCGGTAGACGATGGTCGCCTCCCCGGCGCCCATGCGTAGCGAGGTACGCACCGCGTCCATCGCGGTGTTTCCCGCGCCGATCACCGCCACGCGCTTGCCAACCTTCACGGGCGTGTCTGTCTCGGGAAACTCATAACCGCGCATCAGGTTGATGCGCGTGAGAAACTCGTTCGCGGACATCACGCCGTTGAGGTTCTCGCCCGGAATGCCCAAGAACTGCGGCAAGCCCGCGCCGGTGCCGATGAACACCGCTGCGTATCCATGCTTCTCGAAAAGCTCATCGAGCGTGAGCGTCCTGCCGATGATGACGTTGCATATGATCTCGACCCCCATCGCCTTGAGCAGGCCGATCTCCCAGTCGAGGACAGCTTTGGGCAGCCGAAACTCCGGGATACCGTAGCGGAGCACGCCGCCGGCGGCGTGCAGAGCCTCGTAGATAGTGACCGGATAACCGAGCCGGGCGAGCTCGCCGGCACACACGAGCCCCGAAGGGCCCGCACCGACGATCGCGATCTTCTCGCTGCGCGTGAGCGACGCCTCGACACTCGGCGCCTGCGTACGCTCCCAGTCGGCCACAAAACGCTCGAGGTGGCCGATCGCAACCGGGTCGAAGTTCTTGGTCATGCTGCATTCGGCCTCGCACTGCGACTCCTGCGGACAGACGCGCCCGCAGATCGCCGGCAGCGGGTTGGCGGAACGCAAGATCTTCGCCGCATTGGCCATGTCCCCGGTCGCCACGGCGTGGATGAAATCGGGGATCGGGACTTGCACCGGGCAGCCGTCGACGCACGCGGGTTCCTGGCAACGCAGACAGCGCTCGGCTTCGAACGCCGCATGGAACTTTGTGTAGCCTTGGTTGACTTCCCCGAAATCGTGCGCGCGCACCTGCGGCTCGCGCACGGGCATCGGGGTCTTGTCTGCACGTTTGACGGGCATTAGCGTGCCTCCCTCGCCGCCATGCACGTAAGCCGCTCAACGGCGTGTTCTTGTTCCCTCACGTACTGTTTGTTCCGCCGCATCGCGACGTCGAAGTCGACCTCGTGCGCGTCGAAGCACGGGCCGTCGACACATGCGAACCGCGCCTTCCCTCCGACGTTCACGCGGCATCCCCCGCACATGCCGGTGCCGTCGACCATCAATGGGTCCATCGAGACGAGGGTATTTACTTTGGATTCGCGCGTTGTCTCCGCGACTGCGCGCATCATCGCCATCGGGCCGATCGCGACCACGGAGTCCGGCCTACCCGGTCCGTCCCCATCGATCATCTGCGCCAGGCGTTGCGTTACGAACCCTCTGAATCCGGCCGAGCCGTCGTCGGTGCAGATCTCAACGTTGGTGCACACCTGCCGCAACTCGTCGGCCAGGATGAGCAGGTCTTTGTTACGCGCCCCGACGATGGCAGTGGTGCGGTCGCCGCGGGCCGTGAGATCACGCATCAGGCAAAGCAGCGCGGCCGATCCGAAACCGCCGCCCACACCGCAGATGTGCCCCCCCGGCGCAATGTCGATGGGGCGACCGAGCGGGCCCGCGACGTCGAGAATCTCGTCGCCCGCCTCGAGCGCGCACACTCGCTTGGTCGTGGCGCCGACTTCCTGCACCACGATCGTGATGATGCCAGCGTCGCGGTCATAGTCGGCGATGGTGATCGGAATGCGCTCTCCGCCTTCGCGCACGCGGAGCATGACGAACTGTCCCGGCTTTGCCGACGCCGCGATGAGCGGGGCATCAATCCGGAAAAATTTGGTGATCGGGGTCAGCCGACGCGTCTTGAGGATTCGCGGCATCTCTGGATCCTGATCAGAGCAGCGGGTGCTCGTCCATGGCCTTGAGCCGCACCCAGCGCCGGTCGGTCTCGGCCTGGATTCCCGCGACGATCTCAGCGTTCTCCGGCGTGAGAAGATGGCGCGTCTTGCCCATGAGCTTCAGCCAATCCGACACGGAATGCCGGCGGTCAGTTGCGTCCGGGTCGTAGGTGAGCGTCGTGTGACCATGCTCGACCTCATACAGCGGGAAGAAGCAGCTGTCGATCGCTGCCTGCAGCACCGGCTGCGCGGCATCGTCGGCCGTGCGCCAGTTGAGCGGGCAATAGGACAGTATCTTGCCGTAAGTGAGCCCCTCGTTCTTCGCATACCACTGGGCTTTTGCGACCTTGCGCATCAGATCCTCCGGATAGCCCTCGCTCGCGGTAAACACATACGGCAGATGGCACGCGGCGAAAATCTGCGCGGTGTCCCTGTGGTGGTAGCGTTTTCCTGGCAGGCAATTCCCGACCTCGCTTGTGGAGGTGCGGTGGCCGAAGGGCGTCGCGTATGAAAACTGCGCGCCGCTATCCATGCAACCCTCGTTGTCGTACTCCAGGATCATCATGCGCTCGTTGCGATTCGCCGCACCGATCGCTGGACCGATGCCATTGTCCATGCCACCGTCGCCGGAGATCATCACGAAGGTGATGTCCTTAGAGGCGGGCAATTCGCCGCGCCGGACGCGCTCGTGGTACATCTCGACCAGCCCCGACAGCGTCGCCGCACCGTTCTGGAAAAGGTTGTGAATGTAGTTGATCCGGTGCGCGGTCGCACCAGAGCCGGTGGTCACGACCACGGCGCAGCCCGTCTGGAACAGCACGACGATGTCGCCCTCGAGCACGTTGTAGACCTGGTGCAGCATCGGGAAGACGCCGCAGCCCGGGCAAGCGCCGTGGCCCGGCGCGATGCGGTTCCCCACTTCGGTCATCTTCCACAGGGGCTCGAGCTCGACCTTCAGGCGGCCGCTCGCTTCATCGCGGCGAACGTGCGCCATGCCGCGCGAGAGCTTGGCGGTCGGTATCGACGGCAACCCACGAAGCGGGCTGGCGTCGGGCTTGCCCGGCGTTGCGCCATGATAGGCGAAGGGTTCCGGGATACATCCGGCAGCGGTCGCCGTGAGCGCAAGCTCAAACAATTGCTCTGCGTCGGCCGCGCGGAAATCTCCGCGACCGAGGCCGTAGATGCGCGAGACAACTCGGGTGTCGTTCTCCGGATCGATCTGGACGGCGGCGCGCACCTCGAGCGACAGGTTGCCCCCACCGGCACCGTACGAATCCGCGCGATCGCCTACCGTCACGGCCTTCACCCGCTGCAACGCCAGGCGGAACTCCTCCGCCGGAAACGGCCGCAGAACGTTCGGCGAGAGCACGCCGACCTTCTTGCCCTTCGCGCGCAAGTCGTCAGCAGTCTCCTTGGCCGTCTCCGCGGCCGAGTTGAGCAGCACCGTCGCGGCCTCGGCGTCTTCCATCCGATAGGCATCGAGCATTGCGTAGGTGCGGCCGGTCATCTTCTCCAACTCGGCGAAGACCTCTGGGATGACCCGCCGTGCTGCGTCCATCGCCTGCGAAAGCTGGACCTTGTTGTTGATGAGGTCCGGATCATTGATGGACGGCCCGAAGGTCGCCGGCTGTTCGGTGTGGAGCGGCGACGCGAAGTCTGGCCGCTTGCCAAGGAAGTTGCGAATCGCTTCCGTTTCGTCGAACACCTCGATCGGCAGCTTCTGGTGGCTGGTGAAGAATCCGTCGTAGGCGACGATGACAGGCAGCTGCACGTCGCGATGCTCGCCGATCTTCACCGCGGCGAAGTTCAGGTCGTATACCGCCTGCGGATCGCGCGCGCAAAGCATGATCCAGCCGGTGTTGAGCGCGTAGTAGATGTCCGAGTGGTCGCCCCGTAGGTCAGCGATGTTTACCACCATCGGAACGCGCGCGCCCGCCTGTACCACGAACTGCTCGAGCGCGTTGAGCAACCCTTGCGAACTTGTCGCGCTGAGCACGCGGCCGCCACCCAGAGCGGCGCCATAGCAGAGACCGGCAGCACTGTGGGCTCCATCGCCCGCCACCATCACGATCTCATGCTGACCATCGGCCTGCATTTTCGCGAGGTTCTCGGCGACCTCGGCGGAAGGTGTGGTCGGAAAGTAGCCCATCACGTGGAAACCGATATCGCGCGCGGCGAGCGCCGCGGCTTCGTTTCCACTCTTGAACTCGAGCTTCTGCCGCACAGAACCGCCCGGACGCCCATCCACTCCGGAGGGAACCTCGAGGATCTGGGTCGTCACGCCGTCCACCTCATTCGATCAAGTCCGGAAAGAGCGGCACGCGCAGCCGGTTGGCCAACCCCGCGGTCTCCGTCTTCTTGGTCATCGCGCTGGCCGGGCAGGACTCCACGCAACGGAGGCATCCCTTGCAGTAGCGGTAATCAACGCCTATTAGCTCGCGCGCAAACCTGCCGCCGTTCTCGCCGTTGTCCCAGACCAGGCAATAGTCGGGACACACAAGATCGCATAGGCCGCAGTGAATGCATCGCTCTCTGTTGAAAACCGGCAGCGATCCGGTGCGCGCTGCCGATAGATCGTTCCACACGGTATTGCCCGGCTCGAGGATGATCCCGCCGATCGGCTGCGCCTCGTAGCCCCACACCGGCTCGACGGAGGTAACAGGAAAATTACTCTCGGC
>DATJWL010000121.1:0-2751 GCA_035501215.1 Casimicrobiaceae bacterium
CGGCGAGGGCTACGCGGTGTTTGCCGACCTCAACATACCGCTGGCCAAGACAGGGAAATGAGCGCGTACCGCGTTCTCTAGGGTTCGTCGGTCGGTGGCACGATCTGCAGCGACACCAGCCGGGCGAGGATCACCGCCGGATAGAGTTGTCCGATGAACGCCTCGAGGGTGGCCAGCGATTGCGCGATCGTCGCCACGGGCGTGATGTCTCCGTAGCCCACCGTGGTCAGTGTCACGAAGCTGAAGTACACCCAATGCGAGAACCGCTCGGTCTTCTCCAGCGTCGTCGCAAACGCACCCGGAACGTGGATCGAGACGCTCTCGTAGGCAACGGCGAACGCGACCCCGATGAGAAGATAGAGCACGATAGCGCCCATCACGCGGTCGAGCGTGATCCTGCCCTGGGCAAAGACACCGCTGCCGACCGCAGTGCCCAGCACGATCAGGGTCAGGAGTGTCGCTGCCTGCTGCACGGGCAGGAAGAGACTTCCCGGGACGAGCTGCTCGATGACGCGCGCGAGAATGGCGGCCGCGCAGAGGAACACGAGGACAACGCTGATGGCTCGCCGGTTGGCGACGGCAACGACGCCGACGATGAGCGTGAGGCTAGCGAAAATATCGCGCAGGATGCCAGGACCGCCAGGGGGCTCGACGACGGGGAGCACAAATACGTTGAAGACCAGCATGACGAACAGCGCGGTAAGGCCCCCCTGCCGCCATCGCTTGGCGCGGGATGTCCATTCGGCCCGCGATGCCAATCCGCCTTGGGGCTGCTCGCTTTTCATCGAAATACGGGAGCGTCGCCTCTCGCTTTCGAGCGGCGAGCTATTTTAGCTGCTCGAGGAGGGACCGCGCCGACGCATCGTCGGGGTCGGCTTCGAGCAGGGCGCGCGCGGCGCGCTGCGCGTTCTCGCGGTGGCCGGCATCGCGCTCCATGGTGGCGAGCGCGGAGAGGATGTCGCGGTCGCCCGGCCACTTTGCGGCGCCGCGCTCCAGCAGGCGGATCGCCTCGGATGTGCGGCCGACCGAGTTGAGCGCGACGGCGTAGACGTACGCGTAGCGCGCGTCGGCGGGTGCAAGCTCGGCCGCCCGTCCCAGCTCGGCCAACGCCGCGGGGCGCTGTCCCGCGCGCACGTAGGCGAGCCCGAGCGCATGATGCAGCGCCGCGTTGCGGGGCTCGACGCCGATCCCCTCGCGCAGGATGCCGATCGCGAGCTCTTCGTGTCCTTGCTGCCGGTAGGCGTCGGCCGCATTCACGTAGGCGGGCACGTAGCGGCGATCGAGCTTCAGCGCGGCGGCAAACTCGCTCTGCGCAGCATCAAAGCGGCCGAGGCGCGCATGGAACGAGCCGAGATTCGTGTGCGCTTCCGGGCGATCGGCGTTGTACTGCTGAGCTGCGACGTAATCGTCGGCGGCGCGCTGCCAGGCGATACGCAGCTCGGCGGAAAGCTCGTTCTGAGGCACACCGGCGAGCGCATTGGCTGCTTCGATCCTCACCGCGCGCAGCGGGTCGGCGAGCAGCGGCCCGACGGCGAAGCCGCGGTCGCCGGGCGGCAGCGACTCGGCCAACCTTGCTGCGGCGAGACGCACGAGCGGATCCGAATTGCGCGCGGCGCTGCGCGCCGCGTCGACGGCACCGGAGCCCGGATCCAGCCCAAGACGGTCGAGCGCCGACGCGCGAACGATCGCGGGCTCGCTCGCATCGGCGGCGATCGCGGCGAGCGAAGCGCTTGCGCGCGGCTTCCGCAGCTCGGCGTCGCGGAAGGTCGTCGCAAAGCTCGGCCCGCTGCGCGGCTCGTGGCCGGACCAGTCGCGCAGCGCATCGGCGGCCCACTGCGCAGACTTCTTGTCATGACATTGGTTGCAGGCATTGGGCACGCCGAGGGTCACGCTCAAGTCGGGGCGCGGCACGCGAATGCTGTGATCGCGACGCGGATCCACGATCATGTAAGTGGCGTCGGGCATGTGGCATTCCACGCACTGCGCGCCTGGTGAGGCGGCCACGTGGTGGTGGTGCGCGGGCGAGTCGTACTTCTGCGGCGAATGGCACTGCGCGCAAAGCGCGTTGCCCGTGGCGCGCAGCTTCGCGCCGTGCGGCTCGTGGCAGTCGCTGCAGGTCACGCCGTGGCGGTACATCCTGCTCTGGAGGAACGACGCCCAGTTGTAGACCTCGTCGCGCTGCTGCCCGTCGACGTAGTATAGTGGCGAGGTCAGCAGCGCCGGGCTGTAGTAGTCGAGGAAAGGCTTCCCCGCGTAGTAGCCCTCGGCGAGCTGGGCGCGCCGCGAATGACACTGCGCGCAGACTTCGATCTCCCGCCCGCGCTCGCGTGCGGGCGTGCGCACGGCATTGCCGGTGGCCGAATCGATCGCCCAGTTCGCGCCGGCGCGCTCGTCGAGTGCGGCGGTGAGCCCCATCTTGGGATCGCTGTCGCGCCGCTGCGCCCAGGAGAGGTGATTCGACCCGGGGCCGTGGCATGATTCGCAGCCGACGTGAATCTCGGCCCAGCTCGTCGCAAACTTCGCCGCGCCCGCGTCGTAGTTCTTGCGCAGATCGGTCGAATGACAATCCGCGCACATGAAGTTCCAGTTGAGCTGGCGGCTGGTCCAGTGCAGCTCGTCGCCGGCGTGGATCTTTTCCTTCGGGTAGAGGCTGAACCAGCGCTTGGTGTTCGTGTCCCAGGCGATCGTCAGCGCCTGCAGCCGCCCGCCGGGCAGTTCGACGAGGTATTGCTGCAACGGCTCGACGCCGAA
>DATJWL010000122.1:0-8503 GCA_035501215.1 Casimicrobiaceae bacterium
CGACGCCGTGGTGGACGTGGTCATGAAGGGCGACTACGACTACTACATCTACGATCTCGTCCCCCTCGGTCACGCGCTCTACTACCTGTCGATGGCCAAGGTCTACGACGAGTGGATCAACAAGGTCACCAAGCTCCGGGAAGACATGCGCGAGTACGAGGAGATGGTGAGTCGGCTCAAGCACGAGAAGCAGACCGAGCAGGATCAGATCCTCCAGGAACTGCTCTACATCAAGAACCGCATCAACACGTCGGCCGGGATCCTCACGGATAAGACGAAGACGGCTTTCTTCTTCGTGGTGATCCCCGAGGCCGGGGTCATCAACGACACGCAGAAGGCGGCCAAGATGTTCGCGCAGTTCGACGTGCCGATCGCGGGATACGTGGTGAACCGGGTCATTCCGCACGAGCTGCTGAACCAGAACATCCCGGAGTACCTGCGCCACCGCATCGCCATGCAGGACCAGCATCTCGCCGAGGTGCACAAGGTCTTCGATGACCGCGTGATGGCACTGGTGCCGGAGATGGAGCGCGACGTCACGGGGCTGCCGATGATCGAGAAGCTCGCCGACATCATGTACGCCTAGCGGAGGCTTGCCATGACAGAGATCACGATGCCGATGGGACGGCACCTCAGCGAGCACCCCACGCTGAAGTACTTCTTCTTCGGCGGCAAGGGCGGCGTAGGCAAGACCGTCTTCGCCGCCGCCACCGCCATCGGGCTCGCCCGGCAGGGACGCCGGACGCTGCTCGCGTCCACCAATCCCGTCCACAGCCTGACGACCTTGCTCGGCCAGGACGTGCTCGGCAAGCACGTACCCGTTGAGGGCGTGCCCAACCTCTGGGCGTACGAGATCGAGACCAAGCAGACCATCGAGCGCAGCAAGATGCAGATCCGGGAGAAGATCCGGTGGTTCCTCAAGTTCGCCGACATCACCACCAAGGCCGACGACTTCGTCGAGACCGCGACGATGAACCCCGCGTTCGAGGAGTCGGCGATGTTCGAGAACATGATCGACCTCATGTTCAAGGACGAGTACGACGTCTACGTCTTCGACACCGCGCCCACCGCCAACGCGCGGCGGCTCCTCGGCATGTCGAAGGTGTACGCGCTTTGGGTCAACAAGATGATGAAGAGCCGGGAGGAAGCGAAGACCCTCCGCGAGATGCTCTCCTTCACGAAGAAGAAGGAAGCGGACCCGCTGATGGAGTACCTCGTCTCCTTCCGCGACCGGATGGAGCACGCGCGCGTCCTCCTGACCGACCGCAAGCTCACTGCGTTCTACTTCGTGACGCTGGCGGAGGCGCTACCCATCGCGGTGGTCACGCGCTTCATCCAGTGGTTCAAGGACTTCGGGATTCCCGTCGGAGGTGTGCTCGTCAACATGGTCATCGACCCTGCGTCGCTGGGTCCGGACTCTGCCGAGTTCGTCAAGAATCGCGTGGCCATGCAGCAGGAGCACATGAAGACTATCTGGCGGGAGTTCGACGACAGCGTCCGCGCCATCGTCCCGCTGTTCGAGACCGAGGTCCGCGGCGTGCCGATGCTCCGGCGCCTGTGCGACGCGATCTTCGCGGCCGACGGCGCGAAGCCCTCGCCCCTGACCGTCGAGGATGCCCACGAAGTTGAAGCGCGACCGTGATTTGCCGCGGCCGCGCGCCGCGAGGGAGGCCGCTGCCCTCAACGAGCGAGATCCGGTTCGCCGCAATCGCGCAGTATCACGTCCCTGACCCGATCGCGCAGCTGCACGGCCGCTGACCAGTCGCGTCCGGCCGGCGTCACGGGCGGCTCGACGATCATCTCGATCGGGTAGCGGACGAGAAGCCAGCGCCGCTCCCGCAGAGCGGAGCGCGTCCCGCGCAGTACGATAGGGAGGACTGGCACGCCGCTTTCCGCGCTCACCACGAAGGCGCCGAGACGAAACGCGGCCAGCCCCGGCGCGCGCGAGAACGTGCCCTCCGGAAAGAAGACCAGCGTCTCTCCGCGACGGACTGCCGCCAGGACGTCCCGCGTGTCTTCTATGCCGCGAGCGGGATCGACTCGCTCCACGAAGTACGCTCCGAGGCGGCGCATCACGAAGCCGATGAGCGGCACGCGGTCGAATTCCCTCTTGGCCGAGAAATGAATATCCGGAGGGAGAACCGCCACCAGGATCATCGCGTCGATGTAGCTGGCATGATTGACGGCGATCACCGTCGGCTTGCCCGCCGGCAAATGTTCGAGTCCCTTGACGAGCAGGGACAGGCCGTAGCCGCGCACGAGCGTTCTGGCGACGCCGCGCGCGAGGCGCATGCGCGCTCCCGGGCTGGAGAGCATCGCCAGCACCGGCAGGCACAGCGACGACAGCAGAACGAAGAAGACCCAGCAGTAGGCTCCGTAAGCGACTTGCGCGAGCGCACGTAGGGCCCGCCCCAGCCGCGCCGTCAATGCCTGCCTTACCAGACGCGCAAGCTGCAGCCACACGGCGCCCCGCGGAGCTTGCAGCAGCCCCCTCTCGTAGAGCTCGCGGCATGCGGCGCGACGAATCTTGCCGCTTGAAGTCTTCAGGACCGTCCGCGCCGGCACGAGCAGCACTTCGTCGGCCGGACCGTTCAGATGGATCGCCGCCAACGACGTGATCCGATCCCGCAGGGCGGCGCGGGCGGTGGCGTCGGCCTGACTCGTTTCCGCGACGACGATCACGCGCTCGGTTCCGGTCGATCGGTCGGTCGTGCCGAACACGGCGACGCAACCTTTGCGCATCCCCGGAATATCGCCGATTGCCGCCTCCAGATCGTACGGGTGCAGGTTGTGGCCGCCGCGCTTGATCAGGTCCTTGGCGCGGCTGGTGAGGAAGATTTCGCCCTCGGCGATGTACCCGATATCACCCGTGTCCAGCCAATCGCCGCGGAAAAGCCCGGCAGTGGCCTTCGGATTCCGAAAGTAGCCACTCGTGGCCGATGGTCCGCGAAACTCCAGGCGGCCCTCGCTGCGGGCCGCTATCTCGCGGCCGGCGTCGTCCACCACGCGGACCTCGTAGCCGGGCAATGGCCGTCCGCACGAAACGACTTCCAGTCCATCGGACGCGGACTGCGGCAAGCGAATCGCGTTGCCCTCGCGCGAAAGCGCGCTCGCGTCGATGCGATCGATGCGCGGACCGCGCCCGAGTGGTGGAAAGCCAAGCCCGAGCGTCGATTCGGCCAGCCCGTAGACGGGCGTGAGCGCGCGGCGATCGAAGCCGTAACGGGCGAAGCGCGCGGCGAAACGCTCGAGCGTGGCCGCGCGCACCGGCTCGGCACCGTTGAAGGCCAGCCGCCAGGCGCGAAGATCGAGCCCGACGAGATCCTCGTCGCGTACCTTCGAAGCAACGATCTCGTAGGCGAAATTAGGTCCGGCCGAAATCGTTGCCCCGTAACGGTGAATGGTGCGAGGCCATCTCGCCGGGCGGGCAAGGAAGTCGGCGGGCGGCATGAGCACCAGCGGCACCGCGTAGTACATGGTCGCGAGCCAGGCGCCGATAAGCCCCATGTCGTGATACAGCGGCAGCCAGCTCACGAAACGATCGCTCGACGTGACCGCAGCGGCGCGTCCCATAACCCGGATGTTGGCGAGCAGATTGTCGTGGCTCAGCACGACACCCTTAGGGTCGCCCGTACTGCCGGAGGTGTATTGCAGCATCGCCGTCTCGTCGCCACCGAGACGCGCCGCCTCGGTCTGCAGGCCGTCCCCGCGCAGGCGATCGACGCTGATCACCGCGCCGAGATGAGGCAGTTGCGCGCCCAGGATGCGGCCGATGAACAGGCCTTCCGGCACGGTAACGAGGACGCGGGCCTGTGCATTGGAAAGGATCGCCGCGCGGCCGCGCACGTGCTCCTCGATCTCAGCCCAGCGCAATGGCGGGTACATCGGCACCGGCACCGCGCCGATGCGCATCGCCCCGAGGAAAGCCTGGAAGAATGCGCTACCCGTCGGCAGCATGAGTGCCACCGCGTCTCCCCGGCTCACCCCGCGAACGGCGAGGCCTTTCGCGACTTCTCCGGCACCTTCCCACAGTCGCGCGTAGGAAAGGGTTTCCCGTATTTCATCGCCTTCGAGCAACATGATGTGGTCGCGCTCGGGATGCCGCTCGACATGCCATAGAAACGCCTCGACCATCGTCTTGGCATGTTCGGGCGTCCCCTCCACCGGCTCGGGCGCCGGAGGGCTCGTCGGCGGCAACGCGAGCACGGGCGCGCCCGGCTCCGCCGCCGCGATTGCAGCGAGCAGATCACGCGGCGTGCGGGCCGTGGTCGCCAGCCGCTCGGGCAGTCGGATGCCGAAACTGCGCTCGATCCGTAACAGCAGCTCGGCGCGAGACAGACTATCGAGTGCAAGGTCGCGCTCGATCGAATCGTCGAGATGAGCCGGCTGCAGCGGCGCCGCGGGACGCAGCTCGCGCAACATCTCGACGATGAGCGCGAGCAACCTTTGCGCGGCCGGATTCGGCGCGGTGCGGTCGATCAGCGCAGCGTCAACGGGGTACATGACGATTCGAGCGCAAACAGCTTGAGCGGGGCATAACCGCCACAATCGCGACGCGATATCGTGCTCACCCCCCAATGTTAGACGCCGTACCGCCAACGGAATTGACGGAGATCAACGGCTTCTTAGACCACGAGACGACAATGGCCCTAACAAAGGAGAAGACGATTTCAATGACCCGCGTCGCCGCCGCGTCCGGTTTGCATCAGCCGCTATTCGACGAACAGCAGCGCCGGGCACTCCAGGTAGCCGCGCAGCGCCTGCACGAACTCCGCGGCGTGCTGTCCATCGATCACCCGGTGATCGAACGAAGACGAGAGATTCATCAAGCGTCGTGACACGATTGCGCCGGCGCGCATGACGGGTCGTTCGACAATCCGATTCACGCCCACGATGGCTACTTCAGGAGCATTAATCACCGGCGTGCTAACGATACCGCCTAGCGGCCCGAGGCTCGTGATCGTGATCGTCGATCCCGAAAGTTCGTCGCGTGTCGCCTTGCCCGTGCGAGCGGCATCGGCCAAACGTGCCACCTCCGCCGCGCTCGCCCACAGGTCATGCGCCTCGGCGTGCCGCACGACCGGCACCATCAGCCCGGCGTCGGTCTGCGTCGCGATGCCGATGTTCACGGCATCAAAGCGAGTCACCACGGCCTGCTCGTCGTCGAACCGCGCATTGATCTGCGGGAACGCAGGAACGGCAAGGACAATCGCCCTCATCAGGAACGGCAGGACCGTGAGTCGGCCGCGTGTCCCATCGAACCGTTCGTTGAGCGTCGAACGTAGGGCTTCGAGCTCCGTGACGTCGACCTCCTCGACGTAAGTAAAGTGGGGAATCCGCAGCGATGCCTGCATATGCAGGGCGATCTGGCGGCGCAGCCCGATCAACGAGATGGCTTGTTCGCCGCTGCGCTCCGCATAGCGCTGCACGACGGCGGGCTTCGCGATACCGCGCGAAGCGTGCCGCACAACGTCGCCATGTTCAACCCGTCCGCTGGGTCCGGTCCCCCGGACCTGCGTGAGATCCACACCCAACTCGCGCGCGTGGTGACGCACCGAGGGTGATGCGAGTGGCTTCGCGGCCAGTGTCGATGGCAGCGGCGCGGCGGTCGCCGACGTGGCGGCCGATTGCGCAGACGAGGCCGCCGAAGTCACGACTTGTTCGCCAGCTTCGACATCGGCTGTAGCCGTCGTCTTGAGCCGAAGGAGCTCACTGCCCACCGCGAGCTTGTCGCCCGGGGTGCCCCTGACTGCGATCACCGTGCCCGCAACCGGTGAGGGAACCTCGACGGTCGCTTTGTCGGTCATGACATCGGCGAGGACCTGATCCGCGACGACCGTTTCGTCGGGTCGGATATGCCACTCCACCAACTCGACCTCGGCGATGCCTTCGCCGATGTCCGGCACCTTCACCACATGGATTCCCATCTCACCCCTCGATCGCGCGTCGGAGCGCCTTGCCGACCCGGTCCGGGCCTGGGAAATAGGCCCATTCCTGCGCATGCGGATAGGGCGTGTCCCACCCCGTCACGCGCTCGATCGGCGCCTCGAGGTGGAAGAAGCAGTGCTCCTGCACCAGCGCCGCAAGCTCGGCGCCGAAGCCGCTGGTGCGTGTCGCCTCGTGAACGATCACGCAGCGACCGGTCTTGTTCACGGAAGCGACGATCGTGTCGAGGTCGAGCGGCCACAGGCTGCGCAGGTCGATGATCTCGGCATCGACGCCGGTTTCGCGGGCCGCCGCCCCCGCCACCCACACCATCGTTCCATAGGTCAGCACGGTAAGCGCGGTTCCGGGGCGGCGCACGGCGGCCGATTCGAGCGGCACCGTGTAATGACCCTCGGTGACCTCGGCGAGCGGGTGGCCGGCCCAGGGCACGATTGGCCGCTCGTGGTGGCCGTCGAACGGGCCGTTGTAGATGCGCTTCGGCTCCAGGAAGATGACCGGGTCGTCGCACTCGATCGACGCGATCAGCAATCCCTTGGCGTCGTAGGGATTGGACGGCATCACGGTGCGGAGCCCGCAGACGTGCGTGAACAGTGCCTCCGGACTCTGGCTGTGGGTCTGCCCGCCATAGATGCCGCCGCCGCAGGGCATGCGAATGGTGATCGGCGCAGTGAAATCGCCGGCGGAACGGTAGCGCAGGCGCGCCGCGCCCGACACGATCTGGTCGTAGCCGGGATACATGTAGTCGGCGAACTGTATCTCCGCGACCGGGCGAAGGCCGTACGCGCCCATGCCGATGGCCGCGCCGACGATGCCACCCTCGGCGAGCGGCGAGTCGAATACTCGCGACGTGCCGTACTTGGCCTGCAACCCGTCGGTGCAACGGAACACGCCACCGAAATACCCGACGTCCTCGCCGAACACCACCACGTTGTCGTCACGGCCGAGCATGACGTCCAGTGCCGAGCGAATCGCCTGGACCATCGTCATCGTGGTCATCGTCAGGCTCCCAGCTGCTCGCGTTGCCGACGCAAATGCGCAGGCATGTCCTTGTAAACGTCGTCGAACATCGTCGAGGCATCGTGGACGTGGCCGGACGCCAGCGTCCCGTAGCTTTCCGCGACCTTCTGCGCCGAGATGACTTCGTCCTGCGCTTCCTTCAGCGCGCGGGCATGCTCTTCGTCGGACCACGCGCCAGCGCGCATCAGATGCTTCTGCAACCGCGCTACCGGATCGCCCAGCGGAAAGCGTGCCCAGTCATCGGCGGGCCGGTACTTGGACGGATCGTCAGCCGTGGAATGCGCGCCCGCGCGGTAGGTGATCCACTCGATCAGCGCAGGGCCGAAGCCGCGGCGCGCTCGCTCGGCCGTCCAGCGCGAGGCCGAAAGGACCGCCAGGAAATCGTTGCCGTCCACGCGCAGTGACACGATGCCGTTGCCGAGCCCGCGCGCTGCGAAGGTGGCCGCCTCGCCACCCGCGATCCCCTGGAACGACGAGATCGCCCACTGGTTGTTGACGATGTTGAGGATCACCGGTGCTTGGTACACCGCGGCGAACGTGAGAGCGTTGTGGAAATCGGGCTCCGCCGTCGAGCCGTCGCCGATCCAGGCCGATGCGATGCGCGTGTCGCCCTTGATTGCCGAGGCCATGGCCCAGCCCACCGCCTGGATGTACTGCAGACCGACATTCCCTGCGATCGAGTAGAAGCCGTGCCGCCGCGACGTGTACATCACCGGCATCTGCCGTCCGCGCACCGGGTCGCGGTCGTTGGAGAAGAGCTGGCACATCATGTCTACGAGCGGATAGCCGCGCGCGATCAGGATTCCCTGCTGGCGGTAAGTGGGGAAGCACATGTCGTCCGGCGCGAGGGCCATTGCCTGCCCGATGCCGATCGCCTCCTCGCCCAGGCTCTGCATGTAGAACGAGATCTTTTTTTGGCGTTGCGCCGTCAGCATCCGCGCGTCAAAGACGCGCGTCTTCAGCATCGCGCGCAGCCCGTTGCGCAACAACTCGGGGTCCGCGTGCGGATCCCAAGGGCCGACCGCGCGCCCCTCGTCGTCGAGCACACGGACCAGCGCGTTCACCATGTCGCCGGTTTGCGATGGCCTCGATTCGATCGGGGGTTGCCGCACGGCGCCCGCGGGGGAAACCTGCAGGTACGAGAAATCGGTTTCCTGCCCCGGCCGCGCGGACGGCTCGGGCACGTGCAATTGCAGCGGGGCGTACGGCGTCATCGGTGATCCTCCAGGTCCGATTGGCAGAGAGGGCGGCATTGCTCGGGCTGCGCACGCGGCCCGTTTTTTATTTTGGCGGAGAGGGCGGGATTCGAACCCGCGTTAGGCTCATCACCTAAACACGCTTTCCAGGCGTGCGACTTAAACCGCTCATCCACCTCTCCGTTTTGCCACTGCCGCAAACACGCTTTGGCTACGGCCGTTCGGCTGACGCCTCGCTTAACGCGCGCTGCGCGCGCATTAGCCCTCGCCGCAATGAGCGGGCGCTTTCGCGCCCGCGCATTGTCCGGGCGTGCGACTTAAACCGCTCATCCACCTCTCCGACG
>DATJWL010000123.1:0-3196 GCA_035501215.1 Casimicrobiaceae bacterium
GTTCATTCTGCACGGACCGCTCGCCGCGCTGCGTTATGCCGAATTCTTCCTCACGGCGACGAGGGTCAACTATCGCATGCACAACAAGCTGTTCATCGCTGACAACAGCCTGGCGGTCGTCGGCGGGCGCAACGTCGGCGACGAGTACTTCGAGACAAGCCGCGCTACCGGCTTCGCCGACTTCGATGTTCTGGCCGCAGGACCGGTCGTGCAGCAACTGTCGAGCAGCTTCGACGCCTACTGGAACAGCGAGGTGGTAATCCCGCTCCAGGGACTCGCTTCCGGCCACGCCAGCGCCAGTGCGCTCAAGCGCGATAGCGCCGACCGCGCCTCCACCCGCGAGACGCCCGACGGAACCAGACTCGCGGAGAGGATAGCAACCAGGAATCCTCTCGATAAGTTCCTTCGCGGCGGCGAAGGCACCATATACGCTCCCGCCGACGTCCTCTACGACGCGCCCGAGAAGCGCGAGGTGGAGGAAGGAGCGAAGGACGGACCGCTGATGCGCCACCCTCTCGTCGCCGCGATCGACGAGGTCCGGTCCGAGCTCCTCATCACCTCCCCTTACGTCGTGCCGGGCGAGGGCGGAATGAGGCTCATCGAAAAGGTTCGTTCGCGCGGCGCCAGGGTGATGATCGTAACGAATTCGCTGGCTGCGACCGAGATGCCGATCGCGCACGCGGGGTACGAGCACTACCGCAAGCGCATGCTCGAAGACGGCGTGGGATTGTGCGAAATGCGACCCACGCCGGGCGACCAGGCCGAGAGAGATGGCGCGAGCTCCGATTCACCCGCCCCGAGTCGCGCAGCGCTGCACGGCAAGGCGTTCGTACTGGATCGGCAGCGGGTGTTCATCGGATCGATGAACTTCGACCGACGCTCTCTGCGCCTCAACACGGAGATGGGGCTGCTTATCGATAGTCCGGAGCTCGCCCAGCAAGTCGCGCTACACATCGAGGCGCTGTCGCGGCCCGCAAACTGCTACACGCCGGTGCTCAGCCCACCCGATGCATTCGGACACCGCAGCCTGTCGTGGCAGACCGAGGAAAACGGCAAAGTGATTAACCTTGCCAGCGAGCCCACGGGCAACCTTCTGCGCGGCCTAAAGGCAAGCCTTCTGTCGCTGTTGCCGCTCGACGACCTGCTCTAGCGCGTCGAGGGCCTGAAGCATGCGTCAGCGTTTCTCCTACAGAAGCACTTCGCGCGTGGCGCTTCGATAAACACCCTGCACGATTACGGCAGAACCGTGAACGCGCGCCGATGTCAAATTCCTACTGCTCGCGAGAGAGGGCGCGCCGCAGCAATCCCCGCGGCGGCAAGTTTGTTGCGGTCGCGGCTCTTCCAACCGCAATGGAGGTAAAGCAAATGACTTCTTCAATCAGCAAGCGCGCGACACTGGTTGCCGGCCTTGCGGGCTGCCTGGCTCTGGCGGGAACCGCGTTCGCGCAGACTCAGCCCTCGACTCCCGCGTATCGGGCGACTCCCGATAAGGCGAACACTGCGATGCGGATGCCGGCCGTGACGCCGAGCAAGGCGGAGACCGCGACGTCGGCGTTCGCCAAGCTCGATGCTGCGCACCGCGGCTACGTCACCAAGGATGAAACCGCCAAGCTCGAAGGATTCGACAAGGCGTTCGAGCAGGGCGACAAGAACAAGGATGGCAAGCTGACTCAAGCCGAGTTCGAGGTCGCCTGGTCGATGTACACGGGCAACGCGCACAAAGGCTGAGCGGCGCCGCATCTCGCTGGAAAGCGTCGGATCGAGTCACTCCTCCGATCAGGTTGCCCTTGCAAGGCCGGTCGATCCGGCGCGACGGGCAGCCTGATCGCCGGATCCTGTGCCAGAATGGGCGCAACCGTGATGGGCGTTGGGGGGTGACATGGGTTCAGATGCGCGCACGGTGATGGTGACCGGCGCCGCGGGCAACCTCGGACGCGCAGTGGCCCGGGCCTTCGAAGGGCAGCGAGACAATCTTGCGCTGATCGGCCATCGCCGGGAGAGCCTCGAAGCGGCCTTCACCGCGGAGAACGATCGGCGTCTTTTCATCGTCGCCGATCTGCTCGATCGGCAGCAGGTCGAGGCGGCGGCGCGCGCGGCGTTGCAGCGCTTCGGTCGCATCGATGTCCTCTGCAACATCGCGGGCGGATTCCGCATGGGCGCGCCGGTCCACGAGACCGCGGACGGCGACTGGGACCTCTTGTTCGACCTCAACGTGCGAACGCTGCTCAATTGCGTGCGCGCCGTCGTGCCGCACATGATCGGCGCCGGCGGCGGCAGGATCATCAACGTCGGCGCGGCTTCCGCGCTGAAGGGCGGCGCGCAGATGGGAGCCTATTGCGCCGCCAAGAGCGCAGTGATCCGGATCACCGAGTCGATGGCGGCAGAGCTGCGCGAGAAGAACATCAACGTCAACTGCGTGCTGCCGACCATCATCGACACCCCGGAAAACCGGGCGGCGATGCCCAAAGCCGATCCGGCGCGCTGGGTGGCGCCCGAGGACCTAGCGAGTGTTTTCCTCTTCCTCGCTTCGTCCGACGCCAGCGCGATTCACGGCGCGGCCATTCCCGTGCCGGCACTCAGCTGAGAGAGATCGGGTCGCGCTGGCCCATCCCGCGGCGCTCATTTCAGCACCTCGTTGCGCAGCTTGAGGTGCGCGATCTGCTCGGCGCGCAGCCGGTCGAATCCGCGCTCGAGCCCTTCCAGGATGAGCGAAGCCATCTCCGGCGCCGAGTGCAGCAAGGGAATGAACACATAGTCGGCGCCCGCCTCGTAGAGCCCGAGCGCCGTCGCGGCGCGGCCCGCCGTGACGATTACCTTGGCCCGGGGACAAAGGCGCCGGGACTTGCGCAACAGCTCCAGGTTGTCGGTGCCGCGAAGGATGGTGTCGGGGATCGTCGAGACGACGAGCGCGGCATCCTCGATCTCCGCGTGGCGCAGCGTTTCCATGTGCGAGATGTCCCCGTAGATGCAGGCGACGTTACGGCGTCGCAACTCGGCGTGCACCTCTGGATTGAAGTCGATCACCAGGAGTCGCTCGAGCACGCGGTGCCGCGCGTCCTTCGCTATCTCGAATTCCTGCACCAGAGCGCTGGCCTCGACGAAGAAGCCCAGCAGCACGACATCCCTGCCCGCGTGGGTCGGCGCAGCCTGCGCTTCGTCTTCGGCCGCGTCGAAGTCGGACAGGCCCGCGCGGCGC
>DATJWL010000124.1:0-2354 GCA_035501215.1 Casimicrobiaceae bacterium
CGTCATTCTCTGGATCGCTATTGCCAGCGCGCTGCTCACTGCATGGTACTGGCGCACTATCGAGAGCGCCTGGTGTGAACCGGTTCTGCGCGCGCCGGTGCTGATCCTCGAAAGCGACGACTGGGGTTACGGGCCGCTCGACCAAGCAGCCCGGCTCGATCGGCTCGCCGAGCTCCTGTCGCGCTTTCGCGACGCGCTCGGGCATGTTGCCGTAACGACGCTCGGCGTCGTGCTTGGTGGTCCCGATACGGAGCGCATGCGTGCGGAGCGCTGGGAGGATTACCGGCGCATGACGCTTGCCGATCCTCGGTTCGCCGCGGTGCGCGAGGCGCTGCAACGGGGCTCTGCGCAGCGTGTCTTCGCCCTGCAACTGCATGGACTCGAGCACTTCTGGCCCGCGTGCCTCATGCACGCCAGGGCGGTCGATCCGCGCGTTCGCGCGTGGCTGGAGGGCGCAGCGTTTCCTTCGACCGAGGAGCTTCCCTCGCCGCTACAGAGCCGCTGGATCGACACGACAGAGTTACCCTCGAAGCCGCTGCCGGCTGTGCAGGCGACAGCAGCCGCGGTCGAGGAGGCGCGCGTCTTCGCCGACGTGTTCGGCGTACCGCCGGAAGTGGTCGTGCCGGCGACCTTCGTCTGGAACGATGCCGTGGAAGCGGGATGGGTGGGCGCCGGCATACGCGTGATCGTAACTCCCGGTGTGCGCAACAGCCGGCGCGACGCGCAGGGGCGCGTCGTCGGCGATGGAGGAACGCAGTTTACCGGCGCAGCGGGTGCACGCGGCGTGCGCTACGTCGTGCGCGACAGCTACTTCGAGCCGTCGCTCGGGCACAGTTGCGCGGCGGCTCTCGAGTCGCTCCGGACGAAGACGCACCTCGGCCGTGCGACGCTGCTCGAGATGCATCGGTTCAATTTCTTCGGCGATGAGGCAACCACGGACCGCTCCTTCGAGGAAGTGACCGAGCTGCTCAAGCGCGCTTGCGCCGAGTTCCCCGACATGCGCTTCATGAGCACCGCCGAGCTCGCGCGCAGCTGCCGCGAACGATCGACGCTGGTCGAACGGCGGACCACGGCGCGCCTGCACTTCCTCATTCGCCGACTGGCGACCGTTTCGCGGCTGCGCCGGCTCGGCTGGGCAACCGGTGCGGCAATTCCTGCCCTCCTCGCCTATCTCGTGACCCTGCCGCGAGGCCGGGTAGCACCGGCCGTGTCTGGCTGATGCATCGACGCCGAAGCGCTTCGGGGCTGAAGCGCCATCGCAGCGCGCCGGGGCAACCATGAGCGGAATCTGCGGCTGGGTGGGCGCAGCAGGCGATGCAGCACAGGCACGCGCTGCGCTCGAGTCCATGCGCGCGGCGCTGCACGACCGCGAAGCGTCCGCACCCGAACCGCTCGAGGTCGGCGGATGCGCGCTCGCCGTGACGCCCGGGGTGCACGCAGTGTCGCTTGGCCGATCCGATGGATTGCTTGCGGCGGTCGAGGGTCAGGTGCGCTGGCGCTCGGCGGACCTTGCATCGCTCGCCGCGGCACAGGGAGCGGCCGCCGCGGTCGCCGAGGCCTATCGACGCAAGGGCGAGCAATGTTTGCAGGAGATAGCCGGCCCGTTCGCCGTCGTGGTCATCGACTCGCGCAGCGGCGAGGCTCTCCTGGCGATCGACCGGCTCGGCACGCGGACGATGTGCTTTGCGCGGACCCGGGACAGATTCGTCTTCGCCTCGAACGCGGCGAGCGTTGTCGCGCACCCGGACGTGGATCGAGGGCTCGACCAGCAGGCGATCTTCGATTACCTGTACTGCCACGTGATACCAAGCCCGCGCACGATCTACAGCGCTGTGCAGAAGCTCGAACCGGGCCACTGCGTCGTCTTTCGCGGGGCCCGAGTGGAAAGCCGCCTCTACTGGCAGCTACCTTACCGGGACGACGAATCCGCATCGGCCGCTGCGCTCGAGGCGCGCTTCCGCGACCTCTTGGAGCAGGCGGCTCGCAACGCCATCGACGGCGAGGCAGCGGTCGGCAGCTTCCTGAGCGGCGGCACCGACAGCTCGACGGTGGCCGTCATGCTGACCCGCATTCGCGGCGAGCCGGCGAGGACCTACTCGATCGGCTTCGCATGGGAGGGCTTCGACGAGATGGGTTACGCCCGCATAACCGCTCGGCACATCAACGCTCGCGCGCGCGAGTACTACGTCACACCGCAGGACATTGCCGACGCGATCCCGATCATCGCGCGCGCCTACGACGAGCCTTTCGGGAACGACTCCGCGGCACCGACGTACTTCTGCGCGAAGATGGCGCGCGAGGACGGAATCAAGGTGCTGCTCGCCGGCGACGGAGGTGACGAGATTTTCGGCGGC
>DATJWL010000125.1:0-5886 GCA_035501215.1 Casimicrobiaceae bacterium
GCGCCTGCTCTCGCGATTCGAAGAGCTCGGCATCGCGGGCCTTCTGCGACAGCTCCCGCGCGCGCAGCTCGACTTCCAATTCGGCACGCTTCTTGTCCGCCGTCTCGGCAAGCAACGTCTTCTGGCGCGCCTCGACCAGGGCGGCTTCGGCGCGCAGGCGCAGCTCGGAGACTTCGCGCGAGATCGTGGCGGCTTCCGCCCGAACGCGCGCTTCTGTGGCCGCGACGCGAGTCTCTTCCTCGGCCTTCCAGCGGGCGTGCGCTTCCTCGATCCGCGCCTCCGCGTCCTTCATGGCCTGCGCCGCGGCGGCATGCGACGCCGCGAGGTTGGCGCGCAGGCTTTCCACTTCTTCGCTCGTGGCCGCTTCGCCTTCCGCGCGCATCGCGGAGACACGCTCGATCTGCTTCACTGCCTCGGAGAGCGCCCGTTCGGCGCGGTCGCGCCGTCCGCCCGCTTCCGCGAGCGCGGCTTCGTATTCCGTGCGGAGCCGCGTCTCGAGTTCGGACAGTCGCTTGCTCTCTTCCGCGGTCCAGCCCGCCTTGGCGCCCGCGAGGAGAGCCTCGGACGCGGCCCGCGCGTTCGCCTGCGCCGCTTCCAGTTCGCTGCGCGCCTCGGCAAGTTCCTTGGCTCGGGCCTGCGCGGTGCGCTCTGTCGCGGCGATATGCTCGCGCAGTCTCGCGAGCTCCTGGCTGTCATGCTCGCTCTTCTCGAGCCTTGCCTGCGCATCGTCTTCGGCCGTGCGTGCCTCGCCGCGCCACTGCGTTTGAGCGGCGGCAAGACGGGCCGCCTCTTCAGCCCGCCAGCTCTCGCGCGCGGCCTGCAGCGCTGCGTCGGCATCGCGCTTCCAGCTTTCGCGGGCTTGCGCCTGCGAGGCTTCCGCGCGTTTGTTCGCCTCGGCGAGGCTTGTCTCGAGCTCGGTCTGCCATGCAGCTCGCCGCTCCATCAGCGTCTGTTCGGCGCGTTCGACGACGGAGTTGAGGTGGCCTGCGAATTCCGTGTCCCACTCGCTCTTGGCGAGCTTGAGCGCCTGGTCGACGAGCTCGTGGGTGCGCTGCTGCCATTCCTCTTCCGTCCGCTTCAGGCGTTCTTCGGCCTGGGCCTCCGTCTGCTTCAGGCGGAGATCTGCCTGCACTTCCGTACGCTTCACGCGGTCTTCGGCCTGCGCCAATTGTTCGCGCAGCATGGCCGGGGGAACGACGCGCGGAGGCGTCGGCGCCTTCTCCACGACGGTCGAGATTTCTTTCGGGAAGACGCGGTAGCTCAGAACGGCGACGGACGATCCGTCGACATGGCTGACGATGCGGATACCGAGACTGTGGGGCTCGTCGATGTCGGCGGGCAGAATGTAAAGGAGTCCCTCGAGCTCGTCGGCGGCAAGCGACCATGACTGGTTGCCGTTGTTCTTGCCGGCGGAAAGGCGGCCGCGCTGAGGCACCTTCTCCACGCGCAGCGTGATCTTTCCGACATGCTTGTAGGGCTCGAGCAGCGGGCGCAGATCGAACGGGATCTGGCGCGTTTCGACGACCCGCTCCTCGCGCGCCGTCTTTGCCAGAATCGCGCTGGTGCCGGAGCGCGTAAATGATGTTGCCTGCTGCTGGGCCATCCGTTCGTCTTTGACTTTCAATGTCGCGGTACGCGGGAAATCGCTCGCGCACGCGAACTATAGGAAGACGAAACCGAACCCGGTCTTCGTCCGGGCACGACAGATTTCGGAAAATTGTCTGCTTCTCCGCACTATGAGAGCCAGAACGCTCGGGTACGCCGCTGCGCGTCGCGTGTCTTAAGCGCGGATTGCTCGCCATGCGCGTGCCGGATTCCACCACACAAAACAGCGTCAAATTGGAATGCTTGCCGGAAGAGATCGGAAGGACGCGCTTACTAGGCTGTACCAGCATTCGATTTTTTTGGAGACGTTCGTGAAGAGCGCCGACAGGAGAGCGGTCCGCAGAATTGCCGTCGCACCCTCAAGCGAGATTGCCCCGGCAAAGCTCGAAAATGTGTCATTGCAGGCCAAGGTGTTCCTCCCCGCCTCCAAGACAGAGAGCGACGGCGTCGTCACCGAGCTTTCGCCGGACGGCGCGACCGTCCAGCTGCGCGCACATCTCGACGTCTCGACCGATCTCGTCCTTTACGTCGAAGGGTTCGACCGGTTTTCCTCTTCCGTCGTGCGCGTCGGGCAGGACCATGTGCGCGTGCGCTTCCACGGTTCGTTGCTCAAGCGCGACAGGACGGCCGCCAGGATCGAAGCGCATTTGAAGGGCGAGGCCGTGCCGCAAGCGCGACAGGCTCCCTCCAACGGAATCGGCTCGCATCGCACCTTCGTCCGCCAGAACGGCGCGACTGCGGAATTCGAGGTGATCGACATTTCGCTTCTCGGCGCCGCGCTCAAGAGCCGCTGCCGGCCGCCGATCGGCGAGGTGATCACGATCGGAACAACGGAGAGCCGCGTCGCGCGCTATCTCGATGGCGGCTTTGCCGTGGAGTTCATCCGCCCGCAGGCGCAGGGGTTTGCGGAGGCGCCGGAGCCACAGGTGCTTTAGGGATCGGGGATGGCTGGAAGCCCAGCTTTGCGCCAACATCCAACTCTGGTGTTCTAGGGTTGTTCGATGTCGGCGAACGCAGAGAGTTGGAAAAGAGTACCATTCGGTGAGGTGCAGGAAATTCCGTATCGCTCACGTTTTACGGCACCCGAGTATGAGAAGCTCAAACTTGGTTTGATCCCGCGCGCGATGGAGGACAAGTGGTTCATCTACTATGAAGAACCTTTTCTCGCCTTTCATCGAAGCTGGACGGGACAGCCGGTATACAAGATCAAGTTGGTGGAAGTTGACGACGGGGCCGCTGTCGAAGAAACCCAGTGCGCGACCGAAGTCATCACCAAAAGCAACGCACGGTACCAAGAAATGTTGCTCGATTTTGTCGTGAGTAACCTTCTGCTCGGCCAGCGCAAACCCTTCCCGGTCCCCCCGGAAAAGATGCCTGAAAAACTGCCGGGCGTGTATCAGCACGCGATGGTCGGTAGAGGCTATCGCCAGACCGTCGTAGCGACGAAGCCCTGGTGGAAGTTCTGGCGCTGATGCAGAAGTTCAGTTGCCTCGGAGGCCGATACGAAGCAGCGCGCTCGTCCGGAATGACAATCCAATTTTAAGTGCAGTCCTCCCCGGCGCGCGTCGCCCCTCCAGCAAGCGGAGTGGGAATTCCTACTCCACCAGCCGCAACCGGTAGCCCACGCCCTGCTCGGTCTGGATCAACTGCGGCTGCTGCGGATCAGATTCGATTTTCTGGCGCAGGGTGCGGATATAGATGCGCAGGTATTGCACATCCGTCTCGCCGCCCCAGACCTCACGCATGATCATCTTGTGGGTCAGGACCTTGCCGGCATGGCTCACAAGCAGGCGCAAGAGATCGTACTCGCGCGGCGTGAGCTTCACCTCGTGCCCGCGCACCGTGACGATACGCCGGATGACGTCGACGGTGAGATCGCCGCTCTTGAAGATCGGCGTCTCGCCCTTCTGCTGCAGGCGATGCCGCAACGCGGCCCTCAGACGTGCCAGCAATTCGTCCACGCCGAAAGGCTTGGTCACGTAGTCGTCGGCACCCAAATCGAGCGCTTTCACCTTGCCGGCCTCGTCGGTGCGGCTCGAGAGCACGATGACTGGGACCTGCGAGCCGCCGGCGCGCAGGGCCGCCAGCACTTCAAGTCCGTCCATGTCGGGCAGCCCAAGGTCGAGTACGATGACGGAGAAGTCGCCGCGCTTTGACGTTTCGAGCGCGGCTTTGCCGGTTTCAGCTTCCTCGACGCGATAGCCCTGCGCTTCAAGCGTGGTGCGCAGGAAGCGGCGGATGGCCGGTTCGTCGTCGACGACGAGGGCGCGGTTCACGGCAGTCATGCGATCTTGGACTCCTGCGGCCAGATAGCGACGCTCGCCGGAAAGGTAATCGTGAATACCGCACCTTTCACATCGGTGCGGTTCGAGGCTGCGATCGTGCCACCCATCGCCTCGACGAAGCCCCGGCAGATCGCAAGTCCGAGCCCGGTGCCGGCACGTTTGTTGTCGGCCGCATGCACCCGGTAGAACTTGTCGAAGATGAGCTCGAGATCCTTGGCCGGGATGCCCTCACCCTCGTCCGCGACCTCGATGCGCACCACGCCGTCCTGCTGGCGCGCCCGGATGCGCACGGTCGAGCCGGACGGCGTGTATTTGGCGGCATTATCGAGCAGATTGAAGAGCACCTGCTCGAACAGAACCGCGTCGAGTCTCAGCATGGGAAGATCGGTCGCGAAGTCGAGATCGACCTTGTGGCCCGTCATCACCTTGCTGGCGCGCCTGAGCGCGGAGCCGACGAGGTCGGCCAGATCGACGGCTTCGGAGTGCGGCGCAATCGCGCCGGACTCGAGCCGCGTCATGTCGAGCAGATTGCCGATGAACCGGTTGAGGCGCTCGGCCTCCTCCTGGATCGTGTTGATGAGCGCATCCTGCGCCGCCGGATCGAGCGAGCCGCGATGCGTCTTGAGGGTCGAGGCCGAGCCCAGCACCGAGGCAAGCGGCGTGCGCAGGTCGTGGCTGATCGAGGTGAGCAGCGCGGAACGCAGGCGCTCCGTCTCGGCGATGAGCCGCGTGCGGTCGACATCGGCGGCGAGATTGACACGCTCGATTGCGATGGCGGCCTGGTCGCTCAGGGCGTCGAGCAGCATGCGCTGGTCGGGCGTGAGCAGGGGGCCGGGCTTGTCGGAGTCGAGACCGACCACGGCTACGGGACCGCGGCCGGTGCGCATCGGAAGAAAAAGGCGCTTCGCCCCTGGAAGGGTGTCGGCGCCACGCCCGGCGGGCTGGTTGTTGGCCCAGCTCCATTTGGCGGCCGCGAGGTCAGCCTCGCTGATCTCATCCTCGGGCGGATAACCGGAGCGCACCGCCACGCTGCCGTCTTCCGGCAGGAGCAGAACGACACTCAGCTTCAGCATCGACGCGATCTGGTAGGCGATGGCCCAGAGCAGGTCGTCGAGCGAGACGACCTCGGTCAGCTTGCGGCTGAACATGAAGAGCTCTTCGGTCGTCTTTGCGCGTCGCTGCGCGGCGACGGCTTCGGAACGCACGCGCGCGGTCAGGTTGCTGGCGACGACGGCAACGATGGCAAAGGCGATCAGCGCCACGACATTCTCGCGGTCGGCGATCGTGAAGGTGTAGAGCGGCGGCAGGAAGAAGAAATTGTAGGCCAACACGGCGACGAGGGACGCGAACAGGGACGGCCAGAGGCCGTACGTCACCGCGCTGGCGAGGATCGCGGTCAGGAAGACCAGAGCGATGTTGGACACGCCCAACACGTGGCCCAGCACGAGACCGATGCCGAGCGCCGCCGCCACCAGGAGAAAACTGAACGCGTAGGCGGAAGGTGGCGCAATCGGTCCGCCCGGCGCGGTGTCGACGTGATCGGGCAGCCGCGTACCGGTCTTGTCGTCCGCCATCACATGGACGTTGATGTTGCGCGCGCGGCGCGTGACCTCGGACGCCGTCGACGGACGCAAACGCAGCCACCATGGCCGCCGCGAGCGCGCAACGACGAGGTGCGTGTAGTTGTTCGTCTCGGCGTAATGGATGATGCCGTCTGCGCGGGACTGGGCCGGAATCGTGACGCTTTCGCCGCCGAGCCGCTGCGCCAGTCTCAGGCAGTCGCCGATGAAGGCACGCTGGCGTTCGCTCAGGCGAGCGGAGCCCGTCGTCTCGACATGGAGCGCGGCCCAGCGTGCATGAAGCCGGTCGGCGATGCGCCTTGCATAGCGGATGAGCGAGGCAGAACCCGGGTCCTCGTTGATGGCGACGAGCACGCGATCGGCCGTCTCCCATGGCCCGGTGATGGCGTGCGTGCGCAGATAGGAGAGCATTTGCT
>DATJWL010000126.1:0-3219 GCA_035501215.1 Casimicrobiaceae bacterium
TGCTCCCGGCGACGGCACGGCGCCAGAATTTGCTGTTCTCGGCCACGTTTTCCGACGAGATCAAGAGGCTCGCCGACGCGCTCCTGAACGAGCCGCAGCTCATCGAGGTCGCGCGGCGCAACACGACGGCGGAAACCGTCGCGCAGAGCGTCTACAAGGTCGCTGCTGACCAGAAGCGAGCGCTGCTCAAGCATATCGTGACTTCGCGCGACCTTTGGCAGGTGCTGTGCTTCGTGCGCACCAAGCATGGCGCCTCGCGGCTTGCGCGTCAGCTGGAGAAAGACGGCCTGCAGACGACCGCAATCCACGGCGACAAGAGCCAGGCGGCCCGGCTCGAGGCGCTCGACGAGTTCAAGGGCGCCAAGGTGCAGGTGATGGTGGCGACCGACGTCGCCGCGCGCGGGCTCGACATCGACGACCTGCCGCTGGTGGTCAACTACGAGATTCCGCACGTTCCCGAGGATTACATCCATCGCATCGGCCGCACCGGGCGCGCCGGCTTGACGGGCGAGGCTGTGTCGTTCTGCGCGCCAGAGGAAGACAAGCTGTTCGCCGAGATCGAGCGGATGTTGAAGCGCAAGATCCCCGTGGCCATCGCGCCGACTTTCAGCGCCGAACGCCATGGGACGCGCGAGACACGTGCGCCGCGTGCGGCGCGGCCAGCCCAACCAACCCGGGACCGCACCGCACGCCACACGCCGCGCAGCGCACCTCCCGACGCGGTGGATCGCAACCCGGATCAACCACTGCCGGCAGCGGTTCCGCAGCGTCCGCAGGCGCCCTCCGCGCTGGTCAGGCCGGTTGCCGCAGAAAGCAGGCACAGGAAGTCGAGGCCTCTCGCGGCGCTGCTCATGAAGCGCCACGTTCCCGAGTCGGAGAGCGCGTAGGTCGCGGTCTCCGCGAAGCCGGAGACCGCCAAGTCCCCTTCGGCCAGCAATCGCGCGCGACGCGCTCTAAGGGCGCGCCTACCCCAGGCGTCTCTACCACGACAGCGACGAATTACCGGCTAGAGATCGCGGTTACCGAGGGGCAGTGATCGCTCAGGGCCAGGCCACGCGGGCAACCGCAGCGTCGAACGCCATCGGGTTGAAATCGCGCTTCAGAGCCTCCAGCGCGGCCGAACGCTGGCGCTCCCACAAGCGCTCGTCTTGATGCAGGGCGACGCAGGCCTGCGCCATTGCTTCCGCATCGTCCGCGACGAGCAGCTCTCGTCCGTGCTGCCAGCCGAGCTGCTCCGCGAGCAGACTCGTCGCCACCACCGGGACGCCGTGCCTCACGGCATCGACGACCTTAACCGGAATGCCTGCGCCGTAGCGCGTCGGCGCGACAAAAACTCGAACGCGGCCGAACAGCGCAGCCACATAGGCGATCGAGCCCTCGATGTCCACGTTCGCACCGGCGATCGATGCGAGCCAGACCGCCCGGTCGCTGCCGGAGCCGGCGATGCGCAGACGCACATCGATCCGCTGTAACACCCGCGGGAGGACCCGCTCGATGAAGAGGCGTACGCTGTCCGCGTTCGATCCAGCCTCGTCCCACAGCGCCCCGAAGAAGAGCAGCCCTTGCGTTCCGCGAAAGGCGCCCGCGTCGGCTCGTGATGCGCCGCCAGACTGATCAGTGCTGCCGCACGCCCGGTCGCCTCGCGAATGAGATCGTGCATGCGCTGGCGCGTTGCTGCGATCAGGTGACGCTCTGTCCGATGATGGCGATCTGCGCGCTGCGAGGATAGCCCGCGCCCCAGCCGGCCCGGGGCACGACGTCGTCGACGACGATGAGCTGCCGGTGCGTCACGCTCGCGCCAGGCGGCTTCAACCGGACAAGCGTCCGAGCTGCGGCCTCAGTGCCTCCAGCGTCGCGTGGAAGCCGGCAAGGCGGTCGCGCTCCTGCGCCACGATCTGTGCCGGCGCGCGCTTCACGAAGGAGTCGTTGGCGAGCTTCGACTGGAGCTTCGCAACTTCGCCTTCGATGCGGGCGATCTCCTTCGCGATGCGCTCGCGCTCGGCGCCGCGGTCGACCTCCACGTGGAGCATGAGCTTGGAGGCGCCCGCAACGACGACGGGCGCGTCACTGCTGGGTAGCTCGTCTTCGATCCTCACTTCGGAGAGCTTGGCGAGCGCAAGCATGTAGAGGTTCGTCGTCGATAGACTTACCCGCTCTTCTGCGTTGCCCGGCGCCGCCCATAACGGCACGCGCTGTGCGGGCGATAGCTTCATCTCGCCGCGCAGCGCCCGCGCGGCCAGAACTCGCTCCTTGAGGCGCGCGATCTCGATCTCGGCCGGCCGATCGATCTTGTCGGGCCGCGGCTGAGGATATGGCTGCACCGAAATCGAGATTCCCTGCCGTCCTGCAAGCGGCGCGACGACCTGCCACAGCTCCTCGGTGATGAATGGAATGAACGGATGAGCGAGCCGAAGCACCGTCTCCAGGACGCGCACCAACGTGCGGCGCGTTGCGCGCTGCTGCGCTTCGCTCCCTTCCCCGAGCTGCACCTTTGCGAGCTCGACGTACCAGTCGCAATACTCGTCCCATATGAACTCGTACACGGCTCGCGCCGCGAGGTCGAAGCGATAGCCCTCCAGCCGCTCGCCCACCGCAGCTTCGGTCTCCTGCAGGCGACTCGCGATCCAGCGGTCGGCAAGCGAGAGCTCGAGGGGCTTCGTCTCGTCGAGGCCCGCGTCCTTGCCCTCGACGTTCATAAGCACGAACCGCGTCGCGTTCCACAGCTTGTTGCAGAAGTTGCGATACCCCGCACAGCGCGAAAGATCGAAGTCCAGCGTGCGGCCGAAGGTGGCGAGGCTCGCGAAGGTGAAGCGCACGGCGTCCGCACCGAAGGCCGGGATGCCCTGCGGAAACTGCCGGCGCGTGCGCTTCTCGATCGCCTCGCGCTGCTTGGGCAGCAGGAGTCCCGATGTCTGCTTCGCGACCAGCGTCTCCAGATCGGTGCCGTCGATCAGGTCGAGCGGGTCGATGATATTGCCCTTCGACTTCGACATCTTCTGCCCGTCTTCGTCGCGTACGATAGCGTTGATGTAGACATCGCGAAACGGGACCTTTCCGGTGAAGTAGGTCGTCGTCATTATCATGCGCACGACCCAGAAGAAGATGATGTCGAAACCCGTGATGAGAACCGAGGAGGGCAGGAACGTCCGCAACTCGCGCGTCTTCTCGGGCCAGCCGAGTGTCGAGTGGCACCAGAGCGCGGACGAGAACCACGTGTCG
>DATJWL010000127.1:0-3592 GCA_035501215.1 Casimicrobiaceae bacterium
CAGGTCCTAGAGCACAAGTTGGTTTACAACGAGGAGCAGCGCAAGAAGCGTCCTCGCAGTGAATATCCTGATTTGTACTTCAACCCGTCCCGGTGGAAAGACTGGTACGCCTCGAAGGAGGATGTGCTAACAATTGCGTCAGCTAAGTACGACGGAATGACACACCTCGAAGCCGTCGATGCGGTCGCCGCCGATCTCGCCGCGAAGGGCCTGGGCGAGAAGCGCACCACGTATCGGTTGCGCGACTGGGGCATCTCGCGGCAGCGCTATTGGGGCACGCCGATTCCGATCATCCACTGCGAGAAGTGCGGCGCGGTTCCGGTTCCGGAGAAGGACCTTCCGGTCGTGCTTCCCGAGGATTGCATTCCCGACGGGACCGGCAATCCGCTCAACAAGCGCGCGGACTTCCTCGACGTGCCGTGCCCCGCGTGCGGGGGTCCAGGACGGCGCGAGACCGACACGATGGACACCTTCGTCGATTCGTCGTGGTACTACATGCGCTACACGTGCCCCGACGCACCGACCATGGTCGATGCGCGCAACGACTACTGGATGCCGATGGACCAGTACATCGGTGGGATCGAGCACGCGATCCTGCATCTGCTCTACGCGCGCTTCTGGACCAAGGTCATGCGCGACATGGGCCTGCTGAGGTTCGACGAGCCGTTCACGCGGCTGTTCACGCAGGGCATGCTGCTCAACCATATCTGGCTTCGGCGCAACGACCGGGGCGGTGTCGAATACTTCCCGCCGGCGGACGTCGAGCCCGCGTTCGATGCGGACGGCCGCATCACCGGCGGGCGGCTCGCGTCCGACGGTGTCGAGGTCGAGTACGGCGGCGTGGGCACGATGTCGAAGTCCAAGCTCAACGGCGTCGATCCGCAGGACGTGATCGACCGCCACGGTGCCGACACGGCGCGGCATTTCGTGATGTTCGCCGGTCCGCCCGAGGAGACCGCGGTGTGGTCCGACAGCGGCGTGGAGGGCAGCTTCCGTTTCCTAAAGCGCCTGTGGAGCTTCGCGCACGACCAGTCGGCGGCAGTTCAAGGCGCGCAGGGGGCCTTCGACTGGCGCGATGCCGACGACCGGGTGCGGTCCGCACGGCGCGAGGTGCACCTCGAGCTGCAGAAGGCCACCTACGACTACGAGAGGATGCAGTACAACACCGTCGTGTCGGCAGGTTACAAGATGCTGAACGCGCTCGACGCCGTCCCGGCCGAAGCGAAGGGCAGCTCTGCGCTCTGTCGCGAAGGCCTGTCGATCCTCTTGCGGGTGCTCTATCCGGTGATCCCGCACACAGCCTGGTGCCTGTGGCAGGACCTTGGCTTCGCCGCGGAATTGGGGGATGTCCTCGACGCCAGCTGGCCCGCGGTCGACGACGGCGCGCTCGTGCAGGACCAGATCGAGCTCGTGCTGCAGGTCAACGGCAAGCTGCGCGGCAAGATCGTGGTGCCGGCGGCCGCCGATCGCGCGGAGATCGAGAAGGCCGCCGCGAATTCGCCGGAGGTCGCGAGGCACGGCAACGGCGCCCCGGTGAAGAAGGTGGTCGTCGTACCGGGACGGCTGGTGAATGTTGTGGTGTAGCGCGAGCGCCTCGCATCGCGCTGCGGATTGGGGTTGCCCGTTGACCGCCGGCGAAAAGAACCCGGTGCCCTGTGATGTTTTCGACACGCTTTCGCGCGACAAGCGGCAATCGGCGTACATGCGAGGCGCCAACGATGCATGAAAGAAAGTTGCCGGATCGCCGCGACCTGCTTTCAGGTCAACGTGAGATATCGGTTGCCGTGTCGGTTGCACTGTCTTCCCGGCGACGCGGCCTGCGCGCCCTGAATTACCGCCCGGCTCCACGGTTCCTACGCAAGGATGACGAGCGAAAGCCACCGCGTTCGGTCTTTCGCCGGCACGGCGAACCCTCCGGCGTAGCGAGGTCCGTGCGACTCGCAGTCGCACTCGTTCTCACGCTTGCCCTCGGCGCCTGCGGCTTCCAGCTGCGCGGTGCGGCGAGCTATCCGTTCGACACGATCTATGTCAACGCCGCCGGCGCCCCGCAGATCGCGAGCGATGTGAAGAAGCTCGTGGCATCGTCCAGCACGGCGAAGGTCGCCGAGGACGCGACCAAGGCGCAGGTGGTCCTCGACATCCCGATCGTCTCGGACGACAAGGAGGTGCTGTCGCTGTCCTCGGCTGGCGCGGTGCAGGAATACGAGCTCATCAAGCGCATCACCTTCCGCCTGCACGACAATGACGGCAACGACTGGCTTCCCCCGGCGCAGATCTCGGTTCGCCGCTCGTACACGTTCAACCAATCGCAGGTGCTCGCGCGCGACGCGGAGGAGCAGCGCCTGTGGCAGGAAATGCAGACCGACGTCGTACACCAGCTGATCCGCCGGCTGCAGGCGGCTAAGAAGCCGGCGTGAATTGCCCGTGGTGGGGTTCGGCGATGGTAAAAGGGTCGAAGCACGGCCCGCGTGCCGCGCCCGAGGTCCATCGGCACAATTCACATGCCTGGTCGTGGTAGCGCACGCATGCCTGCCATCCGCCCTGAAGACCTCGATGCGAATCTCAAGCGCAAGCTCGAGGCGCTGTACGTCATCCACGGCGACGAGCCGCTCGCGGCGCTCGAGGCCGCGGATGCGATCCGCGCGGCCGCGCGCGCAGGGGGCTACACCGAGCGCGAGGTGTTCGTCGCCGAGCGCGACTTCAAGTGGGACACGCTGCTTGCGGCGAACGCGAACCTCGGGCTGTTCGGCGAGCGCAAGCTCATCGATCTGCGCATTCCTTCCGGCAAGCCCGGCACCGAAGGGGCGAAGGCACTCGAGCGGTACGCGGCCGATCCCAATCCCGACAACCTGACGATCGTATCGCTTCCGCGGCTCGATCGTGCAGCGCAGTCGTCGGGGTGGTTCGCCGGCCTCGAAGCGCGCGGGGTGTCGATCGTCGTACAGCCCGTGGACCGCGAAGCGATGCCGCGCTGGATCGCCGCGCGCCTTGCGCGCCGGAACCAGAAGGCGCGGCGCGAGACCCTCGCGTTCCTCATCGATCGCTGCGAAGGCAACCTGCTCGCGGCGCGGCAGGAGATCGAGAAGCTCGGCCTGGTGCTGCCTGCAGGAGAGCTCGACCACGATGCCGTGGAGCACGCCGTCGCCGATGTGGCGCGCTATGACGTTTTCCAGCTCTCCGAGACCTGGCTAGCGGGCGACGCCGCGCGGGCGCTGCACATCCTCGCGGCACTCGAGGCCGAAGGCGAGGCGTTGACGCTCATCGTGTGGCAGCTCGGCGAGGATATCCACGCACTTGCCGGCGTCCTCGAAGCGACCCGAGCCGGGACTCCGCTCGCGGCGGCGGTGCGCAACGCGCGCGTGTGGGGGCGGCGCCAAACCGCGCTGGAGAAGGCGGCGCGACGGGTGCGCTACGACCAGGCGATCGAGCTGATCGTCGATCTCGCGCGCCTCGACGGCCTCGCGAAAGGGCTCGGCAAGATCAACCCTTGGCAGGTGCTCGCGCGCATGGTCCTGCTGCTCGCAGGAAGCGCCAGCGCGCCGGCGTTCGTCACGCGCGAAGCGTGATCGACGTCGCGCAACACGGACAGCTC
>DATJWL010000128.1:0-66586 GCA_035501215.1 Casimicrobiaceae bacterium
CCCATCGCCAGCATGCCGGCGAAGGTGGCGATCAGCGCGACGAAGATCGCAACCGTGCAGATGATCGTCGTGCGGAGGCTTTGCAGGAAGAGGTACACCACCAGAACCACCAGCACGACGGCCTCGATCAGCGTATGGAACACCTCCTTGATCGACAGCCGGACGAAGTCGTTGGTATCGAGCGAGATCTTGTAGTCGAGTCCGTCAGGGAACTGCGACTTCATCTCGGCGAGAACCCGGCGGACGTCATTGGAGACCACGAGTCCGTTGGCGCCCGGCTGGAGGTAGACCGAGATGTACGTGGCCGGGACGTCGTTCAGCTTGGTGTCGATGATGTACTGCTTTAGCCCGACGTCGGCTCGCGCGACGTCGCCAAGCCGCACGATGGCGCTGCCGTCCTGACTCCCGCGCAGGATGATGTTGAGATACTGCCGCGGATCGGAGTACTGCGGCTGCGTCACTACCGGGAACGTCAGCTCGACCGGGTTCGCATTGGGCTGCTGGCCGATCTGGCCGGCGCCGAAGAGCTGGTTTTGCGAGCTGACGGCATTCGCGATGTCGGAGGTGGTGATCCCGAGCGAAGCCATGCGGTCGGGGTTGAGCCAGATGCGCATCGCCTGGTCGGCGATGCCGAAGATCTGCGCCTGGCCCGCGCCGTTGACGCGTTTGATGGCGTCGAGCACGTAGACATTGGCGTAGTTGGCGACGTAGTTCGCGCTGTAGCGGTCGCCTTTCCCGTACACCGCGATCAGCATCATGATCGAGGAAGACTTCTTCTGCACCGACACGCCCTGCTGCACGACGGCCGACGGCAGCTGCGGCATCGCCAGGTTGACCCGGTTCTGCACCTGCACCTGCGCGATGTCGGGATTGGTGTCGAGGGAGAAATAGACCGTGAGCGAGAGTTGTCCCGTGGACGAGCTGGTCGACGACATGTAGAGCATGTTGTCGACCCCGTTGATCTGCTGCTCGATCGGCGACGCGACGGAATCCGCGAGCGTCTTCGCGTCGGCGCCGGGATAGGTGGCCGATACCGTGATCTGGATCGGCGTGATGTTCGGGTACTGCTGCACCGGAAGCAGGGCGATCGCGACCGCGCCGGCGAGCGCGATGATGATCGCGACGACCGCGGCGAAGATCGGCCGCTCGATGAAGAATCTGGAGAACACGGCGCGGGTTTGCAGCCGCTTACTGGCCGACGGCGATGTCGACGCGCCGCGCCTGGTCGTCGCTGCCGCTGCCGGTCACGCTCACTGGCGGCACGAGGCTTATGCGGCTGGGTGGCACTCCAAGCTGCACCAGCGCGTCCCGGACCGCGAGCGCGCGCTTCTTGGCGAGCTCAACGTTGTTTCCGCCTTTGCCCGTCCTGTCGGTGTAACCGGTGATCGAAATTGGAGTCCGAATGCCCATGACCTCCGCGGCCTTCATGCGCACAACGCCCTTCGCCGCATCGTCGAGCGCGGCCGACCCGCGGGCGAAGTAGACGGATATCTCCGAAGGAGCCGGCTCGCGCGACGCCGGTTTCTCGATGGGCGTCGCCGGCGCGGCCGCCACCGCGGTCGCCGTCGCCTTGGCTGGAACGTAGGCCGAGGCCTTCACCTTCGCGCCCTGTGCGAGCCGCTGTTGGCCCTCGACCACGACACGATCGCCCTCTTCCAAGCCGTCGTCGATGAACCAATCGTCGCCTTCCCAATCGCCGACCGTCACCGGCCGCAGCTCCGCCTGATCTTGCTTGTTGACGACCCAAACGAACTGACCCTTGCCACCCTGCTGCACCGCCCGCTGCGGAACGACGATCGCCATGGGGCGAACAGCGCCCTTGAGGCGCACGCGGACATACTGGTTCGGGCGCAGCACGCCGGATGGATTCTGTACGCTTGCTCGGATCAGAAACGTTCCCGTTTGCGCGTTGTAAGACGGGTCGGCGAAGGTGAGGCGTCCCGTGAAGGGGAATAGCGCTCCGGTAACAAGCTCGACCTCGACGATGAACTGCCCGCCGCTGGGCAGCTTGAGAAGTCCTCGCTGGACCTCGTCGCGAATTCGCCCCATCTGGTTCTCGGACACGCTGAAGTTGATCCACATGGGACTCAGAACCGAGATCGTCGTGAGCTGGCTGTTCTGTGGGCTCAGGTAGGTTCCGTCAGCGATGGCGGCGAAGCTGGAGACCCCGGTGACCGGCGAGGTGATCGTGGTGTAGGAGAGGTTGAGCTTCGCCGTTTCGAGCTGCGCCTTCCCCTGCTCGACGGCGGCCGCCGCGGAATCGTACTGGCCCTGGGCGTCGTCCAGATCCTTCTGCGACAGTGCGTTCTGCTGCACCAGCGGCTTGGTGCGGGCGAGGTTCGCTTTAGCGACTTCAAGCGACGCCTGGCTGCGGGCCAGCGCCGCCTGCTGCGCATCGACCTGCGCCTGAAACGGCTTCTGATCCATCTGGAACAACACTTGGCCGGCCTTGACGACCGAGCCCTCGACGTAGACCCGCTTGTCGAGAAAGCCGGAGACACGCGCCTGGATGTTGACGGCTTGCGAGCTTTGGGTCTGCGCCACATAGACCGGAGTCACCGGTGCATCGCGGCGCGCAATCGTGACCACGGAAACGTCGACCGGCGGCTTTTCCGCGGGCTTGTTCTCGCTCTTGCCGCAGGCGGCTGTGATCGCGGCGAGCAGGATGAGAGGTGCAGCGCGGCCGGCGAGAGCGAGAGAGAGCGAGACGGGCATCGAGATCATCTCCCTAGCACGGACGTTGAACGTTACCGCGTCGACGCGCATGCCCCGTTATTGCCGGGATGTAACGCCGGGTTTTTCGTTACAGGAGGCCGCGACCGGAGGATTCTACCAGCGTTGGCGCACGCACCCGATCCGCGCCGCGGCTCAGGCGACCGTGCGGGCGGCGAGATCGTGCTCGCTTGCGCTCTGCACGAGTACGCGCGCGAACGAGCCGACGTTGAGACCCGCACGATCGGCGACGGTGACGACGCCGTCGATCTCCGGCGCGTCTGCGGTGCTGCGTGCGATCGCCCGGTCGCCGTCGATCGCATCGACGAGCACGCGCAAGGTCTTGCCGACTTTCGCGCGCAGCCGCTCCGCGCTGATCTTCGCCTGCACTGCCATGAAGCGCGCGCGGCGCTCCTCCCTGACCGCCTCCGGCACGTGATCGGGCAATGCGTTGGCTGCGGCGCCGTCGACGGGCGAGTAGGCGAAACAGCCGACGCGATCGAGTTGCGCTTCCTCGAGGAAGTCGAGCAGCTCGTCGAACTCGGCTTCGGTCTCGCTCGGGAATCCGACGATGAACGTGCTGCGGATCGCGATCTCCGGGCGCATCGCACGCCACGTAGCGACTCGCTCGAGCACCTTCTCGGGAGCCGCCGGACGCTTCATCAGCTTGAGGATCCGCGCGCTCGCATGCTGGAACGGCACGTCGAGATAGGGAACGACGCCGAACGCATCGCCGTTGGAGGCCATCAGCGTGATGATCTCGTCGACGTGCGGATACGGGTAGACATAGTGCAACCTCACCCATGCGGCGTATTCGCGAGCGAGCTCCGAGAGCGCCTGGACGAATTCCGTCATGCGCGTCTTGACCGGCCGCCCGCGCCAGAAGCCCGTCCGGTATTTCAGGTCCACGCCGTAGGCGCTCGTGTCCTGCGAGACCACCAGAAGCTCGCGCACGTCGGCCTTGAGCAGGTTCTCTGCCTCGTTCAGCACTTCGCCGATCGGGCGGCTGACGAGATCGCCGCGGAGCGACGGGATGACACAGAAGGTGCAGCGATGGTTACAGCCTTCGCTCACCTTCAGATAGGCGTAATGCTTCGGCGTGAGCTTGATTCCGTGCGGCGGGACGAGATCGATGAACGGGTCATGAGGCTTCGGCAGATGCGCGTGCACAGCCGCCATCACTTCCGGTGCGGCGTGCGGACCGGTGACCGCCAGCACCTTCGGGTGGGCGGTCCTCACGAACGCGCCGCCGTCCTTCGCGCCGAGGCAGCCGGTAACGATGACCTTGCCGTTCTCGGAAAGCGCTTCCCCGATCGCCGCGAGCGATTCCTCCACCGCAGCGTCGATGAATCCGCAGGTGTTCACCACGACCAGATCGGCTTCCTCGTAGCGTGGAGCGATCGGGTAGCCCTCGGCGCGAAGCTGGGTAAGGATGCGCTCGGAATCGACCAGCGCCTTGGGGCAACCGAGCGAGACGAAACCGACGCGGCCCGGAGCCGAATGCCGACGCGTCATGGAAGGATCGGGACTTGCGCGATGCGGAAATCGTGAGCGCTGCAATGCAGCGAGTGCGCTGCGTCGGCCGGGCAGCGGTTTCGCTCAGCGCTTCTTGTCCTCATCGGATCCGGGCCCGCCGCCGCCGAAGTTGGGGAAGGGGAAGTTTGTGAATAGCCCGCGTGTCTGGTCCTGCATCCGCTGCTGCATGTCCATGAACAGTTTCGCGCTCTGCTCCAGGTAGTTGCCGAGCATCCCCTGCATGGCCGGCGCCTGCATCTGCAGGAATTGCTTCCAAAGGTCGGGCGTCAGCATCAGCTTGTCGCCGTAGATCTGCTTCGCCTGGTCCTGCAGCTTCTGCTGGATGGTGATGAAGGCCTTGACGTTCTGCTCCATGTAGCTGCCCATGATGCCCTGCAGGGCGTTGCCGTAGAAGCGGATCATCTGGGCGAGCATCTCGCTCGAGAACATCGGCATGCCGGCAGACTCTTCCTCAAGAATGATCTGGAGCAGGATGCTTCGGGTCAGGTCTTCGCCCGATTTGGCATCGATCACCTGAAAGTTGACCTGGTCGAGCACCATTTGCTTGACATCTACAAGCGTGATGTAGCCGCTGTTGGCAGTGTCATAGAGACGGCGATTAGGGTACTTTTTGATCACGCGCAGCGACTTGTTCATGCCTTGCTCCGGGGCGGGTAGTCGGCCATTATAACCCGCTGATTTATTTGGGTGTTTGAATTCTGCCGCCGATTTGAGGAACCGAGGGTGCCGCGCTGCACCAAAAATCCTTGACAGAGACAGTTCACGCTCCTAGAATTGGCATTGTGCGGTGCAGCATAAGGGGTTGAACGAAGATTTGCGACCCCGGGCCGAGACGCCGGTGACCCGGCCGTCAAACCCTCTGCTGCGGGACGCCTAATTGGACTGAAGTTCAACCTGACGAAAAGGAAATACGATGTACAACGCAACGGAACAATTCGCTGAAATCAACAAGGCGGGCTACGACAACGCGATCAAGCTTGCCTCGCTGTCGCTTGAGAAGGCGGAGCGGCTGACCAAGCTCAACCTGCAAGCGGCCAAGGTAGCGCTCGAGCAGGGTGTTACCAACGCGAACGCGGTCGCCGGTGTGAAGGACGTGCAGGAATTTCTCACCCTGCGTGCGAAGCTGGCGGAAGCCGGCGTGCAAAGCGCGCTCGGGTACTCGCGCGGCGTCTACGAGATCGCGTCGGAAGCGCAAGCCGATTTCTCGGCGCTCGCCGAAGAAGCATGGGCTTCGTACACGAAGGGTGTCGCGGCCTGGGTTGAGAAGGCCACCAAGAACGCGCCGGCTGGCTCGGACGTCGCGGTGACGGCGCTCAAGTCCACGGTGGCGGCGACGACGGCGGCTTTCGATCAATTCTCGAAGGCAACGAAGCAGGTCGTCAACTTCGCGGACGCTTCGGTGCGTGCGGCAACCTCGAATGCGGCGCATGTCGCCAAGGCCACCAAGGGCAGGAAGGCTGCCTAAGGATTAAGCCACGCAACAAAGCGAGGTGAGGCGGCCGGAGCTTGAAAACCGAGCCCGAAGCCTCACCTTGCTAGTGAAGACTCCTTCTGTATCATTTTCCTCCTCCTAAATGATACAGCCTCGCCCCGGCAGCAATGCCGGGGCTTTTTTTTAGAACATGTGCTGCCCGCCGTTGATGGCGATGTTCGCGCCCGTGACGAACGCGGCCTCGTCGGAGGCAAGATAGGCCACCAATCCCGCGACTTCGTCGGGCTTGCCGAGACGTCCCATCGGAATCTGCGGAATGATCTTGCTGTCGAGCACTTCCTGCGGGATCGCCATCACCATCTTGGTGCCGATGTATCCCGGCGAGATGGTGTTGACGGTGACACCCTTCTTCGAGACCTCGAGCGCAAGAGCCTTGGTAAACCCGTGCATGCCGGCCTTGGCCGCCGAGTAGTTAACCTGACCGAACGCGCCTTTCTGGCCGTTCACCGAGGAGATGTTGATCACCCGCCCCCAGCCGCGCTCGACCATGCCGTCACAGACCTGTTTGGTCATGTTGAAGCAGGAATCGAGATTGGTCCTGATCACGATGTCCCAGTTCGTCTTGTCCATCTTCTTGAACGTCGTGTCGCGCGTGATGCCGGCGTTGTTCACCAGAACGTCGACCGGACCGACGTCCTTGGTAACCTGCGCGACGCAGGCCACGCACGAGTCCCAGTCGACGACGTCGCACGGGTAAGCGTGGAACGCGAAACCCTGCTTCTTCATCGACGTCAACCACTCCTGCGCCTTGGTGTTGCCGGGCGAATGCGTCGTGACGACTTCATAACCGAGCCCGGCGAGCTTGACACAGATCGCTTCTCCCAATCCGCCCATTCCACCCGTGACCAATGCGACACGTTTCTTGTTGTCCGCCATTTCCTTCTCCTATCGAAGCAGCCGGCCCGCGCAGCAGGTTCTCATCGTTCGACGGCCATGGCGACGCCCATCCCGCCGCCGATGCAAAGCGATGCGAGCCCCTTTTTGGCGTTGCGACGCCCCATCTCGTAGAGCAGGGTGACCAGGACGCGGCATCCGGACGCGCCGATGGGATGCCCGAGCGCGATCGCTCCGCCGTTGACGTTGATCCGGCTCGTATCCCAGCCCATTTCCTTGTTGACCGCACAAGCCTGCGCCGCGAACGCTTCGTTGATCTCCATGAGATCGAGATCGGCAGGCTTCCATCCCGCCTTCTCGAGGCAGCGTCGCGACGCGGGCACCGGACCCATGCCCATGATGGAGGGATCCACGCCCGACGACGCGAACGCCTTGATCGAGGCGAGCGGCTTGAGGCCGAGCTCGCGTGCGCGCCCCGCATTCATCACCAGCACCGCGGCGGCGCCGTCGTTGATGCCCGAGGCGTTGCCCGCAGTCACCGTGCCTTCCTTCGTGAACGCGGCCCTGAGCGCCGAGAGCTGATCGGCGGTCGTTCCGGCCTTGATGAACTCGTCGCTGGCGAAGCGCACGGGCTCGCCCTTGCGCTGCGGAATCTCGACCGGAACGATCTCGTCCTTGAACTTGCCGGCCTTCTGCGCGGCTTCCGCCTTCTGCTGGCTGGCCGCTGCGAATTCGTCCTGTTGCGCGCGCGAGACGCCGTACTGCTCGGCGACATTCTCCGCGGTGATCCCCATGTGATACTGGTTGTACACGTCCCACAAGCCGTCGACGATCATGCTGTCGACGAGTTTCGCATCGCCCATGCGGAAGCCGTCGCGCGAGCCGAGCAGCACGTGCGGCGCCGCGCTCATGTTTTCCTGGCCTCCGGCGATGACGATGTCGGCGTCGCCGCAGTGCACCGCCTGTGCGGCGAGCATGACCGCCTTCAGCCCTGATCCGCAGACCTTGTTGATCGTCATCGCGGGAATCGCTGCCGGCAGCCCCGACTTGATCAGCGCCTGGCGCGCCGGGTTCTGGCCGCTGGCGGCAGTGAGCACCTGCCCGAGGATCACTTCGGAAATCTGCTCCGGTTTGAGATTGGCTCGCGCCAGGAGCGCCCGGATCACGGTCGCACCCAGATCGGGCGCGGGCGTCTTGGCCAGTGCGCCGCCAAACTTGCCGATCGCCGTGCGCACGGCGCCGGCGATGACGATGTCAGTCATGAAGGTTCTCCATCGCGAATCGAAGCGAAGGCGTCGGGCCGTGGCCCGGGCCGTCAGGGAAGGGGTTCGAGGCCCATGTTAGCGCATCCTGCTGCAGGCGCACAACGCGGGCGGCTCGAAGAATTCAATCGACCTTCTCGACTACGTACCCGCCCGGCGCGGGTCCGAGCGCTCGGTGCTTGTCGCTGCCCTCATGCCGCGGCGCCGCGCGCTTGCCGCCGCCGTGCGCGGCGATCCATGCGTACCAATGCGGCCACCAGCTTCCGGCGTGCATCCGCGCGCGCGCCAGCCAGTCGTCGGGATCGTCGGTGATGAGATCGTTCGTCCAGTAATTGCGCTTCTTCGACTGCGGCGGATTGACCACGCCCGCGATATGGCCCGACGAGCCGAGCACGAAAGAGAGGTCGCCGCCGAGAAGGCCGGTCGTGCGATAAGCCGAGCGCCACGGCACGATGTGATCCTCGCTCGAGGCATAGACGTAGGCCGGCACGCCGACGCGCGGGAGCTCGACCGGCACGCCGCACATTTCGAGCGCGCCGGGCTCGCGCAGTCGGTTCTCGAGATACATGTTGCGCAGGTAGTAGGCATACATCGGCCCGGGCAGGTTGGCCGAGTCGCCGTTCCAGTAGAGGAGGTCGAACGCGGGCGGCGTACGCCCCTTGAGGTAGTTGCTGACGACGTAGTTCCACACCAACTCGTTCGGCCGCAGGCTTGCAAAGGCGTTGGCGAGCTCCGCGCCGTGCACGCGCGCCCCGGAGAGCAACCCCGGCTCCCGCGCAGCGAGATACTCGCGAGAGACGTACACGCCGATCTCGCCCGGGTCGGAGAAGTCGAGCATGGTGGTGAGGAAAGTGGCGCTCGCTACGCTGTGCCTGCGCTCTGTGGCGAGCACGGCGAGCGCGCAGGCGAGCAGCGTCCCGCCGACGCAGAAGCCGAGTGTGTTGACGGTTTTGCTCGCGGAGATTTGCGCGGCGACGTCGATCGCGGCGATGACGCCGCGGCGAAGATAATCGTCCCACTCGAGCCGGCCCAGCTCGGCCGGGATGTTGCGCCATGAAATCATGAACACCGTATGGCCCTCGGCGACGGCGTGACGCACGAAGGAGTTGTCCGGCCGCAGATCGAGGATGTAGTACTTGTTGATGCAAGGCGGGATAATGACGAGCGGCCGGCGGTGCACTTCGCTCGTCGTCGGCGCATATTGGATCAGCTCGATGAGCGCATTGCGGAAAACGATGCTTCCCGGCGTCAGGGCCAGATTGCGGCCGACGGCGAAGGCCGACTCGTCGGTGAGCGCGATGCGGCCGCGCTGCGCGTCGCCGATCAGGTTGGCAAGACCCTGTGCGAGGCTTGCCCCTCCGGTTTCGAGCGCGAGCCTGATTGCTTCCGGGTTGGTGGCGAGAAAGTTCGACGGCGCGAGCGCCTCCGCGTATTGCCGCGCCAGGAAGTTGACGCGCTTTTTCGCCTCGGCATCACCTTCCGCCAGAGACGCCAGCTCACGCAGATAATCGGCGTAGAGCAGATAGGCTTCCTTGAGCCAGACGAAATACGGATATTCGCGCCATTCCTTCGCGCTGAAGCGCCGATCGTGCGAATGGGCGTGGTGCGGAACGGATTCGTCGCCAGTCGCGCCTGACAGCACGCGCTGCCAAACCGCTTCGAGCCGGATCTTGTACTCCTCGGCGAGACGCGCGGCGGCGGCCGGGTCGATCCACGCGTTCGTCGGAATCGGAAGCGCGAGCGCGGCATTGCCCATCTCCACGGGCATGCCGGTGAGCGTCGATGCCGCGGCGCTGCTCGTGGCCCACCAATGCGCCCATTGCCGGCTCGCCTCCTGCCATTGTCCGACGAGATCGGGCCAATCGTTGGGCTTCGTTCGCGTATCCACCAGTCGAGTGTAGCGGCTGCAAACGACGGGCACAAACGGCGCAGAACGCTATTCGCGCCAGATGAGCGTGGCCATGCGGCTATCGCCGCGGTCGCGGCGATACGAATAGAAGAGGTCATACTCGGTGAACGTGCAGCGGTCCCCGCCATGCACCGTTTCGACGCCGGCGCGCGCGAGGCGCCGCCGCGCGAGTCCGTACAGGTCTGCGAGCCACTTTCCGGGTCTGAGCGGCGCGAAGCACGCCGCCGCGCCCGCGTCCTCTCCACAGTGCGCGGCGAAAACGTCGGGGCCGACCTCGAAGGCGCGTGGGCCGATCGCAGGGCCGAGCCACGCGATCACGGCCATCGGCTCGACGTGCATCGCTGCGAGCGTGGCTTCGAGAACGCCCGCGGCGAGCCCGCGCCATCCCGCGTGCGCGGCGGCAACCACCTCGCCGTCGCGATCGGCGAACAGCACCGGCATGCAGTCCGCCGTCTGCACGGCGCAAACTCTGCGCACGCTGCGCGCCACGGCGGCGTCCGCTCTTGGCGCATCGGCGCTGGCGCGCTGTACACCGTCGACCTCGCAGACCGCGCTGCCATGGACCTGCGCGAGCCAGGTCGGATCCTCCGGCAGCGAGCGGCGCAGCTCTGCCCGCACGAGCTCGCGGTCGGGCGCGCGCGGCGAGAGATCGAATGCGGTGCCGGCACGGCCGTGGCGCGTCGTCGAGAATGCACGCACCGAAGCCGGTGCTGGCCAGTCGGGGACGATCCAGTCGAGACCGGCAGCGGCGAATCGCGCCGCGAGAGCGTTGCTCATCGCAGCAGATCCTTCACGGCCGGCGCACCGACTCGAGCAAGGCTGCGAAATCCGGCGGCAGCGGGGATTCCCAGCGCATCGCGCGCCGCGTCACCGGATGCTCGAGGCCGAGCCTCCACGCATGCAGCGCCTGGCGATGGAACGCGATCCCGTGACGCTTGCCGTAGACCGGGTCACCGACGAGAGGATGCCCGAGCGATGCGAGATGGACGCGTATCTGATGGGTGCGGCCGGTTTCCAATCGGCAGTCGAGCAGCGTGCAGTCGGTAAAGCGCGCGCGCACTTCGTAATGCGTGAGCGCAGGCTTGCCCTTCGCCACGACGGCCATGGCGGTGCGGCGTACCGGATGGCGCCCGATCGGAGCATCGATGTCGCCGCCATGCGCGACCAGGCCGCGGACCAGCGCGAGATACTCGCGGCGCACGCTGCGCGCCTGCAATTGCCGGATGAGATCGCGCTGCGCGGGTTCTGTCTTGGCGACGACGAGGAGCCCGCTGGTGTCCTTGTCGAGCCGATGCACGATGCCGGCGCGCGGCAGCGCCGCAAGCTCGCGCGCGTGATGCAGAAGCGCGTTGGCAAGCGTGCCCTCGCGGTTGCCCGCACCGGGATGCACGACCAGCCCGGCGGGTTTGTCGACGACGATGAGCGCTTCGTCTTCGTAGACGATCGTGAGGGGGAGCGGCTGCGCCTCGATCGTGGTCTCTTGGAATTCGGGAAGCGTCGCGACCCGCACGCGTTCGGCGCCGAGAAGACGGTGCTTGCCGGGCGCCTTCGCACCATCGACGGTCACGCCTCCAGCCTCGATCCACGCCTTGATGCGGCTGCGCGAGTGTTCCGGCAGAAGGCGCGCCAGCGCCTGATCGAGCCGCAAGCCAGCGAGGCCGGGAGAAATCGTGAACTCGCGCGATGGCGATCGGGAGGCAGATGGCGCGCTATAATTTGCGCCCGTCATGGATGTTGCCGGAGGGTTCGGAGTGTCGTTGCCTTGGACTCGGTGTTTCATCGCGATCCTGCTCGCGTCGGGAATTGCGGGCTGCGATCTGCTGCCCGAAGTGAAGGAAGAAACCGCGGGCTGGAGCGCCGAGAAGCTCTACCAGGAGGCGCACACGATGCTGGTGACCGGAAATTATAACCGGGCCATCAAGCTCTACGACACGCTCGAGGGGCGCTTCCCCTATGGACGCTTCGCGCAACAGGCGATCCTTGAGGGCGCCTACGCGAACTACCGGACCGGCGAGACAGCGACGGCGGTTGCTGGCTGCGACCGGTTCATCCGCACCTACCCCAACCATCCGAACGTCGACTACGCGTATTACCTGAAGGGCGTGGTCAACTTCCGCGAGGACCAGGGCATGCTCGGCTACGTCGTCGAGCAGGACCTGTCGGAGCGCGACCCGAAGATGACGCGGGAAGCGTTCAACGCATTCCGCGAGCTGGTGACGCGCTTTCCGGAAAGCAAGTACGCGGCGGACTCGGCGCAGCGCATGCGCTATCTCGTCAATGCGCTGTCTGCCTACGAGGTTCATGTCGCCGACTACTATTACCGCCGCGGTGCGTACGTCGCCGCGGTGAGCCGCGCGCAGGCCTCGCTCATCAACTATCCGCAAACGCCCGCGAACGAAGCGGCGCTAGTGACGCTCGTTCGCTCGTACGACAAGCTCGGCCTGCCGCAGTTGCGCGACGACACGCAGCGAGTTCTCAAGAGCACCTTCCCGGATTCCGCGCTTCCGCCCGAGAAGCCGTGGTGGAAATTCTGGCAGAGCGACGAAGTCCTGCAGTTGCTGGAGCACGACACGGTCTCGAAGGACAAGGCGGACGCCGGGGCGACCCCGCCCTGAGCTCGTCCCTCACGCGCCGGGCGCTTCCCGCGGCGCGTCGAAGAACCCGATGACCTCGGCGAGATCGCGCGTGCGGCGCATCGGCGGCAGTGCCTGCCAGATGCGCCGTCCGTAAGGTTTGTCGGCCAGCCGCGGATCGCAAATCATCAGCACTCCCCGATCGGTCTCGGAGCGAATCAGGCGTCCCGCGCCCTGCTTCAGGCTGATCGCCGCCTGCGGCAACTGGTAGTCGAGAAAAGGATTGCCGCCCTGCCGCGCGATATGGTCGAGGCGCGCGGCGAAGAGCGGATCGTCGGGCGGCGCGAACGGAAGCTTGTCGATCACGACCAGCGACAGCGCTTCGCCCTGAACGTCCACGCCTTCCCAGAAACTCTGGCTGCCGAGGAGTACGGCGTTCCCGATCCCGCGGAAGCGCGCCAGCAATTCACTGCGCGAGCCCTCGCCCTGCACGAGCAGCGGGTAGTCGAGACCTTCGCGCGCGAGCGCGGCGGCGAGCGCCTCGCGGGCATGCGCCAGCGCCCGCAGCGTGGTGAAGAGCAGGAACGCGCGGCCGCGGCTCGCCTTGAGCACCGGCAGCGCGGCGGCGACGACCGCCTCGGTGTGCTCGAGGCGGTTCGGCTCGGGCAATCCGGGCGGCAGGTACAGAAGGGCCTGTGTCGGATAGTCGAACGGGCTGTTCCAGCATGCGGTTGCCGCCTCGCTCAGACCGAGCTCGCGCTGATAGAGCGAAAAATCGCCGCCGACGGCAAGTGTGGCCGAGGTGAGGATCCACGAGCGCGCGCTGCCGGCGACGTGACGCGAGAAGATCTCCGCGATCGACAGCGGCGAAGCCTGCAACTGCCAGCTCGCCGAGCTCACTTCGACCCACCGTATCCACTCGTTCGCATCTTCGGCGTGCCCACCTCCGCGCCAGCGCTCCAGGCGAGCGTTGGCGTCCGCCGCGCGTTGAGCGCATTGCGCGAGCTCGTCGCTGCGCTCCGCCTGACTCGCCAGCTCCGCCGCCAGCGCGCCGAGCGACTGCCCCAGCCCATCGAGCGCGTCGGCGAACCGGCCGTTGCGCAGCGCTTCCGCCTGCACCCATTTCCCGACCGTCTCGCCGACGCCGAGCCGAACCTCGCGCACCGCCTCCGCCAGGCCCTGCGCCGCCGCCGGCAAAGGCGTGTAATCGCGCGCTGTTTTCAACCCTTCGAGCTCGGCGTCGCGCGCAAGCTCGGCAAGTTGTCCGGCGGTCAGCGTCTCGCCGAAGAACAGTGTCGCGGTGTCGGGGAGCTGGTGCGCTTCGTCGAGAATCACGGTGTTGCACGCCGGCAGCAGCTCGCTTAAGCCTTCGTCGCGGAGCACGACGTCGGCGAAGAAGAGGTGATGATTCACCACGACCACGTCGGCGGCGAGTGCTTCGCGGCGCGCGTTCATCACGAAGCAGTCGTCGTAGCGCGGACATTCGCCGCCGAGGCAGCTCTCGCGCGTCGAGGTCACCTGCGCCCAGACGCTTGCCGTGTCCGGAACGTCGGCGAGCTCGGCCTTGTCGCCGCTCGTCGTGGTGCGTGCAAACGCCTCGATGCGCTTCAGATGGCGAACATCGGCGCGCGAAGCGAGCGTGCCGCCGGCACTCGTGCGCTCGAGATGGTGAAGGCAAACATAGTTGGCCCGGCCCTTGAGCAGCGCGACGCTGAGCGGCAGCTTGAGCGCGTCGCGCACGAGCGGAAGATCGCGCTGAAAGAGCTGGTCCTGCAGCGTCTTCGTCCCCGTGGAGATGATGACCTTGCCGCCGGAGAGCAGCGCCGGCACGAGATAGGCGAAGGTCTTGCCGGTGCCGGTGCCTGCCTCCGCGAGCAACTGGCCGCCTTCCGCCATGGCGCGGGCGATCGCCTCTGCCATTTCGAGTTGCCCCGTGCGAAAGCGATACGCCGGCAGCTCGCGCGCGAGCGGACCCTCCGGGCCGAAGATGCTCTGGAGATCGGCGCTCATGCGTTCATCGCCGGTACGGCGAGTTCGTCCGCCGTGAAATGGGGGCGCTCACGGCAAGAGCGATTTCACTTGCTCTTTTTTTTCTTTGGCTTGGAGGTGGTCGGCGCCACGGGCTTGGCGGCCGCCTCGACCGACGCCCGGATCTTCGTCGTCTGCTCGGTGAAATCCCGGTAGGGAAGTACGACGCGCTGCTTGTAGGCGTCGTCCGTTTCGCCCGCGACGGGGATCAGCTTGGCGAGACTGTCGAGCCACAGGTCATGGAGCTTGCGCAAGCCTTCCACCGCGTCCTTGCTGTTCGCGCTTTCGCGCAACGCGGCCTGGTACGGGCGGGTGATCAGCAGGCGATGCTTGTCGATGCAGTATTCGGTCTTCGCGCCGTTGACCCCTTCCTGCGCGCCGGTCATGCCGAACTCGATGATCTCGATGCTCTTGATGTGCCGGCACATCGTGTAGGTCTGCGGGACGGCTTCGAGGAAGCAATCGAGGCCGCTACCCTGAAGCTTCGTCGGACAGATGTAAGGATCGACCTTGTCCAGCGCGTACGCCGGCGCGGCGAAGAGCAGCGGAGCAAGGATGATCGGGAAGAGCAAAACGTAGCGGCGCATGGGCCGCCAATCGTACCGTGCGCCAGCGTGCCGCTCAATAGCGCGGCCGAGCGCGAGCTAGATCGTCACGCCGCCCGATACTTCGATCACGGCGCCGTTGATGTAACTCGCTTCGTCGGAAGCGAGCCAGGCATAGGTGTTCGCGATTTCCTCGGGGCGGCCGAGGCGGCCCATCGGGACCTTTTCCTCGATCGACTTCAGAACCTTCTCGGGGATGGAGGCGAGGATCGGGGTCTCGATGAAGCCGGGGCAGATGGCGTTGGCGCGAATGCCCTTGCTGCCCAGCTCGCGCGCCCAGGTCTTCACCATCCCGATCACGCCGAACTTCGTCGCGGCGTAGTTCGTCTGCCCGAAGTTGCCGTACAGGCCGACGATCGAGGAAGCATTGAGGATGCAGCCGGAATTCTGCTGCAGCATGATGTCGACGACGGCCTTGGTGCAGTTGTAGACGCCCTTGAGATTTACGTCGATGACCCGCTCGAACTGCTCGTCAGTCATCTTGGAGAAGCGGGCATCCTGCACGATCCCCGCATTGTTCACGAGCGTGTCGATGCGATGCCAGGCGCACATCACGCCCTCGACCATCCTGGCGATGCCTTCCTTGTCGGTGACGTCGACCTGAAAGCCGAGTGCTTCTCCGCCGTCGCCGCGAATCTCGGCGAGGGTCTCGGCCACAGCCGTCATGTTGATGTCGCAGACCGCGACCTTGGCGCCTTCGTGGGCAAATTTGACGGCGGTCGCCCGGCCTATGCCCTGACCGCCTCCGGTAATGATCGAAACCTTGCCATACAGCCGCTTCGAACCATTTCCGTTGAGTCCCATGCCTTCCCTCTCTGGCCCCCGCAGCGCCGATCGCAGGGTCTTCTTGCCCTGTTGCATCGCAGCGGACTCTACCGTTTTTAATTGCGATGCACAATGTTGCGAGTTGATGAAAATGCGATTCGGCTGCCAGTTTGTTGTTTTTTAGCTAATTTCCGCTAAATCATGATGTTACGGCCGGGCAGTCCGGCTTGCGAGCGGCAGGTCGAGAGTGGTCTCCGGATGAGCCGCGGGAAGTGCTGCAGCACGGCAGGCAGCATGTAAGCGAGCGATCACTTACTAATCTCAGCGGGCTGCCAGTGCTCGAGGACAAGTTGCAGCGAGGAGAGTCCCTGGTAGGTATTGCGGTCGGGGCGATAGACAGCGTGGAGCATCCCGGGTAGCGCCACTTCCGCGTGAAAAGCAATGGCCTCGACACGCCGTCCGGCTTGCGCCAGCACCGCGCGCACGTGTTCCCCACCCACGGCTCGCTGTTCGATCACCGCGAACTGGCCGTCGAAGAGCGGCGCCGGGAAGCCCTGACCCCAGACCTGCGCTCGCATCTCCTCGGCCAGGGCCAGCGTCAGCTCTTCGGGCCGTAGCTCGCCGTCGGTTTCCAGCGCCTGAGAGAGCGCTTCGGGCGGCAACCACTCGCGCGCCACGCGCTCGAACTCGGCCGCCACGCGCGGCAGCGCGTCTTCGGTGACGCTGAGCCCAGCCGCGTGCGCGTGGCCGCCGAAGCGCAGGATAGCGCCCGGCGCGCGCTTGGCGACGAGATCGATCGCGTCGCGAAGATGAAAGCCCGGAATGGCGCGGCCGGACCCGCGCAGCTCGCCGTTTCCGGCCCGCGCAAAGACGAGCGCCGGCCGATGGAACCGATCCTTGAGTCGCGATGCGATGATGCCGACCACACCCTGATGCCACTCCGGCCGGTACAGACAAAGCGTGTAGCCGTCTCTGGCAGGCGCATCGTCGATGCTGGCAAGCGCTTCGTCCTGCATCTTCGTCTCGACTTCGCGCCGCTCACGGTTCAGCCGATCGAGCTCCGTTGCGAAGCGAAGCGCCACGACATCCTCGTCGGAGGCAAGACAGGCGATGCCGATCGACATGTCGGCGAGCCGCCCGGCGGCATTGAGCCGCGGCCCGATGACGAAGCCGAGATCGTAAGTTGTCGCCTGAGATGGATCGCGGCGAGCCACCTCGAAGAGCGCGCGAATTCCGGCGCTGGCGCGTGCCGCGCGAATGCGCCTCAAGCCCTGCGCGACGAGAATGCGATTCGTCTGGTCGAGCCTCACGACGTCGGCGACGGTGCCGAGCGCGACGAGATCCAGAAGCGTGGCGAGATTCGGCCCAGTGCCGTCGGCAAAGCGCTTGCGCTCACGCAGCAGCGAGCGCACGGCGGTAAGGACATAGAACATCACGCCGACGCCGGCCAGGTGCTTGCAAGGGAAATCGCAGCCGGGCTGGTTTGGGTTGACGATCAGAGCCGGCGAAGGCAACTGCGGCCCGGCCAGATGGTGGTCGGTGATCAGCACGTCGATGCCGAGGGCGTGCGCGGCGGCCACGCCTTCGACGCTCGCGATGCCGTTGTCTACGGTGATGATGAGATGCGGGGATCGCGCCGCGGCGAGCGCGACGATCTCGGGCGTCAGCCCGTAGCCGAACTCGAAGCGGTTGGGGACCAGATAATCGACCTTGCCGCCCATGGCGGCGAGGCCGCGCATTGCGACCGCGCAGGCGGTCGCTCCGTCGGCGTCGTAGTCGGCGACGATGAGCAGGCGCTCGCCGCGCTCGATGGCATCGGCGAGCCTCGCCGCGGCCGCCTCGATGCCCTTGAAGGAGCGCCACGACGGGAGCAGAGCCAGATCGTCGTCCAGCTCGGCGACCGCGGCAATGCCGCGCGCGGCATAGACGCGCGCCAGTACCGGCGTCACCCCCGAGGCGATGAGCAACGATGCGGCGTCCGGCACGCTGCGGCGGATGATCTGCATGGCGCATTGTAATGTGGCACACTCGCGCTGCCGCGTCCGCGGCTCCCGAATCTTCCCGGCAGAAGCCGTTGGCTCCGTACGAAATTCTCGTTGGACTGCGCTATACGCGCGCCCGCCGCGGCTCCGGCCGCAACGGCTTCGTTTCGTTCATCGCCGCCGTGTCGATGCTGGGGATCGCGCTCGGCGTCGCGGCGCTCATCGTCGTGCTCTCGGTCATGAACGGCTTCCAGCAGGAGCTGCGCACGCGCATCCTGGCGGTGGCTTCGCACATCGAGATCCGCGGGATCGACGGTACGGTCGCTGACTGGCAGGCAGTGGCGCGAAGCTCGCGGGCCAACCCGCACGTGATGGCGGCGGCGCCTTACGTGCTGGGGCAGGCGATGCTTTCGGCGGGCAGCGTCAGCCGCGGGGCTATCGTTCGCGGGGTCGATCCGGCGCTCGAGAATACCGTCGCCGATTTCGCAAGCCACATGCGCGCGGGAACGCTCGCCGATCTCAAGGCGGGAGAATTCGGCATCGTGCTCGGCGGGGAGCTCGCGCGTGCGCTTGGCGTGCGCCTCGGAGACAGCGTGGTCGTCATCACGCCGCAGGGAACGGTTACTCCCGCGGGGACGCTGCCCCGCGTCAAGAGCTTCCGCGTCGTAGGAGTGTTCGAAGTGGGGATGTTCGAATTCGACAGCGGTCTCGCGCTCATCGACCTCGCCGACGCGCAGAAGCTCTATCGGCTTGGCGACACCGTGAGCGGAGTGCGGCTCAAGCTCGACGATCTCTTCGCCGCACCGCGGGTGGCGCGAGAGATTGCGGCGACGCTGCCGATCGACGCCGAAGTGCGCGACTGGACGCTCAACCACGCCAACTTCTTCCGCGCAGTGGCGATCGAGAAGCGAATGATGTTCCTCATTCTCACGCTGATCGTCGCGGTGGCGGCGTTCAACATCGTCTCCGCGCAGGTAATGGTGGTCACCGACAAGCAGGCGGACATCGCCATTCTGCGCACGCAGGGCGCTTCCCCGGCGAGCATCCTCACGATCTTCATCATCCAGGGCGCGCTCGTGGGCACGCTGGGAACGCTGATCGGCGTGGCCGGCGGTCTCGCGCTGGCGCTCAACATCGAGACCGTGGTGCCGTTCGTCGAGCGCATGCTCGGCGTGCAGTTCCTCGACAAGACGGTCTACTACATCAGCGAGCTGCCCTCGCAGGTGCAGCAGGCCGACGTCGTGCTCGTCGCGCTCATCGCCTTCGTGCTGACGCTACTGGCCACGCTGTATCCCAGCTGGCGCGCCGCACGGATCAATCCGGCGGAGGCCTTGCGCTATGAGTGAACGCGCGCCGGTGCTCGAGTGCGCGGGTCTGAAGAAAACCTATCGGACCGGCCCGCTCGAAGTGCCGGTGCTGCTCGGCGTCGATCTCGCGGTCGCTCGCGGGGAGCGGGTGGCGGTGGTGGGGGTATCGGGGTCGGGCAAGAGCACGCTGCTGCATCTCCTGGGTGGGCTCGATGCGCCGACGGCGGGCGAGGTGCGCGTGCAAGGCGCCCCCTTGGCTCGGCTCTCGGAGGCGGCGCGCGGCGAGGTTCGCAATCGCGCGCTCGGCTTCATCTATCAGTTCCACCACTTGCTGCCCGAGTTCAGCGCGCTCGAGAACGTCGCGATGCCGCTGTACATCCGGCGCGAGGCACACGGCGCGGCGCGCGAGCGCGCCGCCGCGATGCTCGAAAGAGTAGGGCTCGCCCACCGGACCGAGCACCGGCCGGGCGAGCTTTCCGGAGGCGAACGCCAGCGCGTGGCGCTCGCGCGGGCTCTCGTGACCGCGCCCGCCTGCGTGCTCGCCGACGAGCCGACCGGCAACCTCGATCGTCATACGGCGCAGCACGTGTTCGGGCTGATGCTTGAGCTCAATCGCGACGTCGGCACGAGTCTCGTCATCGTCACCCACGACCCCGATCTCGCCGCCGGGCTCGACCGCACGCTGCATCTCATCGACGGCGTGCTGAGGTAAGGCGGTCATTCCAAACGATAGGGTGGTCATTCCGGACGCAGTGAGGAATCTGCTGTTCTGCTCGGAACGACAAGCAAAGCCTCCTACACCTCGAGCGGCGCCTCATCCATCAGTGCGATCTGCTCGCGCAACTCGAGAATGCGGTCCTGCCAGTAGCGCTGGGTGTTGAACCACGGAAACGCGACGGGAAATGCCGGATCGTCCCAGCGACGCGCGAGCCATGCAGCGTAATGGATGAGGCGGAGCGTTCGCAGCGCCTCGACGAGATGAAGCTCGCGCCGATCGAAGTCCGTGAACTCTTCGTAGCCGTCGAGAACATCGCCGAGCTGCCGCGACATCTCGCCGCGCTCTCCCGAGAGCAGCATCCACAGGTCCTGCACGGCAGGTCCGCTTCGGCTGTCATCGAAGTCGACGAAATGCGGTCCGGCGAGCGAACCCTCGGCGATCCACAGAATGTTGCCGGCGTGGCAATCGCCGTGCAGACGCAAGCTGCCGATGTCGCCTGCCCGCGCGAAGCAGGCACGCACGCCGGCGAGCGCCTGGTCGACGACGCTGCGATAGGCATCGACCAGATCGACGGGAATGAAGCCGTTCGCGAGCAGCCAATCGCGCGGCTCTTCGCCGAAGGTCGCGATGTCGAGCGCGGGACGCGCGCGGAACGGCGCCGAGCGGCCGGCTGCATGAATGCGGCCGAGATAGCGGCCGAGCCACTCGCGCACGTCTCGCAGGTCCAGCTCGGGAGCGCGTCCACCGCATAGCGCGCAGACCGTGAAACGGTAGCCGGAGAAGCGGCACAAGGTCCCCTGGCCAGCGAACGCCATCGGCGCGACGACCGGTATCTCCTGCTCGGAAAGCTCGCGCACGAAGGCATGCTCTTCGAGAATCTGCGCGTCGGTCCAGCGGCCCGGACGATAGAACTTGGCCACGCATGGCGCGGCGTCCTCGAGGCTAATGCGGTAGACACGGTTCTCGTAACTGTTGAGCGCGAGCATCCGCCCGTCGCCGCGAAGACCGACGCTCTCGAGCGCGTCGAGCACGACTTCCGGGGTTAGGTTGGAGTAGGGCGGAGCGGGCAAGGACGTATCACGCCCGAAGGCGACGCTCCGCTAGTATTCGACCGGGATCGGATCGAGGCTGCGCCACAGATACCAGGTCGCGACCGAGCGCCACGGCCGCCAGTTTTCCGCGTGCGCGATCATCGCGCGCCGAGTGAAGCGCCTGCCGTTGCGGTAATGGATAGCCATCGCGCGCTGCAGCCCCAGATCGTCGACCGGCAGCACGTCGGGACGCAGCTCGTGGAAGATGAGGAACATCTCCGCGGTCCAGCGACCGATGCCCTTTACATCGACGAGCGCGGCGATGAGCGCTTCATCGTCGAGCTTCCTCCAGCTTCGCGGGTCGAGGCGTCCCGAGGCGAAGTGCGCGGCGAGATCGCGCAGGTACTCGGCCTTGCGCTGCGACAGCCCGCATTCGCGCAAAACCGCCGGGGCGAGAACGGCCACGCTTGGCGCGAACAACCGTGGGAAAGCGCGCCCCGGGACAGCTCCGGAGGCGGCGACGAAGCGCTTCCAGATCGCTGCAGCCGCCGCGACCGAGATCTGCTGGCTGACGATTGCGCGGGCCAGCGTCGTGAACGGATCGCCGCGGCGCTTGAGGTGGATGCCGGGATACTTGCGCACGAGACGCTTGAGCACCCGGTCGCTGCGCGCGAGCGCGCGCGTGGCGTCGTCCCAGTAGACAGGTTTCATCGCTCGATGCACTTTGCGCTCGCCTGCGGCGCCGCGTCGCGCCGGAACGCACTCCGGCGCGAGCGGCGCGTCGCTGGCGCCGGGAAATGGTACATTACGCGCCGTTTCCCTTCCGGCTCCGTCTCATGCCCGGTTTTCGAAGACTCGCCGCCGCCGGCGCAGCGGGGCTCTGCTGCATCTTCCTCAGTTTTTCCGGGCACTCGGACGCAGCCGATCCGAACAAGGTCCTGCGCGTCGCTTTCGAAGTCGCCGAGACCGGTTTCGATCCTGTGAAGGTCAGCGACGAGTATTCGAACGAAATCGTCCAGCAGACGATGGAGTCGTTGCTGACCTACGACTATCTCGCCCGGCCGGTGAAGCTCGTGCCGCGGACCGCGGAAGCGATGCCCGAAGTGACCGACAGCGGCAAGACCTATCTGTTCCACGTTCGCAAGGGGATCTACTTTCATCCCGATCCCGCGTTCAAGGGTAAGCGGCGCGAGTTGACCGCGGCTGACTACGCTTACACGATCAAGCGCCTGATGGATCCGGCGAACCGCTCGCCGTGGCGCTTTCTGATCGAAGGCAAGGTCGTCGGGCTGGACGAACTCTCCAAGAAGGCGGAGAAGAGCGGGCGTTTCGACTACGACGCGCCGGTCGCAGGTCTCGAGCTGCCGGACCGTTACACGATGCGCGTGAAGCTCAAGGAGACCGACTACAACTTCGCCTACATCATGGCGATGCCGGCGACTTCGGCAGCTGCGCGTGAAGTCATCGAAGCCTATGCCACGGACACCAACGCGCATCCGGTCGGAACCGGGCCCTACATCCTGAAAGAATGGATCCGCAAGGCGAAAATCGTTCTCGAGGCGAATCCTGACTACCGCGAGGTTATCTGGGATTTCCAGGGCTCGGCTGATCCTCGAGACAAGGCTGCGGTCGCTGCGATGAAAGGCAAACGCATTCCGCAGATCGGTCGGGTGGAGATCTCGATCATCGAAGAAGAACAGTCGCGCTGGCTCGCGTTTCAGAACAAGCAGATCGACTGGATCGCCCGCTTCGGTCCGTTTACCCCGATTGCCTTGCCGGAGGGCAAGCTTGCCAAGAAGCTCGCCGATCAGGGCATCGAATGGGACCGCAGTACCGAGACGGAAATCACGTACTACGCCTTTAACATGCTCGACCCCGTCGTAGGAGGCATGAGCCTGCCGAAGATCGCGCTGCGGCGGGCGATGCTGATGGCCTACGACATCGACGAAGAGATACGCGTGATCAGAAAGGGACAGGCTATCCCCGTTCAAAGCCCGATACCGCCTGGCGTGGTCGGCCACGACCCGAAATACCGCGGCATCATCCGTTATGACCCAGCGCTGGCCAACAAGCTGCTTGACTACTTCGGCTACAAGAAGGGCGCGGACGGCTACCGCAACAATCCTGACGGCTCGCGACTCGTAATCACGCTCACCTCTGAAACGCAGGCGATCAGCCGCGAATATGACGAGCTGTGGAAGAAGAATCTCGACGCGATCGGCTTGCGCTTCGAATCGCGCAAAGGTCCGTTCTCCGACAACCTCAAGGCGGCGGAGGCGTGCCAGCTCGCCATGTGGGGGGCGGCCTGGCACTCGGATTATCCCGACGGCGAGAACTTCATGCAGCTGCTCTATGGGCCGAACACGCATCAGAGCAACAACGCCTGCTATCAGTCGGCTGCATTTGACAAGCTGTACGACCAGATCAAGGTCATGCCGGATTCGCCCGAGCGCACGCATATCTTCGACATGATGAGTCGGCAGATGGAAGTCGACAGCGTCTGGACGATGGGTGTGACGCGCTATCGCAACGTGCTCGTCTATCCCTGGGTCAAGGGTTATCGCTACCACCCGATCATGGCCAATTCGGTGTATCAGTACGTGGACATCGATCCGTCGGCGCGCCGCCCGTGATCGTCGCTCGCCCGTGATCCGTCGCGCGCCGCCCGCCGTTTCGGCTGCTGCGACGTGCGTTGCCGGTGCGGCGCTCGTCGCGGCGCTTGCCGTCGCGCCGGCCCGCGCGGCCGACCCCGAGAAGGTGCTCCACCTGGAATTCGAGGCGGCGGAAACCGGCTTCGATCCCTGCAAGGTCCAGGACTACTATTCATTCGTGGTCAACGAGGGAATCTTCGATTCGCTGCTCACCTACGATTACTTGGCGCGGCCGGCGAAGCTCGTGCCCCGCGCCGCCGAGGCCCTGCCGACGGTTCGCGATCAGGCGCGGACGTACGTGTTCAAGATCAAGAAAGGCATCTACTTCGCCGCGGATCCCGCATTCAAGGGTCGAAAACGGGAGCTGACTGCCGAGGACTTCGTTTACTCGATCAAGCGATTCAAGGATCCTGCCAATCGTAGCCCCTACGAGAGCTTTATCGAGGGCATCGCAGGACTCGAGGAGCTGAAGAAGGAAGCCGAGAAGACGGGCAAATTCGACTACGACCGCAAGGTCGACGGCTTGCAGGCGCTCGACCGCTACACGCTGCAGGTCAAGCTCAAGGACACCGACTACACGTTCGCGTATGTCATGGCGCTCGCGAACTTCGGTGCCGTCGCGCGAGAAGTCATCGAAGCTTACGCCGAGGACACGAACGCACATCCGGTGGGGACCGGGCCATACCAACTCAAGGAGTGGGTCCGTTCGAGCAAGATCATCCTCGAAGCCAATCCTGGGTTCCGCGGCTTTGTGTGGAAGTTCGAGCCGGGAACCGATCCCCGCGACAAGGAAATCGTCGCGGCGATGAAAGGCAAGAACATGCCGCAGATCGGACGCGTGGAGATCAGCGTGATCGAGGAGCAGCAGGCCGCATGGCTCGCATTTCAGAACGGCGAGCTCGACGTGCTGCACTTGCGCGAGCAGTTTGCGCCGATCGCCATTCCGGGCAACAAGGTGAACGCGGAGCTCGCGGCTGCGGGCGCGAGGCTTGACCGAATCACCGACCCGGACCTCGATTACACCTATTTCAACATGGCTGATCCGGACTTCGGCGGGTTCGCCAAGGAAAAGATCGCGCTCCGCCGCGCCATATTCATGTCCTTCGACAACGCAGAGTACCTGCGCGTGATACGCAAGGGACAGGCGATGGAAGCGCAATATCCGATCCCACCCGGCGTCGTCGGGCACGATGCGGGTTACCGGACGAGCATTCCCTACAATCCCGAGCTCGCTAACAAGCTCCTCGACTATTTCGGATACAAGCGGGGCGGCGACGGATACCGCAGCTGGCCGGACGACCGCCCGCTCGTCTGGCGCTATTCGTCCACACCAACGTCGCGCGACCGCGAGTTCGACGAGCTATGGCAGAAATCGGTCGAGCGCATCGGCATCCGACTCCAGGTCGACAAGAACAAGTTCCCCGAGGAGCTGAAGCGGGAGCGCGCCTGCCAGTTGCTGTCGCGCAGCGCGGCATGGTTCGCCGACTATCCGGACGGCGACGACTTCATGCAGCTGCTCTACGGACCGAATACCCACCAGAACAACAGCGCCTGCTTCCAGCTGCCGGAATGGGACCGGATCTACGAGAGGACGCGCGCCCTCCCGCCGGAGTCCCCCGAGCGCAACCAGCTCTATCGCCAGCTCTGGCGCATGGCCGAGGTCAACGGCGTGTGGAAGTTGCACGACTCTCGCTATCGCAACATGCTCGTTCAGCCGCAGGTGATCGGTTACAAGAAGCACCCGATACTGCTCGCCGAGTACATGTATTACGATCTCGACAACACCCGGCGGCGAAGGTAAAGAAGGAGGAGGCGATGAGCGCCTACATCATCCGACGTATCTGGCAGATGATCCCGACGATGCTCGGGGTGATCGTGCTGGTGTTCATCCTGTTCAACGCGGTCGGAGGCGATCCCGCCTACGTGCTCGCGGGCAAGATCTCCAGCGCCGAGCAGATCGCCAACATCCGGCGGCAACTCGGCGTTGATCAGCCGTACTACGTGCAGCTCTGGATCTTCATCAAGCAGGTGCTCACCGCCGATTTCGGTGCGAGCTGGAGCACCAACGAGCCGGTGTCGCACATCCTCGCCACCCGTCTCGGTCCGTCGCTGACCCTTCTGGTGCCGTGGCTCATCCTCTCGACGCTGATCTCGATCGGCCTCGCGCTCGCGGTCGCGTATGTGCGCGCGTCGCTGACCGATCGCATGGTGATGATCGCCTGCACGGTCGGTCTCTCGATCTCGATACTGGTCTACATCATCGTGTTCCAGTATGTCTTCGCCTACAAGCTCGGCTGGTTTCCGGTGCAGGGCTGGGGCGACAGCTTCTGGCAGAACCTCGTCATATACGCGTCGCTGCCGATCATCATCCTGCTGGTGGTGAGCATTGCGCCCGACCTGCGGCTTTACCGCACTTTCGTGCTCGACGAGGTCAACCAGGATTACGTTCGCACCGCGCGCGCCAAGGGCGTGTCCGAGAACCGGATCATGTGGGTGCATGTGCTGCGTAACGCCTCGATCCCGATCATCACCCAGGTCATGGCGACGGTGCCCGGATTATTGATCGGCGCATTCCTGCTCGAGCGCTTCTTCTCGATCCCGGGGATCGGGCGAGAAGTCATCCTCGCGGTGGAGCGCAGCGACTTTCCGGTCATCAAGGCGATTACTGTGTATGTCGCCGCCGCAACCATGATCTTCAACCTGCTTGCCGACCTGATGTACAAGGCGGTCGACCCGCGCGTGCAACTCAAGTAGGAGACGGCGATGCCAAGAGACATTCAGCATACCGTCTCGCCGGGCGTGTGGACGCTGGCGTGGAGGCGACTATGGCGCGATCGCGTGGCGATGGTTTCGCTGGCGATCGTCGCTCTGTTCCTCGTGATGATGGTTCTCTCCGGGGCGGGGCTCATCGCCAAGGACTGGGCAAAGGAAGTCGGCGTCAACTACGCGCCGCCGACCTTTCAGGGTCCTGACGTCGAAACCGCCGCGTCCGGTGCGGCGGCCGGAGGTCCCGCGGCCGAGGCTGCACCCGACCAGCCTACCGAGTTGCCGGTACAGGATCCGCTCGCCGATGCGCTCGCCGCCATCCGCGGCGAAACGAAGAAAGCGCCCGGCGCGGAGTCGGCAGGCACCGAGTCCCAGAACGTGGATCCGCTGGCGGAAGTCATGGCCGACATCCGCGCGAAAGGCACGAAAGCGGAGGTCGCCGAAGCCCGCGCGCCCACGCTGCCGCTCGGCGGCGACAAGTGGGGACGCGACGTGCTGAAGAAGACGATCAAGGGCTCGGAGACCTCGATCTTCGTGGGACTGGCCGCCGCGGTGGTGGCGGTCTTTCTCGGGACCGTGTTCGGCGCGCTCGCCGGTTATTACGGGCGCTGGCTCGATGATTTCTTCAATTGGTTCTACAGCGTGTTCACCGCGATTCCCTATCTGCTGCTCATTCTCGCGGTCGCGGCGGTGCTGCAGCAGAAGGGAACGATGACCATCGTGCTGATCCTCGGGCTCACCGGCTGGACGGGAGTGTTCCGGCTGATCCGAGGCGAGTATCTCAAGCACAAGGGCCGCGAATACGTGCAGGCTGCCGACGCGATCGGCGCGTCGAACGCGCGCCGCATGTTCGTGCACATCTTCCCCAATGTCAGCCACGTCGTGCTCGTCCAGATGTCGATCCTCACCGTTGCGTTCATCAAGTCCGAGGTGATCCTGTCCTTCCTCGGCTTCGGTGTGCCGGTGGACGTGGTGTCGTGGGGCTCGATGCTTAACGAAGCGCAGAACGAGCTGATCCTCGGCAAATGGTGGCAGCTCGCCGCGGCGGGAACCGCGATGGCGGTGCTGGTGACCGCGTTCAGCCTCTTCACCGATGCGCTGCGCGACGCGCTCGATCCGAAGCTAAAGTGACGCAGATTACAAAACCCGCATGACAGCGGATTCCTCGCTTTGCTCGGAATGACAAAACCTTAGGGGCCATGGATACGCTTCTCTCCGTTCGCAACCTGCGGGTCAATTTCCGGCTCGACAAGGACACGATCTTCGAAGCGGTCAAGGGAATCAGCTTCGACATTCCCAAGAACAAGACGGTCGCGCTGGTCGGAGAGTCCGGCAGCGGCAAGTCGGTCACTTCGCTCTCCATCCTGGGGCTGCTGCCGAAGGAGAACTCGCACGTCCTCGAAGGGAGCGAGATCGTCTACGGCGGACAGAATCTCGTGGACCTGGATCAAGCGGAGCTGCGCAAGCTTCGCGGCGCCGACATCTCGATGATCTTCCAGGAGCCGATGACCTCGCTCAACCCGGTGTTCACGGTGGGGTTCCAGCTCTCCGAGGTCCTGCGCTTGCACATGGGCCTGTCGCCGGCGGCGGCGCACAAGCGCGCGATCGCTCTGCTGGAGGAAGTCGGCATCCCGGACCCGGCATTCAAGATCAACGCCTATCCCTCGCAGATGTCCGGAGGTCAGCAGCAGCGCGTTATGATCGCTATGGCGATCGCGTGCGAGCCGAAGCTCCTGATCGCCGACGAGCCTACGACCGCGCTCGACGTGACGATCCAGAAGCAGATCCTCGATCTCATCGCCGAGCTGCAGCGGCGCCATCAGATGTCGGTGCTCTTCATCACGCACGACCTCGCGGTGGTCGGCGAGATCGCGAACTATGTCGTCGTGATGCGCAACGGCGAGATTCGCGAGCAGGGGCCGGCGAAAGAGGTGTTCGAGAATCCGCAGGACGCCTACACCAAGGCGCTGCTGCAATGCCGGCCGCGGCTCGATCGCCGGCCGGTGCGCCTGCCCGTGATCGAAGACTTCATGGACGGTGGCGCGCACGCGATGAATCTCAACGAACGCAAGCGCGGCATCGCGGCCTCGGACCCGATCATCCTGGACGTGCGCAAGCTCGGCAAGGACTTCTACTCTCGCGAGGGCCTGTTCGGGCGTCGCAAGTTCGAGGCGGTGAAGAACGTTTCCTTCAAGCTCCCGAAGGGCAAGACGATGGGGCTCGTCGGCGAATCGGGGTCCGGCAAGACGACCGTGGGGCTGACGCTGATGCGGCTGCACGAGGCTTCGGCAGGCGAGGCGCTCTTCGAGGGCAGGGACATCCTCTCGATGAGCGCGCGCGATTTCATGGATTACAAGCGGCGCATCCAGATCATCTTCCAGAACCCGTATGCCTCGCTCAATCCGCGCATGATCGTCGGCCAGATCATCACCGAGCCGATGCAGATCCACGGCATCGGCGCCTCGGCGCAGGAGCGTACGGACCTCGCCTTCGAGATGCTGGGCAAGGTCGGGCTGCCGGAGGTTTCCTTCTACAAATACCCGCACGAGTTCTCGGGCGGCCAGCGGCAGCGGATCGCCATCGCGCGCTGCCTGACGCTCAAGCCCGACATCCTGATCTGCGACGAGTCGGTTTCCGCCCTCGACGTGTCGGTGCAGGCGCAGGTGCTGAATCTGCTGCAGGACCTGCAGGATGAGTTCCACCTATCCTACATCTTCATCTCGCACGATCTCGCCGTCGTCAAGTACATCTCCGACCAGGTCATGGTGATGAACCAGGGCGAGATCATCGAGATCGCGGACTCCGACGCGATTTACCGCCAGCCGCAGCAGGCGTATACGCGGAAGCTGCTTTCCGCGATCCCCAAGGGCTGGCACCACGGAAACTCGTAGGAGCTTTGGTTGAGCGCAACCACATTCACGGTAGGTAACAGTCGTCGCATCCTGCAATTGATCGAGTCGTCGGCGCAGGCCTTTGATCGCGGACAGACGCTCGATGCGGAGCGCCTGCTACAGCAAGCTCAGCTTGAAGCCCCGCAACATCCGCTGGTTCTGGCCGAGAAGGGACGGCGGTTGCTCCAGGCTGGCAACCCGATCGAGGCGCACGAGTTGCTCGAGCAAGCCGTCAAGACCGACTCGTCGCATCCATCACTGTGGACGAGCCTCGCTGCAGCATTGCGCGCACTCGATCGGCCCGACGAGGAGATGGTGGCGCTCGACAAGGCGCTCGCGCTCGATCCGCGCAACCTGCGGGCGCTACTGCAGAAAGCTTCGCTGCATGAACTGCGGGGCCAGCCGCGGGCGGCCGCTGCGGTCTACCGCATTGCGCTGCAATTGATTCCGCCGGGTGTCGAGCCTCCACCGGCCATGCGTCCGGTCCTGCAGCATGCCCAGCAGACCATCGATGCGAACAACCGCTCGCTCGAGTCGTTCGTCGAGACGCGGTTGAAAGATCTTCGCGCGCGCCACGCCGGTGAGCGCCTTGGCCGCTTCGACCGGTGCCTCGCAACGCTGCTTCAGAAAGAGCGCATTTATCGTCAGCAGCCGAGCTTCATGTTCTTTCCGCAACTGCCCGCGATCGAGTTCTACGAACGCGCCGACTTTCCATGGCTCGCCTCGATCGAGGCCGCCACCAACGACATCCGGGCGGAGCTCGTGAATCTCCTTGCCGACGGCTCGGCGACCTTGGAGCCTTACGTCGCCATCGCGGAAAGTCAGCCGATAGACCAGTGGCGGGAGCTGAATCACTCGCGCCGGTGGGGAGTTTACTTCCTCTGGCGCGAGGGCGTCGCGTTCGAAGAGCACATCGCACGGTGCCCGCGAACTGTCGCGGCACTCGAAGCGGCGCCGCGCTGGATCGTTCCGGGTTGCGGCCCGTCGGCTCTATTCTCGATCGTCGACGCCAGGACCCGCATTCCGCCGCACACCGGTGTCCACAATACACGCCTTACCGTACACCTGCCGCTGATCATTCCACCGGGATGCGGCTTCAGGGTCGGCGGCGAGCGGCGCGAGTGGCGCCTCGGCGAGGCGCTGGTCTTCGACGACTCGATCGAGCATGAAGTCTGGAATGACAGCGACGTGCCGCGCGCGGTGCTTATCTTCGACGTCTGGAGTCCGTTTCTGAGTCACGCGGAGCGGGAGCTCGTGAGCTCGGTCGTCTCCGCCGTGGGGGAGTATTACGGGACGCAAGGATACCAAGGCGACTATCTGCGCCCTCCGGCGTGAAACCAGCTCGCGCAGCGCGCACCTCTACTCGGTCCGGCTCGATTTGATCCGGTCCAGCTTCGTGGCGTAGAGTTCGCGCTCCTTGCGGGTCGTGCTGTATTCCATCGCCACGGAGAGCTGCCTGCGCGCCTGCTCGACCTCGCCCAGGCCGAGGTAAGCGACAGCGAGCCAGAAGTGGAATTCGTGGTAATAAGGTGCGCGATTGATTTCCCTGATGAAGAGATCTCTTGCCGCCGTGAAGTCCCCGTTCTGCAACGCTATCTTGCCCTCGTTGAAATAGGAGAACGGGGGATCGGGCTCGATCTGTTCGAGCCTGCGGGAGAGCGCGGCCGACTCCGCAGCGCGGCCGAGGGCGCTCAACACCGCTGCCAGATTCGACATCACCCGCGTGTTGGCTGAATCCTGCGCAAGCGCATAGGAAAGCGCTTTCTCCGCTTCGACCAGATTGCCATGTCTCTGGTAGATGATCCCCAGCGTGTTATAGCCGTTAACGAACCCCGGATCCTGGGCGATGGCTGCGCGCGCCCACGCGTAGGCGTCGTCGAGTTGCCCCTCTATCAGCGTTTCGGCTGCCCGGTTGTTCATGTACATGGCGACGATGGTCCGCTCTTCGACGTCCTGTGTGCGCAACGCGCGCATCTCGAGCGGCGGGATGAAATCGATCGTCATGTGGTCCACACCCCGGTTTCCGAACCCGAACTCCGGTCTCCTTCCGAGGCTGATGTTGACGTGACCAATGAAGAAATAAGCGTCGCGCTCGCGGCTCCAGGTCTCGTCTGCATAAGCGCTCTGGTAGCGGACCGGCAGCCCCAGCTCCTTGGCGAAGGCAGCGGTCATGATCACGAGCGAAAGGCAGTTGCCGCTGCGCGCAGCGAAGGCCTCCGCGGCGTTTCGCGTCTTCTCCGCATCGTAATCGAGGACAAGCTGCCGCTTGGCGTAGAGCGCGTCGTACAGCGCCTGCTGGGCGCCCTTGATGCGGATCTGGACCGCGATCTCCGTCTCGAGGTAATGCTTCATGTCCGGGCTCACCGCGAATATGTCGTCGGCGCTGATGCGCTCGGACGGCGCCCGAAACAGCTGATCGTTGAACAGGCCCTGGGGAGGGCTAGTCACGGGCGCGGTCGCGCACGCGGCAAGAAGAAATGCCGCGACCAGCAGTCCGGGTAGCGCTCTATTCATTGCGTCATATACCGAGAACGATTCTATGCCTTCACGGGCTTGCGTTGTCGTCCTCCGGATGCGCGGCGAGGGCGGCAAGCGCCGGTCCGGTGACGCGGACGATGCGCCAGTCGGGCAGCACGGTTGCCCCGAGCGCCTGATAGAAGTGGATCGCTTTCGTGTTCCAGTCCAGCACCGACCATTCGAACCGGCCGCAGCCGCGCTCGAGGGCGATGCCCGCAAGCGCGCGCAGCAGCGCCTTGGCGCAGCCCTGGCCGCGGTGGGCGGGGAGCACGAAAAGATCCTCCAACCAGATCCCGCGGCGTCCGAGGAAGGTAGAAAAGTTATGAAAAAACAGTGCGAATCCAGCAACCTCGGCGCCTCTCTCCGCGATCAGGGCCTCGGCTGCTGGCCGCGGACCGAAGAGCGCAGCTTCCAGATCCGCCTCCTTTGCAATGCACAAATGCGCCAGCTTCTCGAACTCCGCCAGCGCACGGATCAGCATGAGCAGGACGCCGACGTCTTCGCGCCGCGCCGGTCGGATCGAGAACAATCGCGTCGAGATCATTCGATCGGCAGCCGTGTTCATGTTGCGTTGCGCCATGAATTTGCGCGCATGATTGGCCCCCGATTGCCCCGAGCAACCGCCAGGAAGCACCGTTGCCAAAATGCAACAATTCCTGGCTCGACATTGTACCGGCAGCGCATTCTCGTTGCCCCTGGATTCGGCGCCGCGGTAATGTGTGACGGCCTGAACGCGAACAAGATCAGTTCTCTCTCCATCGCGGCATCTTTTTTTCTGGGGGTCACAATGAAGCGGATGCAAAGAAAGAGGCTATCGCTTGCCATCAAGACGATAACCACCGGAGCGGCCGTGAGCCTGGCGGTGCCTATGGCCTATGGCCAAACTCCACCGGTCGAAAAAGTCCAGAAGATCACCGTCACCGGCTCGCGGATTCCGCTGCAGACCTTGGAGAGCGAGAGCCCGGTCAACATTCTGACTCAGCAGGACATCGCCATCACCGGCCTCACGAGCATTTCCGAGGTCCTCAATCAGCTTCCTTCGGTGTTTGCCGACTTGGGGAGCAACGAGTCGAACGGCGCCACCGGCACGGCGACCGTGAACCTCCGGGGTCTCGGCGCCAGCCGCACGCTGGTGCTGATCGACGGCCGCCGGCTGCCTGCGGGCGACCCGACGAACTACCCGACCGACCTCAACGCGATACCGGCGCCGCTCATCCAGCGCGTGGAGGTGCTGACCGGCGGGGCGTCCGCGGTTTACGGCTCGGATGCGGTGGCCGGGGTGGTGAACTTCATCATGAACGACCACTTCGAGGGCGTTCAGTTTCAGTGGAACGGCAACTGGTACCAGCACGACCAGCACGACGCCTCGGGGGTTTCCTCGGCGGTGGCGCAGCGCGCGCTGCTCAACCCGTCGCAGTTTCACGTCCCCGGCGACGTCAATATCTCCAGTACGCCCCAGGCTCAGGATTTCAGCTTCATTCTCGGCAGCAACTTCAGCGGCGGCAAGGGCAACGCCACCGTCTACTTCGAGTACAAGAAGCTGCAACCGATAACGCAATCCAAGTACGATTTCAGCGCCTGCGCGGCGGGCCTGAGCGGTGACGGCACTGCGTTCAACTGCGGGGGCTCATCGACCTCCTATCCAGGGCGCTTCACCAATCTGACCACGGGCAGCAGCTTCACGATCGCCGATGCCGCGGGCAACGTGCGGCCGTTCAGCTCGAACCTCGACCAGTTCAACTTCGGTCCCTACAACTACTTCCAGGTGCCCGACGAGCGCTACCTCGCCAATTTCTTCGCCCACTACGACGCCTTCCCCAACGTCCGCGTGTACACCGAATTCGATTTCATGGACGAGAAGACGGTGCTGCAGATCGCGCCGAGCGGCGCCTTCTACGGGGGGAATCCTGTCACGTTCACGCTCAACGACAACAATCCGCTGCTGTCGCAGTCGTTCAAGACCGCCATGGGCATCCCGGCGGGCGGCTCCGCCGACATTTTCATCGGCCGCCGCGACATCGAGGGCGGCGGGCGCCAGGACGTGCGCGAGCACACGGACTACCGCATCGTGATCGGTGCGAAGGGCGATTTCCTGGACGGGAAGTGGGATTACGATGCGTGGTGGCAATCGGGCAAGGTCGTCTTCAACGACAAGTACCTGAACGACTTCTCGGGTCCGCGCGTCACGAAGGCCACGAACGTCGTCACGGATCCGGGCACGGGCCAGCCGGTGTGCGCCTCGAAGCTCGACGGCACCGACCCGAACTGCGTGCCGTGGGACATCTTTCACATCGGCGGCGTGACGCAGGCGGCCCTCAACTACCTGGCGACGCCGGGATTCCAGAGCGGCGATACGTTCCAGAACGTGGTGGGGCTGCACGTCAGCTCCGACCTCGGCCAGGCTTACGGCTGGAGGATGCCATGGGCGAAGACCGGCGTCGGCGTGGCGGCCGGGATCGAGCACCGCACCGAGAAGGTTGACCTGACCGTGGACGAGGCCTTCTCCGTTCCCACGTTGACGGGCCAGGGCGGTGCCACGCTTCCGATCAACGGCCAGTACACGGTGAACGAGGCTTTCGCCGAAGTCCGGGTGCCCATCGTCGAGGGCGCGTCCTGGGCGGATCAGCTCAACTTCAACGCGAGCTATCGCTACTCGAACTACAGCACGGGCCCGACGACCAATACCTACGGTATCGGTATGGAGTGGCAGCCTATCAAGCAGGCGAGGCTGCGCGGCACCTACCAGAAGGCCACCCGCGCGCCCAACGTCATCGAGCTGTTCCAGGCCCAAGGGCTCAATCTCTTCAACCTGAGCGCGGATCCCTGCGGACCGACGATGACCGCCACGCTGGCCCAATGCCTGCGTTCAGGGCTCAAGCCCGCCCAGTACGGGAGTGGGCTTCTCGATAGCCCGGCGGGACAGTACAACTACCTGCAGGGCGGCAACCCGTCGCTCAATCCCGAGGACTCGAAGAGCTACACCCTCGGCCTCGTGCTCACCAACCCGATTGCCAACTTCAGCGCCACCATCGACTACTGGCACATCAAGGTCGACAACGTCGTGGGCGTGGTTGCCCCCTCCACGACCCTGACCCAGTGTCTGACCACCGGCGCGAACTGCGGCCTCGTCCATCGCGACCCGAACTTCGGCGCGCTCTGGGTCGGCGGCGGCTTCGTCTCCGGTCTCAACCAGAATCTCGGGAGCTACAAGACCGACGGCATCGACTTTACCGCCAACTATACGTGGCCGTTCGAGAAATACGGGAGTCTTGGCTTCAGTTTCCTCGGAACGTGGGTGAATCAGTTCGTCGTACAGCCGATTCCCGGAGGCGGGTCCTACGACTGCGCCGGGCTGTTCGGGAATACCTGCACCCCGGCGGTGCCGACTTGGCGCTCCACGGTGCAGGCGGTCTGGAACACCCCATGGAGCTGGAACATCGGCGGCAAGTGGCGCTACGTCAACTCAATGGACCTCGATTCGTGCTCGTCGGCGGCGCAGGACTTTGCGGGCACCGACTGCCCGGCCAAGAACGCCCACCTTGGGGAGCGGAGCTACCTCGACATCTTCGGCCAGTGGATCATCAACAAGAATTTCAGCGTCCTCGCCGGGGTGAACAACATTACCGACCGCGACCCGCCGATTTCCGAGAACGGCATCGGGCAGCTCCCGTTCTGGAACGGGAATACCTTCCCGCAGCTCTACGATACGCTCGGGCGGAACTTCTTCCTGAACGTTCAGGCGAAATTCTGACCGGGTCCAAGCGGCAGATCGACGGCGAGCTTCGGCTCGCCGTTTTTCTTTCGGAGGCTAAGCCTCGAAACCTCCGGAGCCGCCCGTAAAGGCGTTGATGCCCGTGGTGAGCGCCGTGATCATGGCGCGCTCTGCCCCTGTGAGCTGCGGGTGCCAGATGTCGAAGATCAGCACCACCCGCAGCTCGTCGCTGTCGTTCCAGGCTTCGTGCTCGATGGTGTCGTCGAACACCCATGCCCGCCCCGGGACCCACTGACGGGTGTCGTTCCCCACCCGGAATCCGCAGCCTTCCGGGATGATGAGCGGCAGGTGCGTCACGAGCCGCACGTTGGTGACACCCGTGTACGCCGGGATTCGCGTCTTCGGCTTGAGCAGGGAGAACATAGCCGTTGGAGTCCGGCCCGGCTGATCGGGCTGGGGCGCGCCGGCAAGCGCCTGCATCGTCTGCGGGCACTGCGCCGTGTTCTGTTCGACGAGCTGCCCCATCTTGTAGAGATGAAAGGCGCTCCAGCGAAGCGAACGGTTCAGCTCCGCCCACTGGTTGTGCGGGACGTTCGGCGGATACTCGATGTACGGCGTGAAGCCCTGGTCGGCGCGAAGGATCGCCAGGAATTCCTCTCGGATCGCGTCGGTGGCGGCCTCGATCGGATCGAGCCAGGGAAATTCAGCGCGGTCGAAGAATTCGATCGGCGCCAAATGGGGATAGTGATAGATCAGCGACTGTGAATCGAAGCGCCTCTTGCGTCCGACCATGATGTCGACCGAGTCGCGGAACCGCTTCAGGTTCTCCCCGGCCAGCTCCGCGAAGCGAGACGCCAGATACTCGTCCAGGAAGGCTCCGTAGCGCTTGTTGTAGTCGTCCATGTGCGCCATTGCCCGCGCAACCGCCGGTCTCAGCTCGGGACGCAGCCGGTCGAGCGGGGGAGAGACGGTCGCGACCCGGCCGTGAGCGACGGCGGCCTCGTGCGTTTTCCCCTGCCGCTCGAGCAGATCGGCACGAAGAATCAGCCCCACGAGATCGGTCGGATCGAGGCTCAGCGCGCGCTGGATCGCCTTCTCTTCGGTCTCCTGCTCGGTCAGGTTGCGGCAGGTCACCGCCAGATGGATCCACTGCTGGGCATCCGATCCATCGATGTCGACGATGCGCTGGAACGCCGTACGGGCCCCCTGCATGTCGCCTTGGCGGAAGGCTCGCTGCCCGAGCGCCGTGAGCGTCCGCATGTGGTTGGGATCGATGGCCAGAATGCGGCTCCACAGACGCAGTGCCTCCTGTTCCCGTCCCGCCTGCGCCGCTCCTACGGCGGCGGCTTCGAGAGCGTCGATTTCCTGTGCTGCATCCTGGAAATTCTGCATGGGGCCTTTCGGCTAAGTGCGGCGGCTCTCGGCCTCGCTAAGCTTCAATGAACCTTGTCGAATCGGCGCGCGAGCTCTTCGGCCACTCGCCGAACGACGCCCGCCCAATCACCCGGGGCGGGCTGCCGGAACAGGCGCGCCGTCGGATACCAGGGGCTGTCCTCCCGATCCAGCATCCACCGCCAGTCGTGCGGATTGAACGGCAGCAGTATCCACACCGGCTTGCCCATCGCGCCGGCCAGGTTTGCGACGCTCGTGTCCACCGTCACCACGAGGTCCATCAACTCGACCACCGCTGCCGTGGCGGCAAAGTCGTTCAGCTCGTCGCCCACGTGACGAAGATCGGCACGCGACGCCAGCAGACCCATGTCCGCTGCCGGCACGTCCTTCTGGAGGCTGATCCACTCGACGCGCACGTTCGCGAGGAGCGGCAGCATCTCCGCCAGCGCCATGCTGCGCTTGTCGTTCTTGAGGGCGGCGCTTCCGCTCCACACCAGACCCACCCGCGGTCTGGTCTTTGGACCCAGGCGCTCCCGCCACGCAGCCACGCGCGCAGGATCGCTGTGGACGTACGGCATGACCGCCGGAATGTTGGACAGGTCGGTCTTGAACGCCAGCGGCAGGCTGAGCAGCGGGCAGTGGCTATCGAATGCGGGCAATGGAGCGCCCCGGGGCAGTATCTCGGTCACACCCTCGAGATCGGCGAGCAGCGTCAGCAAGGACGGTTGCACTTCCAGCACGACCTTCGCACCAAGCTTCGCGACTTCTCCGGCGTAGCGGCAGAAGAGCAGCGTGTCGCCGAGGCCGAGCTCGCTGTGCAGCAGCACCGTCTTCCCTGCAGCCGGCTGGCCCCGCCGCCACGGCGGCTGCACGAAATCCCGCCTGCGTTGCTCGCGCTGTGGCAGTTTCCAGCGCCACTCGTATTCCTCCCAGCCGCGCGCAAAGTCGCCGAGGAGGAGACAGCAGTCGGCGAGGTTCCAGTGCGCGGCAGCGTAATCGGGCCGGAGCGCCAGCGCACGCTCGTAACTCGCCACCGCCTCGCCATGCCGGTGCAGCTCGCGCAACGCGTTGCCGCGGTTGTACCAGGCTTCCGCATGGTCGGGCTTCAGCGCGACGGCGCGCTCGAGGCACGAGAGCGCCTCCGCCGCGCGATCGAGGTCGATCAACACGTTCCCGCGATTGCTGAAGGCCTCCACGTAATCCGGATTGATTGCGATCGCGCGGTCGTGACTTGCCAGCGCTTCTTCGAGACGATTGAGCTCGAGGAGTGCGACCCCCCGATGGTTCCAGGCGCTTGCATAGTCAGGTCTGAGCGCAATAGCCTGCTGGTAGCTCTCCAGCGCCTCCGCATGACTCCCGAGGTGATTGAGCACGATGCCACGATTGTTGTGCGCTTCGGCGTAGCCGGGCTCGATCGCAAGGGCGCGCTCGTAGGCCCGCAGCGCTTCCGAGTGACGTTCGAGCTCGTACAGCGCGTTGCCGCGGTTGTAATGAGCGTCTGCGTAACCGGGCTTGAGCGCGATGGCCCGGTCGTAGCTGTCCAGCGCTTCGGAGGTCCGCTTGAGCTCGCCCAGCGCGACGCCGCGATTGTAGTGGGCATCGGGACTGGCGGGGTTGACCGACAGCGCTCGCGCCATGAGATCGGCTGCATCCTGTGCCCGTCCGGCCCGTCCTGCGATGATTCCCAGCACGTACAGCGCCTCGTAGTGGTCGGCCTGGACATCAAGCACCAGCCGGCACAAGCGCTCCGCATGAGCCCATTCGCCGCGCTGGCAGGCGAGCAGCGCGTGTTGCATCGCTTGGGGCACGCTGAGTGTTTCCATGCTGGATTCTGTCACAACCCTCGCAGGCCAAGCCGTTCGATCAGCGCCACCGGCCGCACCTTGTCCCACTCCTTGCGGAAGGCCTCTCGAAAAGCAGGATCGTCCGCCGCGTCTCCAACCGACGCGCGGGACATGATGCTTCCTTCCTGCGCGTCCCTGCGGGCGAGCTCTGCCGCCGCCGCCGTGCCAAGGCGGGCATCGCTCCCCATCCATGCGAGGAGCGTGTTGACGTAGTCCGGGCTCAGGTCCCGAAAATCCTCGTAGTAGCAGACGCGGACAGGGTAGTACCGCGTCAGAGCGTCCAGCCCTCCGACAAGGGCGTGCAGCAGCGCGGCGATGCCGCTGGGCATTGGATGACTCGAAACCCGGCGCGCGGAATCGGCCCAGTCGATCGCAGCCCGAAGGACGAACATCACGCTGGGCGCGCGGAAGCCTCCGGCGATCAGCAGCGGCGCATTGTTGCACTCGGCGCGGAGCTTGATGACCTGGTACGGCAGTAGCTGTGTTGCCCGTCCAATGGCACTGCGCAGAGCGTCGTCAGCCGACCTGTGGAGCGCGGCCTGAGTGAAGTAATCTGGCTCCGAAACCGTGCGCACGCCGGCGGCTTCGAAGGCCTTGTGCAGCAGCGTCGAGCCGCAGCGGCCGATCGAAAAGATCAGGGTCGGCGAGGCGACCGGCTCGGGCAGGGCCTCGAACGGCACCTTGATCACGGAGCGAGCGTGTTGTCGCTGCGCCTGATAGAAGAAAGTCGCTCCCGAGATGTCGGGGGTCGAGACGCAGTAGAGCTCGCGCGCTTCGAGATCGAAGCAGTACGGGCTCACGTCCGGGTCGAACATCCGCGACCGGCCGACGGGCCGTCCGGGATCAAGAACGAAATCGGAGGCCTGTGAAAACGACGTGAGACTCGCGATGCGCGAGCGTACGGCGTGTTCGGTGAGATCCACTGCGCAACGTCCTCCGAGGCGGCCGCCCGCCGATCACGCCGACAAGGCATCGACCGGGCGGGCGCAATTATACCGGCGCGGTGATGCCGTCCCCGGACCGCGCAAGCGGAGCGTCCCACTGGGAACGCCCCGGGACCGAGTGTAGGATTCGCGCTCTGTGCCTACGAAGGATGGGGCGAGCTGTGTTTCTGAAAATCGAAAACCTTCTCACGGCCCTCGAGGCCGCGCGGCTTGCTGCGCTCAGCCGCGAAATCCGATTCGTCGACGGCCGGGCGTCGAACCCGGCCAACACGACCAAAGACAATCTGCAGGCGGATTATGCCGATCCGAAATACGCCGAGTCGGTTCAGATCGTGAGCGCCGCGCTCGCGCGCTCGCGCGAGTTCGTCGATTTCGCCATGCCCAGACACGTCGCGCCGCCGCTGCTCTGCCGGTACGAGCCCGGCATGCGCTACGGAGGACACGCGGATTCGGCGCTGATCCAGGTCGGCAACTCCTACATACGGTCTGATCTTTCCTGCACAGTGTTCATCAACGACCCTAGGAGTTACGAGGGTGGTGAGCTGTCGATCGAAATCGGCAGCGTTGCGGTCCCGTTCAAGGGATCGCCGGGCGAGGCGATTGTCTACCCATCGACGACGCTGCATGAGGTCATGCCGGTTCGTTCCGGTCAGCGCCTCGTGTCGATCACATTCATCGAGAGTCATATCGCCGACGAGCACCGGCGCACGCAGGTCTACGAGCTCAACGAGATCGCCGCGCTCGAAGGACTCTCCATGAAGTGGGAAAGCCGCGTCCGGCTCGATGTCGTGCGGCAGAATCTGATTCGCATGTGGTCGACGCCCTAGTGGCGTTTCGCTTCCTCGACGCTCGCGTCCTTCACGATCTCGGCGAACGTCTGCTCGGCTTGCGCCCGGGCTTCGAGCCATTTCATGCCTTTGGAGATTTCTTCGCGGTTGTGGCGGCGCGAGTCGCGCAGGACTTCCGCTCGGACCTCCGGGGTGTAAGCGTACTCGGGCGCCTTGGAATAGCGTGCGAGGGCAGGACTGCAATCGAAACTGGCGTCACGCGGCAGCCCGAAATGACCGAGGACTCGATGCATACCGGCGGCGACGGCAGCCAGGAACTCATCGAAGTCCAGGCCGAGGACTCGATCGGGAAAGCGCCTCATGGCTTCGCGCTGCGTCCAGGATTCCGCGAGCCAGCTCATTGCCGCCAATTCGCCGAGCGACAGCACGGGAGCGAGGCCTGCAGCGCTGCAATGCTGTAACCGCCGCATTCGCTCCGGCGCGTGTCCGCGCAGGTCGATGTGAGAATTTTCTCCGCCCAGAAGCGTGGCGAGATACGTCTCTGGGCGGACGTTCATGTAGATGGCGCGCGCGCCCGGATTGGCCGCGAGGAGCGGCACGGCGACTCGCCCCGCGCTGCTGGTCGCCTTGACCACGCAGCTGCGCGTCCCTTCGTAGCCGCGGCCCCATAAGCGCATCAACATCGCGACCAGGATTTCGAAATGCGCTTGGCTCAGAAGCGCGTCCGGGCGGCCCAGCTCGTCGTATGCTTCGGCAAGGGTTCTCAGCGGGAGCGGTTCTCGCAGCGACAGCACTGCGCCCGTCTCGTCCAGGAGCCGGCTCACCAGCGTCGAGCCGACATGGCCGGTATGGAAGATGAAGTGGACCGGACGCGTGTTTCCGGTCAGTCGCGAAGCCTCGACGAGGCGACCGGCCGGAACCCAGGCCGCCTGCGTGAGCGGTCCCAGGATGCGGTCGTCGAGGAAGCTCGCGTCCCGATACGCGTTCGCATTGAGCAGGACCAGCAGCACCGCCTCTCGGACGAGGTCGAGTTTTTGCGGATATACGTCGGGCGAGTGCGCCAATCGGGCAAGGAAAGCATTACCCAGGGAAGGGGCTTGTACACTCATGCAAGCGGCCCGTACGGGAATAATGAGCGTACGATAACGGTTCTACTGAAGGGATTCTGTGAGGAACGAAAGGAGACTGGCCATGAGCTTTCGTACGCTTGCCGTCGTTTGCACTGTACTGCTCGGGATCGCTTTCGCGGCCACGTCCCAGGCCCAGGCCACGGCGCCGTCGGCACCCGACGGACTCGCTGCCTGGCTGTCCAAGAACTTCGACGAGGTCTACGTGCGTCCGAACACCGACTTTGCCGGGTATCGCAAGGTTATCATCGACCAGCCGCAGGTTGCATTCCAGAAGGGTTGGCTCAAGAGCCTCAACCGCACGCGAGACGTCTCGCGCTGGCTCAGCCAGGACGACGAGAGGCGCATCACCGATGACATGGCTGCGGGAATGGGCCGTGTCTTCACCGACGTATTCAGGACGCAGGGTTATGAAGTCGCCGCGGCGCCGGGCCCCGGCGTGCTACGGCTGACGGTCAACGTCAACGACGTCTTCCTCAATGCGCCGGACGTGCCCGCCGCAGGTCCGACGAGACTGTTCAGCACGGATACCGCAGATGCAACGCTGGTGCTCGAAGCGCGCGACGCGGTTTCGGGGGCGCTCGTCGCCCGCTTCGTCGATCGCAGAACGGCGCGCGAGATCAAGCCTGTCTACAACTACACGACGAGCGTTTCCAACCAATTCTGGATGGATGCGCTGGCTCGGCAATGGGCCACGAACAGCGTGAAGGAATTGCAGGCTGGCGTCACTTCACGCGGCTGACCTTGATCAGACCGTTCCGGCCATCGATCGTGAGGTTATAGCTTCCGAGAAAGCCGACTTCGATCATCACTTTCATCGGGGTGCCTGCCGGCGCTTCGCGCACGTTGGTGCTGTCGGCGTCGAGCTGCTTCCAGACCTGTCCGTTGTCGAGGACGAACAGGGCCTTGCCGTACGGCGTCTTTGCGAATTCAAGCACCGTGGCCCTTATCTCGGTGAGTTCCTTGGGTTCCTCGGGTGGCGCGGGAGGCTTCCCGAAATCTTCGGTCTTCAGCACCGGCTTGTCGGGACGCGTGAACCCGAACCAATCCAGGATGCTGCGCTCTTCCTTCGGAGGCGGCGTCGCGAGAGCGTTCTTGGCGCCGGGCACCGCCGCATCGAAGCATTTCAGCCGTTCGGCCGCATCTGCGATGTCGGCGCACTTGGCGATCTCGAGCAACGCGTCACGCACGGAGTCGGCATGCGCGGGGCCGGTGGCAAGCAGGGCGAATAAGGCGAGGGCAGCGGGAATACGCACGGGTCAGATGCTCCAGATGGGTTTCTGCCCGGTGTAGGCGTCGATCGCCTCGAACATTGCGCACACGAGCGCGCGTTCCTCAGCGGTGAGCTCCGGGCGCCAGATTTCGAAGAGGAGGATTACCCTGGTTCGATCGCTGCGGTTCCAGGCTTCGTGCTCGATCGTGTCGTCGAAGACCCAGGCCTTGCCCTCGACCGGTTGGCGAATATCATTGCCCACACGGAAGCCGCAGTCGTGCGGGACGATGAGCGGCAGGTGGCAGATGAGGCGGGTGTTGACGAGCCCCGAGTGGGGCGGGATGCGCGCCCCGGGTCTGAGGAGCGAGAAGAGGACCGAAGGCGAACGGTTCTTCACCTCGGTGAGCGGAACCTCAGCCAGCGCCGCCATCGTGCGAGGGCAGCGCGCGGCGTGTTGCGGCACGATCTCACCGTCCTTCCAGAAGTAGAACGCACCCCACTCCGGATTGTCCGTGAGCCCGTCCTGCTCCTTGCGCGGACGAGTCGGGTCTCGCTGAACGTACGGGGTGAAGGCGGAGCCGTCCTTCATTATTTCGATCAGTTCCGCGCGGATGTCTGCCGTGGCGGCCTCGACCTTGTCCAGCCATGGAAACTCGCTCCGATCGTAGAACTGGACCTGCGGGAGTTCGGGGAAGAAGAAGGTGTGGGGCTGCTGAAAATAGATCTTCTTCTTTCCAAGCAGGATCTCGAGCGACTGGCGGAAGCGGCCGGCCCTGTTCCCGTGGAGGTCGTGGCCGGCCAGCCGCTGGACGAGAAACGCTTCGAACCTTTCGGTGTAGCGATCACACATCGCCTGCGCCCGGGCCAGCTCGCTGCGCAGATCGGCGGGCACATCAAGGTCGGGAGGAGTCGTCTGGATCGCGAACTGGTAGAAGGCCGACGCGGCACGAGAATCGCCCATGTCGGCTAGGCAGTCGGCCTTGAGTATCAGCGCACGAGGGTTGCGCGGCTCGAGCGCCAGCACCTTGTCGAGAGCGTACAGCGCTGCCGGATGGTCACCCAAGCGCCGGCAGGCGTAGGCGAGTCCGAGATAGCCCATGGCGCCGCTCTCGCCGGCACGCACCATCTGCTCGAAGGACTCACGCGCTTTGCGCGCGTCGCCGCGTTGCAGCGCATCGACGCCGACTTGGGCGAGCGCGCGCGCATCATCGGGCAGGCTGGACATGAAGGCTGGCGATCTGATTGGTGGCGCCGGACTGCGGTGCACTCGTTAACGGCTGGCATGGAAGGATAGCAAATCCGCCACCCCTCCCGCGACGGAAAATGTGCTAAAAAGACGCGCTGGTCTCGGACGAGCCTACTCAACATCAAGGGGAGAACGATGCTCAAGAAGCTGGCCGCAACTGTCTTTGTTGCCGCCGTTTTGATGACCGCCGCGTCGTCGGTATGGGCCGAAGACAAGATCGCCGACGTGACCGACATGGATGCGTTGCGCCAGGCGGTTCGCGCGGACAAGAAAGCCTACGTGGCCTCGGTGCTGAAGCTCACGCCCGCCGAGGCGAAGAAATTCTGGCCCGTCTACGATGCCTATCAGCGCGACCTTGACGTAGCGAATCGCCGGCGGGCGGTGGTCGTCGAAGCGGTTGTCATGACGGACCGGCCGGTGTCCGATCTTTACGCCAAGACGCTTGCCAACGAGTTGATCCTGGCCGACGAGCAGGAGATCAAGGCGCGGCGCACGCTGCACAACCGTTTGATCAGGCCGGTCCCGGGGCGCACGATCATGCCGGCCGCGAAGGCGGCGCGCTACCTGCAGCTCGAGTCGAAAATTCGCGCGATGCAAGCCTACGACATTGCCTCGACGATCCCCTTGGTGAAGTAGTCCGGGCGATGGCCGAACCGCACGGCGGTACGCCCGGGTTCGAGCGCTGCGGTGCGGGTCAGATCTGTTGCTCGGGCCTTGCCGGAGCGTCCTTGCTGTCGACGGAAACCAGCGCCGCTTTGCGGTCGGCGCAGACTTCGATCCGCGCCAAAGCTACCGGCGTCGAGGCGACTGACTGGGCGCGCACGTCGGTCGACGCCGGTTGCATTCTGGCCGGCGCGATCACGGACAAGCCGATGATGAGCGCGGAGGCGGCGAGCGCGGCTGCACCGACGGCGGCTCGGGGAGTGGTAACGCTGTAGCGGTTCATGGTCTTCTCCTCTTGGTTCTTGATTGAGCTATGTCCCTTGGATGCAGCAAATCGACGATCCGGATTCACGGTTTCACGGGTTCGATATGGCCTGCATCCTAGGCAGACCGCCCGAGGGCCTCAAGACGCGCGCGACGAAACGCCGGTTTCGGCGAACAAAGGTTTGCGCGGCGCGACGAACCGCAGGGGAAGCCAGTGGACAAGCGGCAAGCACGCCGTTCCGAGTGGACTTTTCGAAGCGTTTGTGTAGAATCTGGCGACTTTCTGATGAGAGGCTTGGCCCCGTCTCCACGACGGGGCCAATGCGTTTGGGCGTTTGCGCGGTTGGGCCAAAGTGGCGTTAGCGGCGGAGTTCCGGAGCACCGGAGCGGATCCGATTCGCGGCGCCCGACGTATTTCGAGAACCCGGCCCGCATTCGCAGCTTTGTTGCTTCGCGCGGTGGCGGCCGGGTGCGATGGGCACTCGACGGGCGCGGCGGGCGCTGAGCCAGCTCTCTGACTGAAACAACCATCTCTGTGGAGACAACATGTTGAAAATGATCCGTCTGGCCGGATTGGCCGCGGCCCTGCTGATGGCTGCGGGCTCACTCGGAGTGCCGCAAACGGCGCTGGCGCAACAGGCTCAGCCGGCTGCTTCGCCTGAGCCTGCTGCCGCGCCTGCGGCGCCGGCCGCACCGGCCGCGGCCACCAAGGCAACAGAGGTCGTCGACAACCCGTACGGCCTAGAAGCCCTGTGGAAGGGCGGCGACATCGTCGCGCGCATCACGCTGGGCATCCTCGTCATCATGTCGATGGGAAGCTGGTACGTCATCATCACCAAGGTTTACGAGCAGGCGAGAATGAATGCTCAGGCTCGCGCCGCCGAAAAGAGCTTCTGGCGCGCGCCCTCGGTGCGCCAAGGCGCCGAGGGCCTCAAGAAGAGCAGCCCGTTCCGCTTCATGGCCGAGTCGGGGCTCGAAGCCTCGACTACACATACCGGATTGCTGGGCAACGTCGACCTCAACACCTGGGTGAGCATGTCGATCCAGCGCGCGATCGAGAACGTGCAAAGCCGGATGCAGGACGGGCTCGCGTTTCTCGCCACCGTCGGCTCGACGGCGCCCTTCGTCGGACTGTTCGGCACGGTGTGGGGGATCTATCACGCGCTCACCGCGATCGGCATCGCCGGACAGGCCTCGATCGACAAGGTGGCAGGACCGGTCGGTGAAGCACTGATCATGACCGCGCTGGGTCTTGCTGTCGCGGTGCCGGCCGTGCTGGGATACAACTGGCTCATCCGGCGCAACAAGGTCGCCATGGATCAGGTGCGCGGCTTCGGCGCCGATCTGCATGCGGTCCTTCTGAGCGCCCCGAAGACGGCGGCACCCGCTGGCGCGCGAGGATAAGCCATGGCGATGGGCGTAGGCCCCTCGGTCGACGACGAGGAAGTCGTCTCGGCAATCAACACCACGCCGCTCGTCGACGTGATGCTGGTGCTGCTGATCATCTTTCTGATCACGATTCCCGTCGTCACGACCTCGATCCCGGTGCAGCTCCCGAAGGAGCGCAACGAGATTCGCGAAACCAAGCCTGAGAACATCGTCCTGTCGGTCGATCAAGGCGGCCGCATCTACTGGAACGACCTTCGCATCCAGTCGACGGCACAGCTCATCGATCGCCTGAAGAAGATCTCGGTGCTTACGCCCCAGCCCGAGATTCAGATTCGTGGCGACGCCAATGCGCAGTACGAGGGCGTCGGGCGGATCATCTACGCCGCGCAGCGGGCGGGCATCGCCAAGGTCGGCTTCATCACCGAGCCACCTCCGAAGGGCGGCGGTTGAGATGCAGATCGACAACGTTTTCTCGAGGATTTCGTCATGGCCATGAATGTGGGTGCGGGCGGTGGCTCGGGCGACCCCGACGTGATGATCGACATCAACACCACGCCGCTGATCGACGTGATGCTGGTGCTGCTCGTGATGCTGATCATCACGCTGCCGATCCAGCTGCACGCGGTGAATCTCAACATGCCGGTGGGCAATCCACCGCCGCCGGTGATCTTGCCGCAGATCGTGAAGATCGACATCGACGCTAACGGAACGACCTACTGGAACGGCGAGGTCGTACCCGACCGCGCCACGCTCGAGGCGAAGATCACCGCCGCGGCGGCGCAGAACCCGCAGCCCGAGGTTCACCTCCGGCCCGACAAGGCATCGAAGTACGGCGTGGCTGCCGGGGTGATGGCTTCCGCGCAGCGTCTGGGGCTGACCAAGATCGGCATCGTCGGCAGCGAGCAGTTCATCTCGGATTGACGAGTCGGGAGCGCGGAACGGCGGCCGGGAAAAGGGAGTCATAGCGCACATGGATTTCGCACGGCAACAGAGGGATCCCACCCGCCACCTGGTCGGTATCACGGCGGTCATTCTCGTGCATGCCCTCGTGGTCTACGCGCTGGTCACGGGGCTGGGGAAAAAGGCGATCGAGGTGATCAAGAAGCCGCTCACCGCCACCATCGTCGAGGAGATCAAGGCGCCGCCGCCCCCGCCGCCACCGCCACCGAAGAAGATCGAGATTCCGAAAGTGCCGCCGCCTGAGATGCCCTATGTGCCGCCGCCGGACGTCCCAGTTCCGACCGTGCCACAGGAACCGGTGATCGCTGCGGTCGCGCCCACGCCACCTCCGGCCCCGCCTGTGATCGCCCCGCCCGCGCCGCCGGCGCCGCCGCCGCCGAAGCCCGCCGTGGTTCGCAATCCAAGCTTCCTGAACGACTGCTCACCATCGATGCCTGGCGAAGCGATCCGCCGGAACATCGAGGGCGAGGTCACGGCGCACTTGTACGTGGACGAAAAGGGCAATGTCACCGACGTGAAAATCATCAAGGCTGAACCGCCGAAGATCTTTGATCGCGCGGTAATCGGCGCCCTCTCGCAGTGCAAGTTCCAGGCGAGCGGCGACAAGTGGATCGGCGAGGTTCCGCTCTCTTTCAAGTTGCAGTAGTGCGGGCGGCGAGCGCGCTCGGGAAATGAAAAGGCCGCCTGAGGCGGCCTTTTCTTTGTCGCGCAGGTGCAATTCGAGAGATGCGATTCCGACCTATTCAGTCCGCGCGGCGAAGAAGAGCGCGCTCCAGCTCAGGCTGGCGAGCAGCGTCAACAGCACTGCCACATCGGAGAGTCTGATCCGCTGCCCGATAAAGACGGCCGCGATGCTGCTGAACACATCTTCGAACCAGATCGGCAGGGCCGCGATGACCGCGACGGCAACGATCGCCCATAGCGCCCAGAGCACCGGACGCCGCCAAGCAGGCAGCGCTGCGGGCCGCGGCAGTTGCCCGAGGACGCGTACGGTGAAGCCGTCGTCCGGCAAGTGAGAAGCGGCGTGATCGCGCGCGTCTGCGCGAAGCGCCTGCTCCAGCCAATCGTCATCCATCGCGTCTTGCGTATTCATCTCGCTGGCGCCCACGCGCGAAGCCGTGCCTTGAGCTTCTGCTTGGCCCGCAGCACGTGAGTCTTGACCGTGCCGACCGGGCAGCCAAGCACCAATGCGGCTTCCTCGTGGGACAGATCGTTATGATAGCACTGGATGATCGCGGCACGTTCCGCCTCGGACAGCACCGCCATCGCCCGCTCGAGATCGATCTTGAGCGTCGCCGCGCGGGCGACCGGCCTTTGCTCTTCGTGCTGCTCGGCGGATAGCGCATCGAGATCGGCGTCGTCGGACAAGGGAGCCTCTTTCATCTTGCGCGCGTCGGCCAGGAAGACGTTGTAGGCAATGCGATAGAGCCAGGTCGAGAACTTCGCTTCCTGGCGAAACGATTTGAGGTTCCGGTAAGCGAGCAGGAACGTCTCCTGAGCCAGGTCGTCCGAGAGCGCCGCGTTGCCGGCCGTGAGCTTGCGCAGGCACGCACGAACCGTCGATTGATGGCGACGCACCAGCTCGCCGAAGGCATGGCGATCGTCCTGGACCAGCACGCGCGCGATGAGTTGCGCGTCGCTGACCGCCGGGACCGACATAAGTCGCTGCCGCCGAAGACTCTCAAGGTCCGCTCGATCCCGGGACGTCTCCCCCCGCGCCCGGGGTGCCGTTGCCGGTACGGGCCGCGCCCGCCTGGTCGAGATGGCGCCCCTCCAGCCACCACAGCGCGATGTAGGCGATGCCGATGAACAGCAGGATCAGACCGACCCAGCTCACTTCGCCGCCGGCGACGATCCAATAGAGGCAGAACGCAGCGCCGAGCATCGACAGGATGACGCCCTTGCGCAGATCCGACCACATGACGCGCTTGCGCAGCGCGACCGCCTGCTGGTAGATCTGCGGCGCAACGCTCGCCGGGGAGGCGCCGGCGGCGAGCGCGTCGGCAGCCTGCGCCGGAGAAACGACGCCCTTTTCGGCAAGCCTGAGCATCGCCTCGTTCTGTAGGCGGGTCTTGCGCAGCTTGTACCAGATGATGCCGATGAGCAGGACCAGCGGCGTCAGAAAGATCGATCCGACTACGAGGAACACCAGTCCGATGATCCACGGGTTCTTCCGAACTGCGCCGCTGAAGGCGTCGAAATCCTCGTCATCGCTGTCGATCGTCACGTGCGCCTTGCCGCGCTTCGTCGCCGTCGCGCTCGTGTCGTCGGTTGTCTCGTCCTTCTTCGCCTGCGTGGCTGTCTCGATGTGGATCGCCGGCGGGGAGGTGGTGATCGTGACCGAGGCATCCGGTGTCACCTTCGACACCGTGTCGGCTCCGCGGGCGGCTGGCGCCAGGCACGTGAGCACAACCGCAAGCGCGACGACGGCGGAAGCGAGGTCCAGGGACGAGGCGCGTCGGGCGGCGACGGTACAAGGCATCGGGTTCTCCCAGGATGGACGCATTTGGAGCTTAGATGGACTGGCCCGGGCCAATGGATTCAGGCAGATGGCGGCGGGCCTTCGGGCGGGGTCTCGGGAAGGCCCATGCTATCATTCCCCACCCCGCGGCGCCGTGGACGGTAGTGGCGGTTAATGGCGTGCGCAGCGCTTCTCTTAACCGGCGACCTCATGCTCAACACGCGCCTCCCTGGCGCTCTATTGATAGCGGGCTGGCTGTGGGCCGCCCCGGCACTGGCCGCGGAAGAGTCGGTCACGCTCAATTTCGTCAACGCCGACATCGAAGCGGTGGTCAAGGCGGTCGCAGAGATGACCGGCCGCAACTTCGTGCTCGACCCCAAGGTCAAGGGCACCATCAACATCGTTTCGGCACGACCCGTGCCGGTGAGCCTGGTCTATCCGACGCTGCTCTCGGCGCTGCGGCTGCAGGGCTTCACCGCCGTCGAGACCGACGGGCTCACCAAGATCGTCCCCGAGGCCGATGCCAAGCAGCACGCCTCGCCGGTGAGCGTGGGCGCAGTGGGCGTCGGCGGCGACCGGCTGGTGACGGAAGTCTATGTGCTCAAGAGCGAGTCTGCCGTCCAGCTCGTTAACGTGCTCCGGCCGCTGATCACGCCTAACAACTCGATCGCGGCCGTGCCCACCGGCAACGCGCTCGTGATCACCGACTACGCGGACAACCTGAAGCGCATCGATCGCATCATCGCCTCGCTCGATGTCCCGCCTGCCGGTGAGCCCATCGTCGTGCCGCTGCGCTACGCCTCGGCGATCGATCTCGTTGCCGTTCTCACGCGGATCCTCGGGGATTCCGGCGCGGTTGCCGGAGCGGTGCCCGATCCGCAGCAGCGCGTTTCGCTGGCGGCTGATCCGCGCTCGAACAGCATTCTCGTGCGCGCGGACAATCCGACGCGGCTCGCGCGCGTGCGCGCGCTGATCGAGCAGCTCGACACGCCGGGGCGGGCCGGCGGCAACATTTTCATCATCTATCTCAAGAACGCAGAGGCGGTGCGCGTCGCGCAGACCTTGCGCGGACTGCTGACCGGCGGTGGGGGAGAAGCCCCGGGAACGACGGTGACTGCCACCCCGACCTCGCTTTCCGCATCGCTCAGCGCCATCGGCGGCGGGGCAACCCCGACCAGCATCGTCGCGCCAGGGCCAGCGGCACCGGCGACCGCGCCTTCGGCTTTCAGCGCGGGCGGTGTAACCATCCAGGCCGATGCCGCCAACAACGCGCTGATCGTCATGGCGCCCGAGCCGCTCTATAACAACATCCGCGCCATCGTGGAGAAGCTCGACACGCGGCGTGCACAGGTCTTCATCGAGGCCCTGATCGTCGAGATCAGCGCCGATCGCGCCGCCGAGTTCGGCATCCAGTGGCAGTACCTGCAGCCGGGCAGCGGCACCAGCTATGTCGGAGGCGGAACCAACTTCACCCCACGCGGTTCCGGCGCCAACATCATCGACACCTCGGTCAACTTCGGCAACGCGGGGCCGGGCCTCAATCTCGGCCTCATCCGCGGCACCATCACGATTCCGGGCCTCGGGATGATCACGAACCTGGCGCTTCTCGTGCGCGCGCTGCAGGGCGACAACACGGCCAACATCCTGTCCACGCCGAACCTGCTGATGCTCGACAACGAGGAGTCGAAAATCGTCGTCGGACAGAACGTTCCCTTCATCACCGGGCAGTACGCCCAGACCGGCTCGACCTCGACCGTGACGCCGTTCCAGACCATCGAGCGCAAGGACGTTGGGCTGACGCTTCGCGTGCGGCCGCAGATCACCGAGGGCGGCACCGTGCGCATGAACGTCTACGAAGAGGTGTCGCGAGTGACGGACACGAGCAATCCCGCCGGGATCATCACCGACAAGCGCTCGCTCGAGTCCACCGTGCTCGTGGAGGACGGGCAGATCATCGTGCTCGGCGGCCTGATTCAGGACAGCCAGAACGACACCACGCAGAAGCTGCCCTTTCTCGGCGACATCCCGGTCGCGGGCGCGCTGTTTCGATACGACAACCGCACCCGCAGCAAGACCAACCTGATGGTGTTCCTGCGGCCGACCATCGTGCGCAGCGGAGGAATCAGCAGCACGCTCACGACCGATCGTTACGACTACGTGATCGGCGAGCAGAAAGCGATCCGCACCGATCCGAATACGATTCCGCCGATCCTGCCGAACCTCGATGATCCGCGGCTCCCGACGAAGCTGACGCCCGGATCGCAGATGCTGCCGCCGTCGTCGACACCGCTGCCCTCGCTGCTGCCCTGGGGGGCGCCGGCACCGGAGCCGGCGAAACCGCCGCCGGCCGAACCTGCGCCGCCTGCAAGGCCTTAGCCCCGCTTCCGTGCCGTCCGCATCCGCACCGCCAACGCTCACCGCCGCCGTAGCTTCACCCGCGCAGCGCATTCCGTACGCCTTCGCGCGCGTGCACGGCGTGCTGCCGCTTTCCGACGACGGAGAGGCCGTGCTCGTGCTGGCGCGCAGCGACGCGTCGGTCGAGGGCATCGCCGAGCTCAAGCGCGTGCTGCAGCGTCCGCTGAAGACGACTACCGTCGGCGCGGAGCGCTTCGCCGCCGAGCTGGCGCGGGTCTACAACGAGGCGTCGGCGCCGGTGGCGCAGATCAGCGAGGATCTCTCGCGCGACACCGATCTCGCGCGGCTGCTGCAGGAGATTCCCAAGGCCGAGGACCTCCTAGGCAGCACGTCGGACGCGCCGGTGATCCGGATGATCAACGCGCTGCTTCTGCAGGCGCTGCGCGAGCGCGCCTCCGACATCCATTTCGAGCCGTACGAATCACGCTCGGTGGTGCGCTTTCGCGTCGACGGCATGCTGACCGACGTGATCGAGCCGCCGCGGGCGCTGCACGCCGCGCTCGTGTCGCGGCTCAAGGTCATGGCGAGCCTCGACATCGCCGAGAAACGCCTGCCGCAGGACGGACGCATGGCGCTCAAGCTCGGCGACAAGAGCGTCGACGTGCGCGTGTCGACGTTGCCGACCGGGCCCGGCGAGCGTGTCGTGCTGCGACTTCTCGACAAGGACTCGGCACGGCTCGATCTCACGGCGCTCGGCATGAGCGACGCGGCCCTCGCCGCGATCGACCGGCTCATTCGCGAGCCGCACGGCATCGTGCTCGTCACCGGTCCCACCGGGTCAGGCAAGACGACTACGCTGTACGCCGCAATGTCGCGGCTCGACCGCGGCACGCTCAACGTGATGACGGTCGAGGACCCAATCGAATTCGCGCTCGACGGCGTCGGGCAAACGCAGGTCAATCCGCGGATCGAGCTGACTTTCGCCCGCGCGCTGCGCTCGATACTGCGCCAGGATCCCGACATCATCATGATCGGCGAGATTCGCGACCTCGAGACGGCGCAGATCGCGGTCCAGGCGAGTCTGACCGGACACCTCGTGCTCGCCACGCTGCATACCAACGATGCGGTGAGCGCGGTCACGCGGCTCGCCGACATGGGCGTTGAGCCGTATCTGCTTGCTTCAAGCCTGCTCGGCGTGCTCGCGCAACGCCTCGTTCGCTGCCTGTGTCCTGCATGCCGGGAAGCTGCGGCGCCGACGCCGGGCGAAGCCGCAGTGCTCGAGCGACTCGGCAGTGGTCGGGTCGAGCGGCTCTATCGGCCGGTGGGGTGTCCCGCCTGCGGGCAGAGCGGCTACCGCGGGCGTACCGGGATCTACGAGCTCGTCGTCGTCGACCCCGCGCTCTCGCGCCTGATTCACGATCAGAGCGGCGAGCCAGCGCTGCGCGCGGCGAGCGCGCGCGCCGGCGTCCGCTCGCTCGCCGTCGACGGCACTCGCTGGCTCGCCGAGGGCACGACTTCGCTCGCGGAACTGCTGCGCGTGACCGGCGCCGCCGCCTGATCCATGGCAAAGTCGACGCGATCCCATCTGCTCGAACAGCTCCGCGCGCAAGCCGACGCGGTGGCGACGAAGCGCCTGCAACAGCTCAAGATCTCGCACGAGCTGATCGACCGCCTCGACCGGCGCCTGCACGCCGTGTTCCAGTATTTCGACGAGGCCTGCAAGCTGCTGCAAGTCATTTGTCCGCCGATCGAGCGCGAGTTCGTGCTCGGCGATTTCGCACATTACGAGGGGCTCGCCTTCGAGCGCGGCAACGTCATGTTCCGCAAGCAGCGCCTGCAGGACCGCGACGTCTACGACTACGTCATCGTGTATTACAGCCTCACCGGTCCTGCGCCCGCGCCGTTTCGCGTCGCGATCCGGCATTCGCCGGAGGTCGAGGCGGCGCTTAATGCGGCGAACATCGAGTTCCGCGCGGAGACCGACTCCACCACGCGCGAGGGCGCCGTGTCGACCATCATCCGCATCGCTTCGGGCCTGCGTTGCGAAATACGCTTCGACCCGGATTTCGAGTCCGAGCGCATCGTCGTCACGCTGCGCAACGTCGACCGCTTCGAGCCGGTTATCCTCGACTTCCAGCCGGAGGCGCTCGAGACGCGCGCGCTCGACGACCTTGTCAACCTCATGCTTGGAAAGCCAAGCCAGTTTCTGTTGCGCGCGCCGCTGCGCGGCTTCAGCCGCTGAGCGGCTTCGAGGTCGCTAGGGCCTGTTAACGCTATGGACACGAACGCGTTGCACCGCCGAAAACGCTCAGCGCAAGGCGCGAAGGCGAGGGCGGGTTGGGCACCCGGCGAGCCTTTGCAACGCAGCGCTGAGCGTTTTCGGCAGCAACCCGAAGGGAACGGGTGGCTTGGGGCGCCACTCTTTGTTGCTCTCCTTGCCAAGACCGCTAGCCTTGGCTTCGTCGGCTGCCGCGATTGGCGCCCCAGGCCGCCCGTTCGCGTTTGCGCCCACAGCGTTAACAGGCCCTAGGCCGTGCCTGCTTTCCGCTACGAAGCGGTCGATGCCGCCGGACGCGCGCGCCGCGGCCTGCTGGAAGCGGGGTCCGCGCGCGCGGCGCGCGACTCGCTGCGCGCCGACGGGCTCTTTCCGACGGCGGTCGAGCCGGCGCCGGCTGCGGCGACGGCGCGCATCGACGCGACGCGGCTGGCGCCGGCAGTCGTCGCGCTCATCACCCGCCAACTCGCCACGCTGGTGGTCTCGGGCATGCCTCTCGATCAGGCGCTCGCTGCCGTAGCCGAGCAGGCCGATCAACCAGCCGCGGGGCGCGTCCTCGACGCGGTGCGCGAACAGGTCGCCGCCGGCGAGCCGCTCGCCGCTGCGATGTCGCGCTTTCCGAAGTGCTTTCCCGAGCTGTATCGCGGCCTTGTCGCAGTCGGCGCCGAGAGCGGACAGCTCGGCGGCGTGCTGTCGCGGCTCGCGGATTATCTGGAGGCGCGTCTTGCGCTCAGGCAGAAGTTCAGCACGGCGCTCATCTATCCGGCGCTGGTCACGATCGTTGCGCTCGCCGTCATCGCGACGCTCTTGCTCTATGTCGTGCCGCAGGTGGTCGCCGTCTATCAGCAGAGTCGGCAGACGCTGCCATGGCTTACCCGGGCGCTGATCGCGACCAGCGACTTCGTCCGTGCCACGGCCTGGTACTGGATTGCGGCGCTGTTCGCGCTCATCGTCTCGGCCGCGTTTCTGCTCCGGCGCGAGCGCTGGCGCGAACGCTGGCATGCCTTGCTGCTACGCACGCCGTTGGTGGGGCCGGTTCTGCGCGGGCTCGATACCGCGCGCTTTGCGAGCACGCTCGCCATCCTCACGGGCAGCGGTGCGCCGCTGCTGCACGCGCTCGAGACCGCAGGCGCGGTGATCTGGGCGCAGCCGCTGCGCCGCGCGGCTCGCGATGCAGCGCAGCGCGTACGCGAGGGCGTCACTCTCGCCCGGGCGCTCGCGAGCGAGCGCGTGTTCCCGGCCCTGCTCGTGCATCTGGTCGCGAACGGCGAGCAGAGCGGGCAGCTTCCCGCGATGCTCGATCGCGCCGCACGCGAGCAGGAAGCGGACGTCGAACGACGGCTCACCTGGCTCGCCGCGCTGCTGCAACCGATCCTCATCGTCATCATGGGCGGGATCGTGCTCGTGCTCGTACTCGCGGTCATGCTGCCGATCGTGTCGATGAACCAGCTCATCCGATAGCAGGCTACTGCGCGGCCCGTCTGCGTCGCTGGATGTTGCCGCGTTTGCGCCCCTGTTGCTTGAGCGCCCACGCCACGTGCTCGCGCACGAGCGGCGACGGATCTTCCGCGCGCCGCTCGAGCGCCCTGACGATGCGCGGGCTGTAGGGAGCGTTGCCGAGTCCGACGGCGAGGTTGCGCAGCCACTGTCCGTAGTCGATGCGGCGGATGGCGCTGCCCTCGGTACGGGCTTCGAATTCCTGCTCGGTCCATCCGAACAGTGCGATGAGCTCGGCGTCGTCGAGGCCGTGGCGCACCGCGAAATCCGGCACGGGACTCGGACGCGCATACTTGTTCCACGGACACACGATCTGGCAGTCGTCGCAGCCGTAGACGCGGTTGCCGATCAGAGGGCGCAGCTCTTCCGGGATGCTGCCCTTGAGCTCGATCGTGAGATAGGAAATGCAGCGGCGAGCGTCGAGCTCGTACGGCGCAACGATCGCGCCGGTGGGACAGGCGTCGATGCACGCGTGGCAGCTCCCGCAGTGTTCGGCCACCGTTCCTGTGACGGGCAGCGGGAGGTCGGTGTAGATTTCGCCGAGGAAGAAGAACGATCCCGCTTCGCGCGTGAGCAGCAGCGTGTGCTTGCCGCGCCAGCCGAGGCCCGACTTCGCTGCCAGTGCGACTTCGAGCACCGGCGCGCTGTCGGTGAAGACGCGGTAATGGAACGGACCCGCGGCCTCGGCGATGCGCTGCGCCAGGCGCCCGAGCTTGCTGCGCAGTACCTTGTGATAGTCGCGGCCGAGCGCGTAGCGCGAGACGTAAGCGCGGTGCGGATCGGCGAGCACCGCCGCGGCGGGTTTCGCTCGTGGCGGCAAATAGTCGAGCCGCGTGGTGATCACGCGGATCGTTCCCGGGACGAGCTCGGCGGGACGCGCGCGGCGCGAGCCGTGCCGTGCCATATAATGCATTTCGCCGTGGCGCCCCCGGCCGAGCCAGTCGAGGAGGTGCGCTTCCTCTGCGCGGAGATCCGTGTCGGCGATGCCGATCTGCGCGAATCCGAGAGCGCGTCCCCACTTCGGGATGTCGCGCGCGAGTGCTTCGAGATCGATGCGTTCGGGAGCGTTTCGCATCATCAATCCAACCACGCCGGCTTTTTCGCCGCGATCATGACGTCAACGATTATAGAAGGCCGGCGTTGCTTTCTCGCTGACGCTGCGGCCACGCTCTCGGCCGGGAAGCGCATCGCGGCCGGCTTGCGCGGCGGGATGGTGGTCGCGCTGTCCGGAGAGCTCGGCGCAGGCAAGACGACCCTCGTGCGCGGCATGCTGCAGGGCTTAAGCTGGAATGGCTCGGTCAAGAGTCCGTCGTACGCGCTGGTTGAGCATTATTTCATTTCGAGCTTATACTTCTATCACTTTGATTTCTATCGCTTCGACGAACCGGACGAATGGCGGCACACAGGCTTCGCCGAATACTTCCGCCCGGATTCGATCTGCGTGATCGAATGGCCCGAGCGCATCGGCTCTTGGCTGCCGGAGGTCGACCTTGCCCTTCGGCTCGACTACTCCGATTCGGGGCGCATGCTGACGCTGCTTGCGTCGTCCGCTGCAGGTAAAGCATGCCTCGAAGCGTTCAGCGCCCGCGCCGCGTGACCCGCGTCTCGCTCGACCGCCGCCGCGCCTGCGCGTGGCTGTTGCTTCCCGCCGCGCAGCTTCTTGTTCCCATCAGCGCTCGCGCGGCGAGCGTTGCCTCGGCGCGACTGTGGCCTGCGGAGGAATACACGCGGCTCATCATCGAGAGCGCGACGCCGATCCCGCATCAGGTGATGAGCATGAAGAATCCACCGCGCCTGGTGCTCGATCTGCAGGACGTCGAGGTGAACGGGCCGCTCGCGCAGCTTCCGCGCCTCGTGCGGCCGAACGACCCGTATATCGCCGGGATCCGGGTCGCCGTGTTCAGGCCCGGCGTGCTGCGCATCGTGCTCGATCTCAAGTCCGAGGTGAACCCGCAGCTCTTCGGACTGAAGCCGATCGCCGACTACGGCTATCGCGTCGTTCTCGATCTGTATCCGCTCACTCCGCCCGATCCGTTGATGGCGCTGCTGGAAGAGAGACGCGCCCCGGGGGCCGGCGTCTCGGAACCCGCGAACGAGCCCACGCCGCAGGTTGCCACCGAGCCGGCACCCGCCGTCCCGTCCCCCGGGCCGAAGCGGCCGATCGTCGTCGCCATCGACCCCGGGCACGGCGGCGAGGATCCCGGCGCGATCGGGAAGCGCGGCACGAACGAGAAGGACGTCGCCCTGGCGATCGCAAGAAAACTGAAGGCGCGCATCGACGAAGATCCGGCCATGCGCGCCATGCTGACTCGCGATGACGACTATTTCGTTCCGCTTGGCGTGCGCGTTCAGAAGGCGCGCCGGGTGCAGGCCGACCTGTTCGTCTCGATTCACGCCGATGCGTTCACGACGCCAACGGCGCGCGGCTCATCGGTATTCGCGCTGTCCGAGCACGGCGCGACGAGCGCCGCGGCGCGCTGGCTCGCGCAGCACGAGAATGAGGCCGATCTCATCGGAGGCGTGAATCTCGACGCCAAGGACTCCGTGGTCGCGAAGACGCTGCTCGATCTGTCGCAGACCGCGCAGATCAACGACAGCCTGCGCGTGGGCCGCTCGGTGCTCAACGGCATCGGAGAGGTGAATCCTCTGCACAAGGGCAGCGTCGAGCAGGCGGGCTTCGCGGTGCTGAAGGCGCCGGACATCCCGTCGATCCTCGTCGAGACGGCGTTCATCTCCAATCCGGAAGAGGAATTAAAGCTGCGCAGCGACCCCCACCAGGGACAGTTCGCCACTTCGATTCATCGCGGGATCAAGCGCTACTTCGCGCAGAATCCGCCGCTCGCGCGCGGAAAACCGTCTTGAGAAGCGCGGCCTTCCGCCGCCTCGATCGGTCGGCGCCAATGACGGCGCCTCTACAATAGCGTCCATGGCGCGCTTCTTCGTCGGCTTTCTCCTTCTCCAGGCGCTGCTGTTCGGTGCCGAGCTGACGCCGTGGGCGCAGATCTATTTCGTCGTCCCGTGGACTCACACCCTCGCGGCCCTGAGCGCGGACATCGTCCGGTTGTTCGATCCCCGCGTCGTGGCTGACGGCAAGATCCTGCAGAGCGCGGACGGAAGCTTCGCGGTGTCGATCGAAGCCGGCTGCAACGGCGTCGAGGCGACCATCGTGCTGATCGCCGCGATGCTCTCCTTTCCCGCGCCGTGGAAGCGGCGGCTCCTCGGTCTCGCGATCGGCGTCATCGCGGTGCAGGGACTCAACATCATCCGCGTCATCAGCCTGTTCTATCTCGGGCAGTGGAACTTCGATGCCTTCGACTTCGCGCACCGCTACGTGTGGCAGGCGCTCATCATGCTCGACGTGCTGATCGTGTGGCTGCTCTGGGTGCGCACGCTGCCGCGCGCCGCACCGGTACGCGCGGTCGCCTGAGCTGGCGGGCCCAAAGCCGGCATGCCTGCGGCGTCGATCGGTCGATTCGTGCTCCGCGTCGCGGTGTGGCTGCCGCCGGCGTTTCTCGTGTGGTACCTTGCGGGGCCGCTGCTGGCCTGGCCGATCGCGCTGCTGACGACAGCCGTCGCCAAGATCGGCTTCGCGGACCTCGTGCAGGCGGTCGAACAGCAGGGCCATCTCGTCGTGATCGTCTCCACGCTGAAGCCAACGCTCTCGACGACGCAGAGCATGGCGAGCGGCGTGCTCTCGATCGAGTTGAACGTCCTGCTCTACAGCTTCGGCTTTCCGATGCTGGTCGCGCTTACGCTCGCCGCGGGTCAGCCGCACGTACTGCGAACGCTTCTCCTCGGCTACGCAGTACTCGTGCCGTTCGTGACCTGGGGTCTCATCGCAGAATTCCTCAAGCACATCGTCTTCGACGCCGGGGCGGGGGTCGCCTCGCAGGCCGGCTTCACGCCGGTGCAGCGCGAGGTGATCGCTTTCGCGTACCAGTTCGGCGTGCTGATCCTGCCGACGGTTGCTCCCGCGGTGTTCTGGGTGCTGACCCACCGGCGCTTCCTCGAGGGCTTCGCCGCGCGGGAGCGCGTTGCGAGTTAGGGGCTATTAACAGGCTCTAGTAGCCCTGGCTGCGTACCGCGTGACCGGCCCGCTCGAGGGCCGAGATGGCGGCGGCCTGCTGCGCGGCGGGGATCAGCACGAAGTCCGTGCTGAAAGTCGCCAGCGCGAACACCGACACACGCGCTGCGGCGAGCGGCGCAGTGACGCTGGCGAGGATCCCGGTCTGATCGAGCGGCAAGGGCCCATCGAACTTGAGCGCTCGCCAGCCGCGGCTCGCGGCGACTGCCGCGGGCACGTGGGTCTCCGCGCAGACGACCGACAGTTCCTCGGCCGTGCGCGTGATCGACCACCACGGCGCGCTGACGGCCCACGCCGGCAGGGGCGCTTCCGGGTCGAGGCGCGAGATGGCCATCGCATCCGGCAGCAGCGTGAGCGACATTCCGCGCGCCATCAGACGCTCGCTTTCCCCGCCTTGCGCTTGGCCTCGCGCTCGCGCAGCACGCGTCGCTGGACTTTGCCCGTCGTTGTCATCGGCAGCGCATCGATGAACTCGATCTCCTTCGGGTACTCGTAGGGCGCCAGAAATTGCCGCACGTGCCTTTGGAGGTCGTCCTCCAGTGCAGACGATGCGGTTTGCCCCGCGGCGAGCACGACAAACGCCTTCACCACGTTGCCGCGCGTTTCGTCCGGGCTCGGCACCACGGCGGCGTTCGCCACCGCGGGATGCTTCACCAGGCAATTCTCGATCTCGGCCGGCCCGACGCGGTAGCCCGCCGCCTTGAACATGTCGTCGGACCGGCCCTGGTACCACAGATAGCCGTCGTCGTCGCGCTGCGCAAGATCGCCGGTGCGGCACCAGTCCCCGTTGAATTTCTTTGCGGTCGCCTCCGGATTCTTGAAATACTCCAGGAAGAACACCGGATCGGGTGAGCCGTCCGGGGCAAGGCGGTTCACCACAATTTCGCCCATCTCGCCGCGCGCCACCTCGCGCCCTTCGTCGTCGATCACCGCGATGCAGTGGCCGGGGTAGGGTCGCCCCATCGAACCCGCTTTCGCCGGCCACAGCGTGTATGAGTTGCCGACGATGTAATTCATCTCGGTTTGGCCGAACATCTCGTTGACTGTGACGCCGAGCGCTTCCTGCGCCCACGCGAACACCGTCGTGCCGACGGGTTCGCCGGCACTCATCACGCTGCGCAATGCGATCTCGAACCGCGCGCGCGGTTGCGGCACGGTCTTCATCATCATCTTTAGCGCCGTCGGAAAGAGGAAGCTGTTGCGCACGCGGTAGCTCGCCATGAGCGCGAGCGCGCGCTCGGGGTCGAAGCGGCCGCGAAAGCCGAGGATGGGAACGCCGAAGTAGAGCGAGGGCAGGAGCGCATCCATGAGTCCCCCGGTCCAGGCCCAGTCGGCCGGCGACCAGAAGAGGTCGCCTTTCTGCGGAAAAAGATCGTGCGAGTGAACGAAGCCGGGCAGATTTCCGAGCAGGCATTGCTGCGGCATGAGCGCGCCTTTCGGCGGGCCGGTCGTCCCGCTCGTGTAGATCAGGAGCGCGGGATCGGTCGCGCGCGTGGGCACTGGCGCAAACTCCGCGGAGGCCCTGGCGAGAAGCGCGTGCCAATCGACCGTCCATGCTTCGCGCGCCCCGGCCACGCCGATGACGCAGTCGAGCTGCGGCAAGCGTTCGCGGATCGGCACGAGGTTCGGCAAGGAAGCCCCATCGACGAGCGCTGCCTTGCACTCCGCGTTCGCGATCCGGTATTCGAGCGCGTCGGGACCGAAGAGGAACGAGAGCGGCACGGCAACCGCACCCATCTGGTAGCACGCGACATGCGCTACCGCGGTTTCTGGTCGCTGCGGCAGCATGATCGCGACCTTGTCTCCGCGGCGCACGCCGTGCGCGCCGAGCGCGTTGGAAAGGCGGTTTGCCTGCTCTTGCAGCTCCGCGTAAGTCCAGCGCGCCGTTAGCCCGGATTCGTCCTCCCAGTAGAGCGCGACGCGCGATGCGTCGGCTGCGTAGCGCGTGCAGACCGCTCGGGCGATGTTGAAGTCCGGCGGTACCTCCCACCGGTGCGCGGCGCAGATTTCCGAGTAGCGGTCGTCCGCCATCCGCGGCGAAGCCTTCAGGGGGCAGCCGCCGCGGCGCGCCTCGGCGCTTGATCGACCCACTCGACCGTCGCCCATACCCAGTCCGGATGCTGCTCGAGGAGCCGCCCGAAAGCGATCTTCTTCGACGCTTGCCCGACGTTCATGCGCATGCGCTTGCCGGGCTGGTACTCACTCGGCGGAACGACCAGCGTCTGCACGACAGGCTCGCTCTCGCGCTTCTGCAACGAGAGAAAGAGCGCGTTGAAGCGCCGGTTGTTCACCGTGGTCGCCGCGCCATCGACCGAATAATCGTCGTCGTTGCGCCGTTGCTCGAGCAGCTCGACGCCGACGAGGTTGTTGGCGATCGCCTGCAGCCCGATCTCGGCGCGCTCGGTGGTCAGCCGCTTCATGCGCCGCACGATGCCGAGCGTCCACAGCGTCTGATTCTGCGGACGGATCGCCGCGAGCGTGCCCAGGGTAACGGCGTTGATGACGCTCATCGGGGCGACCAGCCGGAAGCCCGTGTGCGACACGTCGCGGATCTCCCACGACCCGCCCGGCGCGGCGTAGTTGGCAAGACGCCGCCGCGCCATCTCGAGAGCGCTCGCCTGTTCGTTGCGCATGCGGCCGAAGGTCGCGATCTCGACTGTGTCGCCGAAGGTGCTGCCCGGCGTACGCCTGCCTTCGATGAACGGCAGCATCTCGTCGTCGCGCAGGAAGCCGGCGATCTTCGAGAAGCCGATGATCGCGTCGAGGTTGCCTTCTGCGTTCGTTCGCTCGCCGCGGCGCACGAAGGGCTTGAACTCGGGGTCCACCTGCGAGGCGAGCTTGGTGAGGAGCGAAAGCTGTTCGGCGCGCCGCGGCGTCCGGTCGGACAGCGGGTTGTTGCGCACCTGCTGGTCGAGCATCACCACGTTCTGCATCAGCACGGCGTGCAGCGGGCGCGTATCGAGAAAGAGCACCCGCCCCTCGAGCGGCTGCGTGCCGCGGCGCTTGAGCCCTCCGCGCGACCCGAGATCGACGTAGAAAGTCGTTACGGTCGAGGACTCGATGCTCAGGCGCAACGGCGCGCACCATTCCGAAAGCTGCTCGGACACCCACTCGAGGTGGCGCGGAGTCAGATTCCCGGAATTCATGAGTTGCAGCACCAGGACCCGCAGATACTCCTGCTCGATGGTCGTCATGGCTCCTTCGGGCAGCGCCGCAACTGCCTGCCGCTCGATCTGTGCGGAGCAAGCCATCTGAAACAGCGCGTGCAATTCGGACCACTTGGCCGGGATCCACTGTTCGTAGCGGAACAGCCGGATCCTCGCATCGAGGCCCTGATGGATGACTTGTCGCGCGATCAGCTCGGGGAGCAGCGATTGCCACTTGTTGCTTTGCGGGTGCTTGCTGACTTCGCGCGCAAACGCCTGGTAACAGAGAAGCATGCCCTGCGCGAGATCGAACAGCGCTTGCCAGAGCTGATTTTCGACTCGCGTCGACCGATTGGCGTGGTCGAGATACTGCGCCGTAAGCATCTTGCGCAGCCCGTTGGTATGCGCGTCGAGGTGGAACACGGCTTCCAGGCGCGACGGTGTGCGCTTGGCGTCGCGCTCGGTGCCGCGGCCAAGCTCGGCGAGCACCGCTGCATGCATCGCGAGCGGATCGTTCGCGGGAAATCCATCCAGCCAGCGCGCGGCGGTCTTCGCGTCGGCGAGCGGGTCCTTGGTCGGTTTGCCGAATCGGAACATCGAGCGGTGGCGCGCTGCGGCCGGCACGCTCATTGCAGGGCACGTTATGTGGCCCGCAACCGTACCGGGTTCTGACGCAGCTCTCGCGCCGGAAGTCCTTGTTACGAAAGCGAGATGATGGAACAAAGCGCTTCCCGGGGCAACCAGCACCGCCGGGCGGCCTGGGAGCCTGACGCACGGCGGCGGGAATTGCCGCAGTTGCGTCAAGCTGAAACTGACAAACGAACTCTTTATACTTGTGATACACAGGAAGGAAAGCTTATGGGCATCCTGATCAAGGCGCCGACGCGACGGCGCGATCCCGCAATCCCCGTCATCGGCCCGGTTCCGGTCTCCGAAAATCGAGGCGCGCTGCACATCCGCGAGGTGGTCCGGATTACCGGGTTGCGCCGCGAACAGCTTTACATGTGGCAGCGCCGATACGGTTTTCCGGACCCGGCACGCGACGGCTTCGGCGATCGCGTGTACCCGCCGGATCAGGTCGCGCGGCTGAAGCTCATCAAGCAGCTCCTCTCCGAGGGATGGCGTGCGGGAGCGGTCGTGCCGCTCGCCGAGTCGGCCCTGCAGTCGATGCTCGGCATCGCAGTCGAGGATCCGGTGCCGCTGCCCGGCGAGATCGAATCCGCGGTGCGGCTTCTCGCCGAGCATCGCGTGGGCGAGCTGCAGAATCATCTGTCGAAGCTTCTGGTCGGGCAGGGCCTGCGCCGCTTCCTCGAGAAGACGCTCATCCCCCTCAACGAGGCGGTTCACGAGCGCGTCGTGCGCGGCGAGATGCAGAACTTCCAGGAGCTGCGCTTCGCCGATCTTGCGCAGCGGCTGCTGCGCGACGTCACGCGTCTGGTGCGGCCCACTCGCGACGCGCGGCAGATTCTGCTCGCCACGCCTCCCAACGATCCCAACCAGCTCGGGCTCGCGATTCTCGAGTTGCTGCTGTTCACCGAAGGCATCAACTGCCTGACGCTCGGCGCCGGCGTGCCGGCGCAGGAGATCGGCGGCGCGGCACGCGCCTACAAGGTCTGTCTCGCGATTCTGCTTTTCGACCGGGGAATTTCCGGCAAGATCGCCGGGCAGGAGATCCGGTCGCTGCGCTCGGAGCTGCCGGCAGATCTGCCCTTGGTGGTCAGCGGACGCGCGGTCAATCTGCTGGCGAAGCCGATCGTCAACGTGCGCACCGCCGCGGACTTCAGCTCGGTGATGTCGACGATGCGTCAGCTCGGTGTGGTCGCCGGCAACGGTGCCACGCAACCTCAGCAGCGTGCGTGAGGCCGCGGTCCACTGGTCATGGCGACTGATCGGCCTGGTGCTGATCGCCGCGCTGAGCTACATCGCCTGGCGCGGCTATCAGCAGCCGGAGCTGATCTTCGATTTCGCCAACTTCCGGCTTTGCTGAAAACTCCTCAGGCATCCCGCGCGTAAGCCTCCATCCAGGCCGCGGTCGCATTCGCGTCCGCGTAGCCCTCGGCGCGCAGCCTATCGATCACACGTTCCCGGTCCTCGACGCTACGATTCTGTGAAAGCTTGAACTTGGCCTCGACGCGCTCGATGTGCAGCCGAAATCCGACGATCGCGCCGAGCAGTGCTTCGAGGGCGCGGCCTTCGAGTTGCAAACTCCAGGGCTGCGCGCGCGCCGCTTCGTAACGCTGCACCATTGTGTCGAGGAGCGCGCGCTTGTCGCGGTCTGTATCCATCAGCTCGGCGGTGCCGTGCAGGTGGGCGACGCAGTAATTCCACGTCGGGACGGCCGCCGCTGGCTCGGCATACCACGATGGAGAGACATAAGCGTGGGGGCCGTGGAATATTGCCACCGAGGGCCCGTCGCCGAAGTGCCGCCAGTGCGGATTGGCACGCGCCATGTGGCCGAGGAGCGTGCCATGTGGCCCGTCTGCCGGATCGAATTGCAAGGGGACATGGCTCAGCTGCGGCTCCGCGCCGACTGCGGTGACCAGCGTCGCGAATGGGTGTTCCGCGACTAGGCGCGCGACCTGCACCGGTTCGCGCGGCGCGAAGGGCCGTGGAATGTACACGCTCACGAATGCACCGCGCTCGCGGGTGCTGCGAAAAGCGCGCGTGCCTCGTCCGCGTCGAAATCGTAGCGCCGGTTGCAGAATTCGCAGTTGACGCCGACCGAGCCGAGTTCGGCAAGGATGCTTTCAACCTCCGCTCTGCCCAGCATCTTCAGCGCACCGGCGACGCGTTCGCGCGTGCACGAGCAGCCGAAGCGGGGCGTACGCGGCCGGAAGGCGCGCACGTCATCGTCACGGAAAAGCGCCTCGAGCAAGGCATGCGCGTCGTTCGACGCGAAGGGCTCCGCCGCATCGTCCACTGCCGACACCGCGCGCGCCCAGGTCGCCGCATCGGCGGCGGTCGAGCCCGGCATTCGCTGCAGCAGCAGGCCGCGCACGCTCTCGGCCGTTGCGTCCAGCCACAGCCGGCTCGCGATCTGCTCGGAAGTTTCGAGGTAATGTTCGAAGAGCGAGGCGACGGAGCCGCCTTCCAGCGCCACGATGCCCTGGTACAGAGGGCCGCCATCCTTGGGGTCGAGAGTCAGCACCATGCGGCTCGTGCGCGGGTCGCCCGCCAGCTCCCCGAGCGTTGCGCGCTCCCCGATCACGCCGTTCCACTGCGCCGTCGCGCGCAGACTGAGCGCAGCATCGCACTCGACAACGAGAAGACGCAGCGACCCCGATCCCTGCAATTGCAGGATGAGGTTGCCGTGGAACTTGAGCGAATTCGCGAGCAGGCACACCGCCGCCATCGTCTCGCCCATGAGGCGAGCAAGACGCGGCGGATAGTCGTGATGACCGACGCATTCGCGGTAGGCAGCGTCCAGACCGACGACCGCGCCGCGCAAAGCAGCGCTCTCGAACACGAAGCGGGTCAGGCTGTCGGCTACCGGAGCCCGCATGCGGCCTCCTTGAACGATGGCCGCCAAGCAGTGCCGCAAAGTGTCGGCCGCTTGTCAATCGTGCGGCGGCGCGCCCTTCGGGCCTTGCTCGGCTTCGCCTCGCACGCCGCACTCATTCCCTTTCCTTGAGCTGCAGAGTGTAGAG
>DATJWL010000129.1:0-68565 GCA_035501215.1 Casimicrobiaceae bacterium
TACTGGGCGTTCTGGTGCGACAAGGTGCAGCCGGCCTATCGCAAGGCGTCGGGCACGCGCAACTTCGGCATCGGCCAGCCGATGGGCGTCGACTCGAGCGACAGCTTCTTCTCGTTCCTGACCTTCGCCGACGCCTACAACGTCAAGATGGTGGACGACGACGGCAAGCTGACGGTCGACGATCCGAAGGTGAAGCAGGGATTGATCAACGCGATGACGGACTACACGGCACCTTATACCAAGAGCTGCACGCCGCCATCATCGACAAGCTGGAAAGACCCGGACAACAACGTCGCCTTCCACAACAAGACCATCATCATGACGCACAACGCGACGATCTCGATCGCGGCCAAGTGGCTCGACGACATGAACAACGCGACGCTCACCGCCGAGCAGCGCGCGACGGCGAAGAAGAACTACGACGAGCTGATCGCGACGGCAGGCTTCCCCAACAAGCCGGACGGCTCCAAGATGGTGTATCGCGCGGCGGTGAAGACCGGCGTGATTTTCGAGGGTGCCAAAAACAAGAAGCGGGCGAAGGAATTCGTCGCTTTCTTACTGCAGGAAGAGAACCTCACGCCATACGTCGAAGGCTCGCTCGGCCGCTGGTATCCGGTCACCAAGAACGCGGCCGAGAGCCCGTTCTGGAAGGCCGATCGCCACCGCACGGCTGTGTACAATCAGTTTCACGCAGGGACCGTGACTTTCGAATTCACCAAGAACTACAAGTTCACGATTCTCAACAACGAAAACGTATGGGCGAAGGCGATGAATCGCATCGTCAGCGAGAAAGTGCCGGTGGACAAGGCCGTCGACGAGATGATCGCCCGCATCAAGGCCGTAGCTGGGTAGAGCTTGTCGTTTCGAGGAGCGTGAGCGACGAGGAATCTGCATTTCGATACGGCCTGATATGCCGCACAGCAGATCCCTCGCGTCGCTCGGGATGACAAAGCGATAATGCTCGGGATGACAAAGCGATAAGTCGTCGTGTCCACCATCGCTCTTCCTCGCGCCGAGCCCGTGCTCCCGGCGGGCCCGGCGAAGAAGCGCCTGTCGCCGTGGCAGGCGTGGGGCGTGATCATGATCGCGCCCTACGTGCTGGTCTTCCTGGTGTTCGTGCTGTACCCGATCGCTTACGGCCTCTGGCTCGCCCGCCACCCGACGAGCTACGTGCACCTCGTCGACGATCCCGTGTTTGCGCGGTCGGTCGTCAACACGCTCATCTTCCTCGTCGTTGGCATCAACTTGAAGATGATCGTCGCGCTGTTCCTGTCCGGGTTCTTCGTGCAGGCACGGACCTGGATCAAGTGGCTGTCGCTCGTATTCATCCTGCCGTGGGCGGTGCCGTCGATCCCGACCATCCTCTCGATCCGCTTCATGCTCAACCCGGAGTGGGGACTGGTCAATTCGCTGATCTTCCGCCTGACGGGCGCCGACGGTCCGAACTGGCTGAACGAGCCGTCGATCGCGCTCTCGATGGCGATCCTCGTGCACATCTGGAAGTCGCTGCCGTTCTGGACGCTGATCCTGATCGCCGGCCGGCTCGCCATCCCGGGCGAGCTCTACGAGGCGGCTTCGGTCGACGGCGCCTCGAGCTGGCAGAAGTTCAAGTTCATCACCTGGCCGTCGCTGCAGGCGCTCTACCTAACCTCGTCGATCCTGTCGATGATCTGGACGCTGGGAGACTTCAACAGCGTGTACCTCCTGACCGGCGGCGGACCGGCGGACCTCACGCACGTGCTTGCCACACTCGGCATTCGCTACCTGCGGCTCGATCAGGTCGACCTCGCGATGGCCGCGATCGTTTGCGCCTTGCCGCTGGTGCTGCCACTCGTCTACTTCATGATGAAGCGCCTTTCGAGATGAAGACGCCGACCTGGCGCCAAGTGAGCACGGAGGCGAAGCTCCTCCTGATCGGCATCCCCGTGCTGATCTGGACGATGCTTCCCATCTATCACCTGTTCCTGTTCTCGATCTCGCCGAAGGAATCGGCATTCGCCGGCAAGCTCTGGCCCGACCATCCGACACTGCACAACTTCGAGGTGGTGTTTCGGGAACAGCACTATTACTTGAGCCACTTCTGGCTGCAGATCTGGAACTCGCTGCTGATCGCGGTCACGGTCGGCGTGCTGACGCTGCTGGTGGCGACCAGTGCCGCGTTCGCCATCAGCCGATTGAAAGTGAAGGGCGGCAGGGCGGTGATGAATCTTGCGCTCTTCACCTACTTCATCCCGGCTGCGTTCCTCGCGGTGCCGATGTACAAGACGATGAGCACCTACGGACTGCTCAACAGCCAGTGGGCGCTGATACTCGCGATGGTGACGATCGCCGCGCCGTATTCGATCTGGGTATTGAAGCAGGCCTCGGACAAGCTGCCCTACGAGCTGGACGAGGCGGCCCGAATCGACGGTGCCTCGCCGCTGCAGCTCTTCCGGCTCGTGTACATGCCGCTGATGATGCCGTCGCTGGTCGCGATCGGCACCTACGCGCTGCTGCTGGCGTGGAACGAATACCTCTACGCATTCCTGCTGCTGTCCAACGACCGGCAGATCACGCTGGCGGTGGCGCTCGGCAATTTTCTCGCCGCCGACGATTCGCCGTGGGAGCTGCTGATGACCGTTGGCTTGATCTATGCCCTGCCTCCCGCCGCGATCTACTACGTATTCAAGCGCTACATGGTCGGCGGCCTCACCGCCGGCGCGGTGAAGTCATGACGCCCCGGCCTCTTTCACTAGGGTAAGCATTATGGCATCGGTATCCTTCCAGAACGTCGAGAAGGCCTTCGGCAGCACCAAGGTGATTCACGGCATCGGCTTCGACATCCACGACGGCGAGTTCATGGTGCTCGTCGGGCCGTCGGGCTGCGGCAAGTCCACGCTGCTGCGGATGCTCGCCGGGCTCGAGGAGATCACGGGCGGCACCATCGCCATCGACAGCAAGGTCGTCAACGACATGGAGTCGAAGGACCGCGACATCGCGATGGTGTTCCAGAGCTACGCGCTCTATCCGCACATGACGGTCGCCGACAACATGGCGTTCAGCCTGAAGCTGAGAAAGGCCGACGCGAAGACGATCGAGGAGCGCGTGGCGAGGGCCGCGAAGATACTTAACCTCGAGCCGTACCTCAAGCGCTATCCGCGCGAGCTCTCCGGCGGACAGCGCCAGCGCGTGGCGATGGGGCGCGCGATCGTGCGCGACCCGAAGGTGTTCCTGTTCGACGAGCCTTTGTCGAACCTCGACGCGAAGCTGCGCGTGGCGATGCGCGGGGAGATCAAGGCTTTGCACCAGCGGCTCAAGACGACGACGGTGTACGTCACGCACGACCAGGTCGAGGCGATGACGATGGCGGACAGGATCGTGGTCATGCACGACGGGCGCGTCGAGCAGATCGGCACGCCGCTGGATCTGTACGACCATCCGGCGAATCTCTTCGTCGCGCAGTTCATCGGCTCGCCGGCGATGAACGTGATCGAGGGCACCGTGCGCCGCGCGGACGGTGCGCGCCACGTCGAGGCGGCGGGTGGGGTGTTCTGGCCGCTGGGGAACGCGGCGGGGAGCGACGGACAGGCCGTCGCGTACGGCGTGCGGCCGGAGCATCTCGGCCTCACCAGCGCCGCGGACGGCGTGCCGGCGGAGATCATCGTGGTCGAGCCGACCGGCGCCGAAACCGAATTGCTGGTGCAGGCGGGCGCCGCGCAGTTGACGCTCGTCACGCATGGGCGCCCGCAGGTGAATCCGGGCGACCGCATCGGGCTCGCCATCGAGCCGGGTGCGGTGCATCTCTTCGATCAGAAGAGCGGGGAGCGAATCGCCCCGTGACACTTTTGAACGAAGCGCCGTGTGCGGCGTTCCGGAGAGGCCGCGCACGCGGCGCTAGAGCTATCCATCGGTTGCGAGAGAGGAGGTCGCTCGTGGGACGAGTCCTAGCGAAGTTGACTTCAGCTATGCTCGCGGCCTTTCTTGTCGCACCGCTTGCCGCCAGCGCTCAGGAAATGAAGCAGGTACCTCGCATCGCCTACGTTTACCTCTACCGTCTTGGTCCTTCGGGACCGTTCGCGAGCGCGTTCGACGAGCGGCTCAGGGAGCTCGGCTGGGTTGACGGGAAGACGATCCACATCGCGTATAAGGACGCGCAGGGCGACGGCGAAAAGCTTGCCGCGATCATGCAAGAGCTGGTCGACTCCAAGATCGACCTCATCGTTGCGACCTGCACGCCCGAGGCACGGGCTGCCAAGAAGGCGACTAGCACGATTCCGGTGGTGGTCGCGGCTACGGGCGACCCGGTCAAGTCCGGCCTGGTCGCGAGCTGGGCACGTCCCGGAGGCAACGTGACCGGCGTTTCCGCCTCGCTGCTGGACCTGAGCGCCAAGCGGATGGAGGTGCTTAAGGAAGTTGCTCCCAGGGTCAGCCGCGCGACCGTGCTCTGGAATCCGATACGAGGGGACAACGCGATCGAGGTGCAAGTGATGCAGGACGCCGCAAGCAAACTTGGGGTTCAACTTCAATCGCAGCAGGTGCGCGATCGCGAAGAGATGGAGGTTGCGCTCGATGCAATTACGAAAGATGGGTCGCAAGCGTTCGCGGTAGAAGGCGATCCGTACGTTTACACCTACGCGTCTCACCTCATCGACTTCGCCGATCGCCGGCGGCTACCCGCGATCTATGACAACCGCTTTTTCGTCGATGCGGGCGGGTTGATCTCCTATGGACCCAATCTTCCGGAATTACATCGGCGGGCCGCGGACTATGTCGACAAAATTCTGAAGGGCGCGAAGCCCGCCGATCTTCCCTTCGAGCAGCCGTCCAGGTTCGAGCTGGTCATCAATCTCAAGGCCGCGAAGGCCCTCGGGATGGCGATTCCGAGATCGGTGCTGCTCCGCGCGGACGAAGTCATTCGCTGAATTAGCATGGGCAAGACGAGCAGAAAGCTTCGCTCGGCCGAGTGGTTCGGTCGCCACGACCGTGACGGCCTCGTTCACCGCTCGTGGATGAAGAACCAGGGCATCCCGCACGACCAGTTCGACGGTCGCCCCGTCATCGGCATCTGCAACACTTGGTCGCAGGCGACACCCTGCAACGCGCACTTCCGCGAACTGGCTCAGCACGTGCGCGACGGTGTCCTCGACGCCGGCGGCTTCCCGATCGAGTTCCCGGTGATGAGCCTCGGCGAGACGCTGATGCGTCCCACCACCATGCTCTTCCGCAACCAGGCGGCCATGGACGTCGAGGAGTGCATTCGGGCGAATCCCTATGACGGCGTGGTGCTGATGATGGGTTGTGACAAGACCACCCCCTCGCTCCTCATGGGCGCGGCGTCGTGCGATCTGCCGACGATCGGCATCTCCGGCGGACCGATGCTCAACGGCAAGTTCCGCGGCGAGGACATCGGCTCGGGGACGCACGTGTGGAAGTTCACCGAGATGCTCAAGACCGGCGAGATGAAGGAAGCCGACATGGTCGAGGCGGAGTCGTGCATGTCGCGCTCCGCGGGTCACTGCATGACGATGGGCACAGCTTCCACGATGGCCTCGATGGTAGAGGCGCTGGGCATGGGCTTGCCGACCAACGCCGCGATTCCTGCAGTCGATTCGCGCCGGCGTGTGCTCGCGCGCATGGCGGGGCGGCGCATCGTCGAGATGGTGCGCGAAGATCTGCGCATGTCGAAGATCCTCACCAAGGAGGCATTCGAGAACGCGATCATGGTCAACGGCGCGATCGGCGGCTCGACCAACGCGGTGGTGCATCTCCTCGCGATCGCAGGGCGCATCGGCGTGAAATTGACGCTCGATGACTGGGACCGGCTCGGCCGCGACATGCCATGCCTCGTGAATCTCATGCCGTCGGGCAAGTACCTGATGGAGGACTTTTACTACGCGGGCGGACTCCCGGTCGTCATCAGGGAGATCGGCAATTACATCCACAAGGATGCGCTCACGGTCAACGGCCGCACGGCCTGGGAGAACGTCAAGGACGCGGTCAACTACAACCCTGCGGTAATCACGCCCATTGGCAAGCCGTTCAAGCCGCAGGGCGGGATCGCGGTCCTGCGCGGCAACCTGGCGCCGAAGGGCGCGGTGCTGAAGCCTTCGGCCGCCACGCCGAAGCTGATGAAGCACAAGGGCCGCGCGGTGGTCTTCGAGGACATCGACGATCTTCACCGGCGCATCGACGACCCCGCGCTCGACGTCGACGCCGATTGCGTGCTCGTGCTGAAGAACTGCGGGCCGAAGGGCTATCCGGGATTTCCGGAAGTCGGTAACTTCGCCCTTCCGGCGAAGCTCTTGAAGAAAGGTGTCACCGACATGGTCCGCGTCTCCGACGCTCGGATGTCGGGCACAGCGTACGGCACGGTGGTGCTGCACACCGCGCCCGAGGCCGCGGCAGGCGGGCCGCTCGCGCTGGTCGAGAACGGTGACCTGATCGAGCTCGACGTCGCCAAACGCAAGCTCGTTCTGCACGTCTCGGACGCCGAACTTGCGCGCCGGCGCGGTCGCTGGCGCGCGCCGAAACCGCACAGCGACCGCGGCTGGGTGAAGCTCTATTGCGACACGGTCCTTCAGGCCGACCAGGGCGTCGATCTCGATTTCCTCGTCGGCAAATCCGGCGCCAAGGTCGGCCGCGAGAGTCACTAGACACGTGAACGCCCTGCTCATCGCCGCCGCGCACCAGGCTGCAAGATCGTGCTTGGGGGCGTGCGTATCGATCCTCCTCATCGCGTCCAGCGTCGCCCGTGGTGCCGATGTCCCTACCTTCCGCCAGGGCGTGTGGGAGTACGAGCGGACCGTGGGCACGAACAAGTTCGTTGCGAAAGAATGCATCGACCCCAGCGAAGAGTTTCGATTGCAGGACACCGCGCTCGGGAAGATGGGGTGCAAGGTGTCACCGACCACGCAAAGCGGCTCGACGTACACGTTCAACGCCGAGTGTATGGTCAAGCTTCCTTCCGGCGTCGCGACCTGGACCACCACGTCGATGCTCACCGCCGAAAACGACAGTGCGTATCGGCTGGAGACACACACGGCTCGGAACGGCCGCGTGCGCGACGAAGTGACCACCGCTCGCCGCGTAGCCGATTGCACGCCGTGAGCTTGCGGGCTGCGAGTTAGCTTGCCCGTCATCGACTACCTCAATCCGGCGCTTCCAGCGAATCTCGCGCGCGTGCGCATGCCGGTCGTCGACGCGACTGCCTTGGCACTCGAAGGCTACGGGCGCCTCGTCGATGATCCGGGGCTTTGCACGATCGAGATCGTGCGTTGGCCGGCGCAGGGCCGGCGACCGGTCGATGAGGACACGGGCGATGAAGCTGGCACGACCGAAGGCGTGTTCGTGAGCGAGTGGCAGGGCGATGTCCTCTTCGGCCGCAACGAGGCGGTCGGCGGCGAGTACATCCTCGCCTACGCGACGGAGCCTGCCGCGGCCGATCGTGCGCATCGGTGCGATCCCGAGCGCATTCTTCTCTGGCACGCCAACTATCATCCCGATGGCGGCCAACTCTTCTTTCCGCTCGAGCGCCAGCCGTTCATGGTGCCGCTCGCGCTGCCCGGCGACGAGGTCAGGCCGCAGGACTTCGTCTGCTTTCGATTCGACGGTGCGCAGGGGCTCTACATTCACCCGAACGTCTGGCACGAAGGCGTGTTCGGCGTTTCGGGGTTGCGGCGCTTCTTCGACAAGCAGGGCGCGGTCCACGCGCGCGTCTCGATCGATTTCGCGCGCGAGTTCGGGTGCCTGCTCGAAGCGCCGCTCTAGCCTGCTAGAACTTGCCGTACTTGTTATAGGCCGCGACCGGGTCCATGCCGGCGACAAGCGCCTGGCGCATCTCGCTCTCGGTGGCCACGACTTCCTCGGTCTTCGCCACCACGTCTTCGGCGATGGCGCGCGGAATCGCGACCACGCCGTCGCGGTCGCCGAGCAGATAATCGCCGGTCGTGATCGTCACAGCGCCGATCGTGACCGGCTCGCCGAATCGATCGGGCACCCAGCGGGCGACAACGTCCGCCGGCGTGAGAAACGCGCAGAAGACCGGGAATCCCTGCGCGACAACCAGCTCCGTGTCGCGCGAACCGCCGTCGACGACGAACCCGAGCACGCCGCGCGCGTGCAGCGTCTGCGCGGAAAGCTCGCCCATCAGCGCGACCTCGTGGTTGTTCGGCTGGCAGACGATGACGTGGCTCTTCGGCGCGCGCGAGAGCAGCGTGCACCACGCGAGCAGCGTCTCGTGCCGCGAGCGCGTGCGATCGATGTGGCCGGCGACGGTCCATGCCGGCCCGGCGAGCCGGGTCTCGGGGGTGAGCGGCTTGATCCCCGCGGGCAGGACGACGTTCTCGTAGCCGAGGCCGCGCAGCACGTCGTGCACCGCGCCCGTGTAGCAACGCGCGAGCCGTTCGCTGAGTGAGGCACTCGCCTTGCGTCCGCGTACGCCCGACGCGGGCGATCGGCGCCGCGGCGTCTTTCTCTCAGCCACCAAAGAGCTCGAGCTGGCCCGCGCTCTCGCTTCGCCGCGGCGGACGGAAGCGCGTGGTGTCGAGTGGCGCGCGATCGAGGTTGAGCCCGAGCCGCTTGCACGCAATCGCAAAGCGCCGCGCGATCAGCTCCACGAACTGCCCTTCGCCGCGCATCCGCGAACCGAAATTCGGATCGTTGTCCCGGCCCCCGCGAATCTGCTGCACGATGCTCATCACGTGCTCGGCGCGCAGCGGATAATGCTGAGCGAGCCAGTCGCGAAAGAGCGGCGCCACTTCGCGCGGCAGGCGCAGCATGATCCAGGAGGCCCAACGCGCTCCGTTTGCGGCTCCGCCCTCGAGGATCGCCTCCATGTCGCGATCGGTGAGCTGCGGGATGACCGGAGCGATGCTAACCCCAACTGGAATGCCCGCGTCGGCAAGTGTCTTGACGATCTGCAGACGCCGCCGCGGCGCGGGAGCTCTCGGGTCGAGCTTGCGGGCGAGCTCCGGATCGAGCACCGCAATCGAGACGTACGCGCGCACCAGTCCCTTCGCGGCCATCGGCGAGAGCAGATCGAGGTCGCGCTCGACGAGCACTCCCTTGGTCGTGATGGTCAGCGGGTGCTCGCATTCCGACAGCACTTCGATCAACTGGCGCGTGATCTTCCATTCCCGCTCGATCGGCTGATACGGATCGGTGTTGGTGCCGAGCGCGATCGGCTCGCAGCGGTAGCCGGGCTTCGAGAGCTCCGCGCGCAAAAGCTCCGCGGCATTCGGCTTGGCGAAGAGCTTCGTCTCGAAGTCGAGGCCGGGAGAGAGATCGAGATAGGCGTGCGTCGGACGCGCGTAGCAGTAGATGCAGCCGTGCTCGCAGCCCTGATACGGATTGATCGACTGCGTGAACGGGATGTCGGGCGAATCGTTGTGCGCGATGATGGTGCGCGCGCGCTGGATCGAGACGGTGGTCTTGAGCGGGGGCAGCGCTTCGTCTTCGGCGAGCGGCGTGGTCCAGCCGTCGTCGAAAGCCTCGCGTTCGTCGCGGCGAAAACGGTTGGCGGGATTGAACCCGGCGCCGCGGCCCTTGTGTGGACGCGGCGGTGATGCGGTCATTTTCGTCAGGCGACCAACTTCGCGTCCATCGTGATCGTCGCGTTGAGCACGCGCGAGACCGGACAGTTGGCCTTGGCGTTGGCTGCGATCTCGGCGAACTTCGCGTCGTCGATTTTGGCTACGCGAGCCCGCGTGGTGAGATGGATCGAGGTGATGGTCCAGTTGCCGCTCACCTGGTCCATTGTCAGCGCCGCCTCGGTATCGATCGCGTCGGCGGTGAACCCCGCGTTGTTGAGCATGAACGACAAGGCCATCGTGAAGCAGGCCGCGTGACCGGCGGCGATCAACTCTTCGGGGTTGGTTCCCTTGCCGTCGCCGAAGCGTGCGACGAAGGAATAGGGCGTGTCCTTGAGCGTGCCGCTTTGCGTGCTGATGGTTCCGGCACCTTCCTTCACGGTCCCCTGCCAGCGTGCAGATGCCTTGCGTTGCATTTGTTCTCCTCGGGAAAGAAACGGGCTTCTGAGGATGAGAGTTTAGGCCCGCACCGGCCGCGCGCCAAGGACTTCGAGTGGCGGAGTGGGCCCCTGACCATTCCGGGAGGCCGCAGGACGATGCGCGCTCCAATGCGCTACCATAGACTGCCCGAGCGTACGCATCTCCGCGATGGCCAAGCCGAAGACCACCCATTTCGACACGCTCGCCCTGCATGCCGGCGCGCGGCCCGATCCTGCCACCGGCGCGCGCGCTACGCCGATCTACCAGTCGGCTTCGTTTGTCTTCCGCGACACCGATCACGCCGCGGCGCTCTTCAACATGGAGCGCGCGGGGCACGTCTACTCGCGCATCTCCAATCCGACCTGCGCGGTGCTCGAGGAGCGCATCAGCGCGCTCGAATGCGGCGTGGGGGCGATCGCGGTGGCGAGCGGGCAGGCGGCATTGCATCTCGCGATCGTGACGCTCATGGGCGCGGGCTCGCACATCGTCGCCTCGCGCTCGCTCTACGGCGGGTCGCACAATCTGCTCGACTTCACGTTGCCGCGCTTCGGCATCGAGACGACCTTCGTCAACCCGCGCGATCTGGACTCCTGGCGATGCGCAATCCGGCCGAACACGCGGCTTCTCTTCGGCGAAACACTCGGCAATCCGGGACTCGAGGTGCTCGACGTGCCGCGCGTGGCTGCGCTCGCGCACGAGCACGGATTGCCGCTGCTTGTCGATTCGACCTTCACGACACCCTCGCTCATGCGTCCGTTCGAGCACGGCGCCGACCTCGTGTATCACTCCGCCACCAAGTTCCTGTCGGGGCACGGCGTGGTGATCGGCGGGCTTCTCGTCGACAGCGGCCGCTTCGACTGGAACGAGTCCGGCAAGAGCGCGGGCAAGTTCCCGACGCTGACCGAGCCTTACGCGGGCTTCCACGGGATGGTGTTCGCCGAGGAGTCAACGACCGCCGCGTTCCTGCTCCGGGCTCGCCGCGAAGGGATTCGCGACTTCGGTGCGTGCATGGCGCCGATGACGGCGTTCCAGATCCTGCAGGGCATCGAGACGCTGCCGCTGCGTATGCAGCGCCACGTCGAGAACACGCGCAGGATCGTCGCCTTTCTCGCCGCGCATCCGTTCGTTGAGTCGGTCGGGTACCCCGAGCTGCCGACGCATCCCGACCGTGAGCTCGCGGGGCGGCTCCTGCCTCAAGGTTGCGGCGCGGTGTTCAGCTTCGCCATTCGCGGCACGCGCGACCAGGGCCGCAGGTTCATCGAACGTCTGAGCATCTTTTCGCACCTCGCCAACGTGGGCGACGCGAAATCGCTCGTGATCCATCCGGCTTCGACCACGCACTTCCGCGTCGCGATGGAGGATCTCAAGGCGGCCGGCATCACCGAGGGCACGATCCGGCTCTCGGTCGGGCTCGAGCACGCCGACGACCTGATCGAAGACCTCGCCCGCGCGTTGCGTGCGGCGGAAAAAGGCTGACGGCGTGCTGACAAGCGTCTCGGGACGCGCGGTCTATGCGTACACCGGCGCGCGCGCCTTCGACCCCGCTCTGCCGACGATCGTCTTCGTGCATGGGGCGGCAAACGATCACAGCGTATGGGCGTTGCAGTCGCGTTATTTCGCCCATCATGGCCGGAACGTGCTCGCGGTCGATCTGCCCGGGCACGGGCGGAGCGAAGGCGCTCCGTTGCCGTCGGTGGAAGCGATCGCTGGCTGGCTCATGGCGCTGCTCGACGCGCTCGCGATCGAGACCGCGGCGCTCGTGGGTCACAGCCTCGGCTCGCTCGTCGTGCTCGATGCCACGGGCTGGCACCCCGCGCGTGCAAGCCGCATCGCGCTTCTCGGCCCTTCGGTGCCGATGCCGGTGAGCGATGCGCTCCTCGACGCGGCGAAGCGCGACGATCACGCGGCGTTCGAGATGATCAACGGCTGGTCGTTCTCACCTGCGGATCAGCTCGGCGGCAATCCGCTGCCCGGGGTGTGGATGACGGGCAACGCGATGCGCCTGATGGAGCGCTGCCGGCCCGGACTGCTGCACGCGGATCTCGCCGCTTGCAACAGCTATGCGGCCGGATTGTCGGCGGCGGAGAACGTGCGCTGCCCTGCGCTATTGATCATCGGCGAGCGCGACCAGATGACCCTGCCGAAGAATGCCCGCGCGCTCGCCGCTGGGCTGTCCGACAAGCGTGTCGTGACGGTTCCCGATTGCGGCCACAGCCTCATGACCGAAGCCCCGGACGCGGTGCTCGACGCGCTGCGGGAATTCCTATAGCTAACGCCACTTGATCGAGCAGCCGACGCTCGTTTTCTGCTGCACCGGTCCCTTGCCCGTGCGCGCGACCTGCACCATGGCGTTGAAGAGCTCGCGTTCTGCACCGGGCTTCGGCGAGCGGCCGGAGTCGTCGAGGCGGCCGCGATACTGCAGTCCGAGCCCCGCGTTGTAGCCGAAGAAGTCGGGCGTGCACACCGCGCCGTAGGCGCGGGCGACGTCCTGGGACTCGTCCCAGAGATAGGGAAACGGGAAGCGCAGTCGCGTAGCGACCGCTTTCATGTTGTCGAACGAGTCCTCGGGATAATCCGCGGGGTCGTTGCTGCAGATCGCGACCGAGCCGATGCCGTGCGCCTTCAGTTCCGCCGCGTCGCGCACGATCTTGTCGATCACCGCCTTCACGAAGGGGCAGTGGTTGCAGATAAACATGACCAGAAGCCCGTTCGGCCCGCGCACGGCGTCGCGGCGGTAGCGGCGGCTATTGGTGGCGGGCAGCTCGAAGTCGGGCGCGGGGGCGTCGAAATCGCACACAGGTGGGGTCGCGGCCATGGGTCAGCTTCCTCGCATTGGTGTGGCAAAATGCTAGCATGCCGCGCGACGCTCGGGATCGAGACTCAAGCGGCGCCACGCGCATGACTGCCCGCTTCTTCTGCCCACCGCCGCTCGCCGCGGGCGCGGAAATCGCGCTTCCTTACGGCGCAGCGCATCACGCGGCGCAGGTTCTGCGGCTGCGCGTTGGCGATGCAGTCACGCTCTTCGACGGCGAGGGCGGGGAGTACGGCGCGCAGATCGCGCGCGTCACGCCGCATGCGGTGGGCCTGCGCGTCGTCGAGCGGCGCGCGATCGAGCGCGAGTCACCGCTGTCGATCACGCTCGTGCAGGCGCTCGTTTCCGCCGAGCGCATGGACTACGCGATTCAGAAGGCGGTGGAGTTGGGCGCCGCCGCAATCGCGCCGGTCGCGAGCGTGCGCAGCGTCACGCGTCTCGACGGCGCCCGCGCGCAGCGCCGTGTAGAGCACTGGCGGCAGATCGCCATCGCGTCGTGCGAGCAGTGCGGTCGCAATCGCCTGCCGGCCGTGCACGCGCCGTGCGAGCTTCGCGAATGGCTGCGACGGCCCTCGGAGACCGGGTTGCGTCTGCTGCTTGCGCCGGCCGCGCCGCAGTCGCTTGCCGATCTTCCGCCCCCGGATCGGGGCGTCGAGCTGCTGGTCGGTCCCGAGGGCGGACTCGCACCGGACGAGGAGACTGCGGCGCTCGCCGCGGGCTTTCGCGGCGTGCGATTGGGCCCGCGCATCCTGCGCACCGAAACAGCGGGACCGGCCATGCTTGCCGCGATGAACGCCTTGTGGGGAGACTGGCGTTGATCGAGGCGAACCGCGCCTGGTCGAAATGGTAAGCTTCGCCACGGCGCAGCCGACCCAGGCCGTTACTGCTTGCATGCTGCGCGCCTCGAAGACGCACTGTGTGCGGGGGAGACTTCCATGAAAATCCTGTCGATCGCCTTGCTTTGCGCCGTCGTCGGCGCAACTGCGTCCGCTCAGCAGCCGCCTGACATTCCGCGCTTCTCCGCCGCCAAGTCGGGCGTCGCGCCGCCGCCGGAGTGGAAGCCCGTTTCGCTCGCTTCGTTCAAGAACAACACCGACTACATGATGGTCGTCGAAGACGGAGCCGTGGTTGTTCGCGCCACGGCGCACAACGCGGCGTCCCTCCTCGGTGTGCAGACCGACTTCGATCCGCACCACTTTCCCTTGCTCTCCTGGCGCTGGAAGGTCGTGCAGGGCATTCCCGCTGCCAACACCGCCGAGCAGGCCAAGGAGGACGCACCGGTCCGGCTGATGGTGGCGTTTGCCGGCGACACGTCGAAGCTTGCCTTCAAGGAACGCTTCGCGGCGTCTGCGGCGCAGACGATCTCGGGCCAGCCGCTGCCGTACGCGACGCTGATGTACATATGGGGGAGCAAGGTCGCGCCCGATTCGATCACCGTGAGCAGCCGCAGCCCGCGCATACGCATGCTGGCCGTCGCGGTCGACGATCAGGGGATCGGCAAGTGGCAGACGTACAAGCGTAACCTCGTCGAGGATTTCAAGCGAGCGTTCGGAGAAGAGCCGGGGAACGTGACCTCGATCGAGATCATGACCGACACCGACAATACCGGCGCCGACGCGCAGGCCTACTACGGCGATATCAGCGTAGGCAAGTGACGCATCCGTCCGAGAGTGCCGCACCCGAGTGCGCGCGCGATCGGAAACGGATGCGTCATCCTGAGCGAGCGAAGCGAGTCGAAGGATCTGCTGCAAAGGCAGATTCCTCGCTGCGCTCGGAATGACAGTCAGGCCCTGTCGAAGGATCTGCTGTGCAAAAGCAGATTCCTCGCTGCGCTCGGAGTGACAGTCAGGTTCTGGCGTCGGCAGCGACCAAGACGCTGCAGCGGACGCGCTCGATCAGGATCGCATCGACCGAGCCCCGCCACCAGCGCATCGCGAAGGACTTGCTGCGCGGATGACCGAGGATCAGGAGATCGATGCCGAGCTCGCTCACGAGCTTGGTGAGGACGTCGACCGGCTCGCCGACGACCAGGTGCTCCTTGACGTTGAGTCCCTTGCCGGCCAGCAGCGCGTGCGCATCCTTCAGATCCGCTTCCATGTGCTCGCGCTCGTCGGCGAGCGCGACCTCGGGCACGTACTCGCCGGCGAGCAGATAAGCCGACGGATAGTGGACCACGCCTGCGAGATGCACCTCGATCGAAGCATCGGAGGCGAGGCGCATGACCTCGTCGAGCGCGGAGCGCGATTCGGGTGCGCCGTTGTAGGCAACGAGAATCTTTTTGTACATGGCTCCCTCCTCAACCCCGAGAGTCCTCGCGACGGCGGCGGGTCAGTGCGGCCGCAAACGCGATCGTAACGCTTCGTCCGGCTGCCGACAAAGTGCGAGCGCGAGCGCCGCCAGCTCCTGCCAGACGTCGCCCTTCCCGAGGCCCTTGGCGAGCGCGTCGAGGCGAGCGAGCCCAGTGACGAGCTCCGGGAGCATCGACGGCGAGACGCGCCGTGCGGCCATCTCGAGCGCCCCCTGACGCCTGCCCCAGACGCGCGCGTTGCGCACGGCCTCCCCGCGGGGTGTTCCCGAAGCCATCGCGTCGAGCACCTGCGCGAGCGCGTGAAGGTCCTCCCCGAGCTGCCAGATGAGGAGCGGCATGCCTTCGCCCTCGCCCTCCAGAGCGGCGATGATGCGGCAGACCCGGGGCGCGTCGCCCGCGAGCCAGGCCTCCGAGAGCTGGAAGACATCGAAGCGCGCGACATCGGCCACGGCCCGCTCGACCGCATCGTGGTCCAGTTCGCCTTCGGGCAGCAGCAAGCCGAGCTTCTCGATCTCCTGCTGCGCCGCGAGCAGGTTGCCCTCGGTCGTGTCGGAGAGAAACTGCAGGGTGTCCGCCGACACGCGCTGCTTCTGGCGCGCGAGACGCGCCGCAAGCCATCGCGGCAATTCCGCGCGGTCGAGCGGCTGCACGGCGACGCTGACGCCGGCTCGCTCGAGCGCGCTGAACCAGGCCGAGCCCTGTGCGGTCCGATCGAGCCGCGGCAGCGTAACGAGCGTCACCGCGTCGGGGCTGGGATGGTTCGCGCAGTCTTCGAGCGCGCGCGCACCCTCGACTCCGGGCCGGCCCGAAGGAATCCGCAGATCGACGAGCTTGCGTGCGCCGAAGAGCCCGAGGTTGCGGTTCGCCGCCGCGAAGGCTTCCCATTTGAATCCAGCCTCGGCGACCAGAACGTCGCGTGCGTCGAAGCCGGCGGCGCGCGCCGCAGCGCGGATCTCGTCACCGGCCTCGCTTGCGAGTAGCGGCTCGTCGCCGTGAATCACATACAGCGCGCGGAGACCTTTCGCGAGGTGCGCGCCGAGCTGCGCGGGCCGGAGTTGCATGGCGATGTTCTCAGCGAAGTGCGTTGGCGCGGCAGACGTTCAGGCCACGGGCTTCTTGGCCGACTGCAGCCGGCGCACGATCAACTGGATCGCGTCGTCCTGCATGTCGAGCCACAGGCGCTGCTCCTCGTACTCCTTCGCGAGCGCCTCGGTATCGGTGTACGTGTAGGTGCGGCGAACGACGACTTCGGCCGTCGGCAGCCAGTCGTTGCCGTCCTTGTCGTGAACGCGGAAGAGCACGCGCTTGGTCAGCAGGAATTCGCTCACCTTGCCGCCGCTCGAAAGCGAGAGGATCTGCTTGTTGTTCTCGACCGTAGTGATATCGAGGATGACCTGCGCCTGGTCAGCGGAGGGGACGATTTGCGCGCTGGCGCCTCCCTGCAGCGAGCGTCTGAGGTCGGTCGTGAGCGGCTGCGACGCCGGCGAGTTGAGATAGAGCGTATCGAACGGATAATGCACCTCGCCGCGCAGATGGAAGCCGCAGGCGACGAGTGCGCCCGAGAGGGCGAGCCCGACGCCCAGTCGGGCGAAGGCCGATCGGCTTGCGCACTCGTCGTCCCGGCGCAAGCGGGGACCCAGTGTCTTTGGTGCAGACGCCACGGGATTCCCGCCCGCGATCGGGTCGGGGGCAGGCTTTGCGCGGGAATGACGACGGGACTCAGCACACCACATTGACCAGCCGTCCCGGCACGACCACGATCTTTCGCGGTGTCGCCCCGTTGCAATGTTTCTTGACTTCCGGGCTCGCCACCGCGGCGCGTTCGATCTCCGCCTTGTCGGCCGCCGACGGAACGACGATCCTGCCGCGCAGCTTGCCGTTCACCTGAAGCACCAACTCGATCTCGTCCTGCGCGAGCGCGGCCGCGTCCACCGTCGGCCACGGCGCGTCGAGGATGTCGTCGTACTTCGCGGCGTACCCGAGCTGTTCCCACAGCGCGTGTGCGATGTGTGGCACGACCGGGGCGAGCACGCGCAACAGAACCGAGAGCCCCTCGCGCGCCAGCTCGATCGCGGGCGCTGTCTGGTCGGGGATACGCTCGAGCGCGTTCAGCATCTTCATGCCTGCCGAGACGACGGTGTTGTACTTCACACGCTTGTAGTCGTCGTCCGCCTGCTTGAGATGCAGATGAAGCTCGCGGCGGATCTCGCGCAGCGCAGGCGGCGCATCCGCCCAGTTGATCGGGACGGGGGCGCGCGCGAGCGCTGCGGCGTGGTCCTGCGCGTACGCCCACAGGCGCTTCAGGAACCGGAACGCGCCGTCGACCGCGTCGTCGGACCAGAGGGCGGAATCGTCCGGAGGCCCTGCAAACATGACGAAGAGCCGCGCCGTGTCGGCGCCGTATTTCGCGATCAGATCGTTCGGGTCCACGCCGTTCTTTTTGCTCTTGGACATCGTGCTGATGCCTTCGTACTCGACCTGCCGGCCATCGCTCTTCAGCGTGCCGCCGGTGATGCGACCTGAGGCGTCGTGGATCGGCTCGACCTCTTCCGGCGGGAAATAGTCGATGCCCCCCTTGTCGGTGCGGCGGAAGTAGGCGTGGTTGAGCAGCATGCCCTGCGTCATCAGGCGCGTGAACGGCTCGTCGAATTTCAGCATCCCCATGTCGCGCATGACCTTGGTCCAGAAGCGCGCGTAGAGCAGATGCAGGATCGCGTGCTCGATGCCGCCGATGTACTGGTCCATCGGGTTCCAGTAATCGTTGCGCGCGTCGATCATCGTGGCCGCGCCGGGACAGGCGTAGCGCATGTAGTACCAGGACGAATCGACGAAAGTGTCCAGCGTGTCGGTCTCGCGCTTCGCCGGACCGCCGCACTTGGGACAATCGACGTTGACGAAGTCGGCGCGCTTGGCGAGCGGGTTACCGCTGCCGTCGGGCACGCAATCCTCCGGCAGCACAACCGGCAGATCCTTCTCCGGCACCGGGACGTCGCCGCAGCTTCCGCAATGGATGATCGGGATCGGGGTGCCCCAGTAGCGCTGGCGCGAGACACCCCAGTCGCGCAGGCGATAGCGCACCTGTTTCTCGCCCAAACCTTTAGCTGCGAGGTCGGCGGCCACCGCATCGACCGCTCTCTGGTAAGCGAGACCGTCGTACTTTCCGGAGTTCACGCAGCGGCCACGCTCCTTGTCCTCGTACCACGCCTGCCACGCATCGTCGGAGAAGATCTCGCCGTCTATCGCGATCACCTGCTTGATCGGCAGGCGGTATTTCTTCGCGAACGCGAAATCGCGCTCGTCGTGGCCCGGCACGCCCATAACCGCGCCCTCGCCGTAGGCCATGAGCACGTAATTGCCGACCCACAGGGCGATCTTCTCGCCGGTGAGCGGGTGCGTCACGAAGAGTCCCGTCGGCATGCCTTTCTTTTCCATCGTGGCGATCTCGGCCTCGATGGTCGTCCCGCGCTTGCATTCCTCGATGAACGCTGCCAGCTCGGGATTCGCAGCGGCGGCATGCGCGGCCAAAGGATGTTCCGCAGCCACAGCGCAGAAGGTGACACCCATGATCGTGTCGGCGCGCGTGGTGTAGACCCACATGCTTCCGTCGCCGATGAGCGCGCCCTTCGCGTCGCGAACGTCGTGCGGGAAGGCGAAGCGCACGCCCTCGCTCTTCCCGATCCAGTTCGCCTGCATCGTGCGCACGCGCTCCGGCCAGCCGGTCATCTCGTCGAGCTTCGCGAGCAGCTCCTCGGCGTAGTCGGTGATGCGCAGGTAATACATCGGTATCTCGCGCCTCTCGACCGTCGCGCCGGAGCGCCAGCCCTTGCCGTCGATGACCTGCTCGTTGGCAAGCACGGTCTGATCGGCAGGATCCCAGTTGACGACGCCGGTGGTCTTGTACGCGATCCCCTTCTCGAGCATTTTCAGGAACAGCCACTGGTTCCAGCGGTAGTACTCGGGGTCGCACGTGGAGAGTTCGCGCGACCAGTCGATGGCGAGCCCCACCGCCTGCATCTGCTTCTTCATGTAGGCGATATTGTCGCGGGTCCACTTCGCGGGGGCCATGCCGACCTTCATCGCCGCATTCTCGGCGGGTAGCCCGAACGCGTCCCAGCCCATCGGCGAGAGAACGTTGTACCCGTTCATGCGCAGGTACCGGTACATCATGTCGTTGATCGTGTAATTGCGCACGTGTCCCATGTGCAGCACGCCCGAGGGGTACGGCAGCATCGACACGAGGTAGAACTTGCGCTTGCCCGCGTCTTCGCACGCGCGGAATGCGTCGCGCGACACCCAATGGGCGCGCGCAGCGGCTTCGATCTCGGCGGGGCGATACGGTTGCACGGGGTGGTCGTTCGAGCTCTCGTCGAGCGGCGATTATACCGGCAGCCTCCCATGGGCCCGTGCGAGGAAGGCTTCAATGTCGAGCCTACCATTGGTCGGACGGTGCGCAGCGTTCGCGCTGCATCGGCCCCGGACGCGGGAATACCCCGACTGCTAGAATTGTATGTTGTTTGGCGAGGGAACCTTGGCGGCCCGGAGCCGCCCAAGCGTTCACCGTTCTCGCGATCGAAGTCGCTCACTCATGCGCCGAATGCTGCGCCTTCTTCGGATAGTCATCGCTGCCGGCCTCGCGGCCGCTGCGGCGGGCGCGCTCGCCGCGCCGGTGCGCACGGCGCACGTCGAAGCGGAGCTGGTCGCCGCGGAAACCGCGCTCGTGCCGGGCTCGCCCTCGACCGTCGCGCTGCGGCTGAGGATGGAGCGCGGGTGGCACACCTACTGGCGCAACCCAGGCGATTCGGGGTTGCCTACGACGCTCACCTGGAAGCTTCTGGCCGGAATGAGCGCGGGGCCCATCGAATGGCCGGCGCCACAGGCGCTGCCGGTCGGCCCGCTGGTCAATTACGGTTACGAGGGCGAAGTCTTTCTGCTGACCGAGATCGCCGTGGCGCGCGACCTCGCCGGTCCATCAGCGAATCTGGCCGCGCGCGCCGACTGGCTGGTCTGCAAGGAGATCTGCATTCCGGAAGGCGCCGATCTCGCGCTCACGCTTCCCGTTGCCGGGAGCGCTACGGCGGACACGCGCTGGGCGGGGCCGATCGCAAGCGCGCGCGCGGCGTTGCCGCGGCCGCTCGAAGGATGGACCGTCTCCGCCACCGGCCACGGCGCCGAGATCGAGCTGTCGTTGCGGCCTCGTGCGCCGACCGAATTGGGCGAGGTCCATTTCTTCCCGTACAGCGAAGGCAAGATCGAAGCGAGCGGGCGGCAAACGTTGACGCGAAAGGACTCGACGCTGGCGCTGACGCTTCCGGTGGCGAGCCAGCGCGTCGGCGAGTTCACGCGCGTCGCCGGCGTGTTGACATCGAGCAAGGGCTTCAGCGGCTTCGATGCCGCGGCGATCGATGTACCGCTCGCCGGTGCGGTCGTCGCCGGAGCGCCGCCTGCCGGCGCCGCGACGGCAGGCGCCGCGCTGCCGATCGTCGACGAGGCGAACCGTCTTTCGTTATGGGTCGCGCTCATCTTCGCGCTTGCGGGAGGCGTGCTCCTCAACCTGATGCCCTGCGTCTTCCCTGTCCTCTCGCTCAAGGTGCTCGGCTTCGCCTCGCACGGCGGCGGCACGGCCGGCATGCGCGCGCACGGTCTCGCCTTTGCCGGTGGAGTGATCGCGTCGTTCGTTGCGCTCGCCGTGCTTCTCGTCGCCTTGCGCGCGGCCGGAGCGCAGCTCGGCTGGGGCTTCCAGCTCCAGTCCCCCGCGATCATCGTCGCGCTCGCAATCCTCTTCTTCGTTTTCGCGCTGAATCTGTCCGGGGTGTTCGAGGTCGGGCAGCTGCTGCCTTCGGCGGTGTCGACGTGGTCGGCGCGCAACGCCTACGTGAACGACGCGCTCGCGGGGCTCGTCGCGGTCGTCGTGGCTTCGCCTTGCTCGGCGCCGTTCATGGGCGCTGCGCTCGGCTACGCGCTCGCGCAGAACAATGCGGCGACGCTGGCGATCTTCGCAGCGCTCGGCGTCGGCATGGCCCTGCCGTATCTCGCGCTCGCGTTTTTCCCTGCATGGAGACGGAAGCTTCCCAAGCCGGGACCCTGGATGGAGCGGCTCCGGCAAGTGCTCGCTTTCCCGCTCTACGGAACAGTGATCTGGCTCGCCTGGGTCCTCTCCATGCAACTCGACAACGACGCGGTCGCGAGACTGCTGGCCGTGCTGCTCCTGATCGCCTTCGCACTGTGGGCATGGCAGACGATGCGCGGTGGCGGCGCTCGCGCCTGGGGCGTCGCGGCAACGCTCGGGCTCGCCGCTGCGGCGCTGGTCGGCTGGCCGGTGGCCATCGCGGTCACCACCGACAATGCACCGCCGCCGAAGGCGCTTGCCGCCGAAAAGGGGCCGTGGCAGGACTTCACGCCGGAGCGCGTGCGCGAGCTGACCGGCGCGGGCCGAGCCGTGTTCGTCGATTTCACCGCCGCCTGGTGCGTCACCTGCCAGGTCAACAAGATCGCGCTCAACAGCGATGCGGTTCGCGCCGCCTTCGCACAGAAGAACGTCGCGCTGTTGCGCGCCGACTGGACCCGCCGCGACCCGGTCATCGGGCAGGCACTTGCCGCACTCGGCCGCAATGGCATCCCGGTCTACGTGCTCTACCGGCCTGGCCGCGAACCTTTGCTGTTGCCGGAGGTCCTGCAGAAGAGCACGATTACCGACGCGCTCGCTACGCTCTAGCCGCATAAAGGAGGTAAGAATGAATTGGCGAACTCTTCTGGCGCCGCTCTTGATCGGCGTCCCGCTGCCGGTGCTGGCCGCTGCGGCCGGGCAGTCCGCGCCGAATTTCACGCTCACCGATACGCAGGGCAAAGCCGTGCAGCTGTCCGACTTCAAAGGCCGCTACGTCGTCCTCGAATGGACGAACCCGCAGTGCCCGTTCGTGCGCAACCACTACGACACGCGCAACATGCAGGGCTTGCAGGAAACCTGGGGGCCGCGCGGCGTCGTGTGGCTCTCGATCGACTCCTCGAGCAAGTCGGGCTGGAGCTTCATGCCGCCGGCGAAGCTCGACCGGTGGATGCACGACAAGAGCGCGGCGCAGAAGGCGATTCTGGTCGACGGCGAGAGCGCGGTTGCGAAGCTCTACCAGGCGAAGACCACGCCGCACATGTTCGTGATCGATCCCGAGGGCAGGATCGTCTACGCCGGCGCGATCGACGATCGCCCTTCGACGCGTCGCGAGGACCCGCTCGCGGCGAAGAACTACGTGCGCGCGGCATTGACGCAGGCGACCGGCGGCATGGCGGTGACCTCGGCCAACACGACGCCCTACGGCTGTTCCATCGATTATTGAGTCGAGGGGCCGCGGTCCCTCAGGGGAGACTCTGCAATGGCGGACCGCTGCGCAAGAGCGGCGCTCGTGCTCGCAGCGGCGTGTGCGCTTGTCGCGGCTGCGTGCGGCTCGTCGAGCGACCGGCCGCTGCAGGGCTATGTCGAAGGCGAATACGTGCGCGTGGGCGCTCCCTTCGCCGGGACGCTGGAAAAGCTCCCGGTGCAACGCGGAGATCAGGTCACGATCGGCGCGCCGCTCTTCAGCCTCGAGCAGGAAAACGAGCGCGCCGCGCGGCGGCAGGCCGAGCAGCAGCTCCATGCGGCCGAGGCGCGGGTCGCGAATCTGAGGATCGGCAAGCGCGCTCCGGAAGTCGAGACGGTCCAGGAGCAGCTGCGGCAGGCGATGGCCGCGCGCGATCTCTCTGCGGCCAATCTGAAGCGCCAGGAATCGCTGTTCAAGTCGGGATTCATCAGCAGCGCCGCGCTCGATGATGCGCGCACGAAATTGCGCAGCGACGAGGCGCATGTGGCGGAGCTCCGCGCGAGCCTCGCCACGATGAACATTCCTGCCGGCCGTCCCGACGAGATCCGCGCCGCGGAAGGCGACGCGAAGGCGGCGCGCGAAGCTCTCGCGATGGCAGATTGGCGGCTGTCGCAACGCGCCGTCGCGTCTCCGGCGGCAGGGCGTGTGAACGACACCTACTACGTCGTCGGCGACTTCGTCCCGGCCGGCAGCCCGGTGGTGAGCCTGCTTCCGCCCGCGAACGTGAAGCTTCGCTTCTACGCACCCGAGCCGATGCTGGGACGGCTCAAGGCCGGGCAGACGGTGAGCTTCACCTGCGACGCCTGCGGCGGTCCGATGAACGCAACCATTTCCTTCATCGCCGATCGCGCGGAGTTCACGCCGCCAGTGCTCTTCTCGAAGGAAAATCGGGCGAAGCTCGTGTTCCTGGTCGAAGCGAGACCGGCGCCCGAGGTCGCAGCGCGACTCAATCCCGGACAGCCGGTGGACGTGACGGTCCGGGAGCAGGCGGACAAGTCCGGTACAACGGCTCGATGAGCAAGACGAACGGCGGCGACGTCGTCATCGACGTGCGCGGCCTGAACAAGCACTTCGGCGACAACCACGCGGTCAAGAACCTCGCGCTGACCGTGCGGCGCGGCGAGATCTTCGGCTTCCTCGGCCCCAACGGCAGCGGCAAGACGACTTCGATCCGCATGCTCTGCGGCCTGCTCACGCCCGACAGCGGCGAAGGCACTTGCCTCGGCTACAACATCCTGACCGAGACCAAGGCGATCAAGCGCGAGGTTGGCTACATGACGCAGGCCTTCTCGTTCTGGATCGACCTCACGATCCGCGAGAACCTGCGCTTCATCGCGCGCATGTACGGCATGAAGCAGAGCGACGATCGCATCGAGAAGGCCATCGAGCATCTCGGGCTCTCCGACCGCGCGGATCAGCTCGCCGGCACGCTGTCGGGCGGATGGAAGCAGCGGCTCGCGCTGGCAGCGTGCCTGCTGCACGATCCGAAGCTGCTGCTCCTCGACGAGCCGACCGCGGGCGTGGATCCGAAGGCGCGGCGCGATTTCTGGGACGAGCTGCACGGGCTCGCCGCGCACGGCATCACCGTGCTGGTCAGCACGCACTACATGGACGAGGCCGAGCGCTGCCACAAGCTCGGCTACATCCTCGACGGACGCTTGCTCGCGCAGGGTACGGAGCGCGAAGTGATCGAAAGCCAGTCGCTCTACGCCTGGGCGGTCAGCGGATCGGACCTCGGGGAGCTGGAGCCGCGATTGCGCGCGCTGCCCGAAGTGGAGCAGGTCGCGGCGTTCGGGAATGCGCTCCACGTCACCGGCACTGACAAGGATGCGCTGCACCGCGCGCTCAAGCCGTTCATAGCCGAACGCGGCCGCGAGTGGAGCGAGGTCGAGCCCGGCCTCGAGGACGTCTTCATCCACCTCATGCGCGGCGCGGGCGAGGCGCGCGAGGCGTCCAAGGGCCAACGAGTCCGATGAGAGACTTCTTCTCCATCTCGCGCTGGCTCGGCATCGTCGGCAAGGAGTTCATCCAGCTCAAGCGCGACCGGCTCACTTTCGGCATGGTGGTCGGTATCCCGATCATCCAGCTGATTCTGTTCGGCTTCGCGATCAACTCCGATCCGAAGCACCTGCCGACCGCCGCGCTCATCGCCGATCGCAGTGAATTCTCGCGCAGCATCGTCGCCGGTCTGCGCAACAGCAGCTACTTCGAGTTCATCGGCGAAGCTCGCGACGAAGCCGACGCGGAGCGCATGCTCGCGACCGGCAAGGCGCAGTTCGTGCTCACGATTCCCGCCGACTTCTCGCAGCGCCTCGTCCGCGGGGAGCACCCGGCCGTGCTGGTCGAGGCGGACGCGTCGGATCCCGTCGCGACGGGCAACGCCATCTCGGCGCTGAACCAGATTTCGCAGACCGTGCTCGCGCGCGATCTCGCGGGCCCGCTCGGAAGCCTTGCGCCGGCGGACCCGAGTGCGCTCGGGCCGCTGACCTCGGCACCGGGCGCCTTCGAGGTGCGCATCCACGCGCGCTACAACCCGGAAGCGATCACCGCCTACAACATCGTGCCCGGACTGATGGGCGTCATCCTGACCATGACGATGGTGATGATGACCGGACTCGCGATCACCCGCGAGCGCGAGCGCGGCACGATGGAGAATCTGCTCGCCACGCCGGCCACCGCGCTCGAGGTGATGACCGGCAAGGTCATACCCTACATCTTGATCGGCCTGCTACAGGTCACCATCGTGCTCACGCTCGCGCAGTGGCTGTTCGACGTGCCGATGCTCGGCGGCTACGCAACCTTGTATCTCTCGGTGCTGCTCTTCATCGCCGCGAACCTGATGCTCGGGCTCACCTTGTCGTCGATCGCCCAGAACCAGCTGCAGGCTATGCAGATGACCTTCTTCTTCTTCCTGCCCTCGATCCTGCTCTCGGGATTCATGTTCCCGTTCCGCGGCATGCCGGAATGGGCGCAATGGATCGGGCAGGCATTGCCGCTCACGCACTTCCTGCGCATCGTCCGCGGCGTGCTGCTCAAGGGCAACGGCTGGAGCGAGGTCCTGCCCGAGATGTGGCCGATCGCGCTGTTCATGCTGGTGGTGATCGCGATCGGGCTGCGCTTCTTCCGCAGCACGCTCGACTAGCGATCGAACGAGTTCGAGCGTACGTCGGGCGGACGAGCCGGATCCCGCCAAGCTCGGCTGGGCGCGCGAAGTCATCAGCCGCCAGCTCCGGCAGCTCATACGGCTGGTGGACGATCTCCTCGATGTCGCGCGCATCACGCGCGGCAAGATCGACCTCAAGATCGAATCGATCGACGTGGCGCGCGTCGTCGCCGCCGCCGTCGAGACAAGCCGGCCGACGGTCGATGCACTCCAGCACGAACTCACCGTGTCCCTGCCGTCCGAGCCGCTGCGGGTAAGGGGCGACTTCACCCGCGTGGCGCAGGTTCTCGCGAACATCATCAACAACGCCGCGAAGTACACTGACAGAGGCGGGCGCATCACGTTGGGAGCGGCGCGCGAAGGGGCCGAGGTCGTGGTTCGGATCCGCGACTCCGGTTTGGGCATTCCGCCCGAGCTCCTGTCCAAGATCTTCGAGCCGTTCACGCAGATCGGGCGCACCCTCGACCGCGCGCAGGGCGGGCTGGGCATTGGGCTCACACTCGCCCAACGCCTGGTGGAGATGCAGGGCGGGAGCGTCTCGGCGCACGGCGAGGGGCCGGACCGCGGCAGCGAGTTCACTGTGCGCTTGCCGGCGGCAGCCGTGACGCACGCCGTCGAAGTGATTGCTCCGGACGCGGCGCTGCGCGCGGCCGACTCTCCGCTCGAGCTCAACGTTCTTGTCGTTGACGACAACCGCGACGTGGCCGACAGCACGGCGCTTCTGCTTCGCGCGGCAGGCTGTACGGTCCATCTCGCCTACGATGGCGAGGAAGCCATTCGCTCGGCGAAGAACCTTCACCCCGACGCGGTATTGCTCGACATCGGACTGCCGAAGATCGACGGCTATCAGGTGGCCGAGCGCATTCGCGCGGAGCCGGGCAATCGCGAGACCTTCATCGTCGCGCTCTCGGGTTACGGGCACGAGGAGTATCGCCGCCAGTCGGCGCGGGCCGGCTTCGATTGCCACGTGGTGAAACCGATCGATCCGGCGGCGCTGACCGACCTGCTCGCGTCGCACTGTTCGCCTAAGGCGACTGATCCAGAACCTCGCGGACCTTCTGCGCCAAAGCAGCTTGTGTGAACGGCTTCACGAGCAGCTCGACGTCCGGGTCCAGCTACGCCCCCACGAGCGTAACGCGGATCTCTCCAAAGGCGCCGAAGCGCACGGTGAGCGGCGCGTCGAGCGGCAATTCCAGCGCACCGACGTAGGAGCCGGTCGTGACGATCTCTCCCGCGGCGAGCCCGCGCTCGCGCCGCGCGAGGTAGCTCGCGAGCCAGACGAGCGGCCGCAGCGGATGTCCGTCGGGATGGCGGCCCTCGCGCGTTAGCAGCGTGCGTCCGTTCGCCTCGATGGCGATCGGAAACGCTTCGAGCGGCGTGGCGAGGCCAGGCGCAAGCGCCGGCCCGACGAACAACCCTTGATTGTTGACCTGATCGGCGAGCACTTCGGCGAAGGAAACGGCGGCTGCTTCCGCGTAACGCGAGTCGAGCAGCTCCAGCACGAGCCTCGTCTCGGCGATGGCGGCGCGCACCTCGCTCTCGCCGTAGCCGGCTTCGCGCGGCGGCAGGCCGCGTCCCAGCACGAAGGCGATCTCCGGTTCGATCTTCGCGGTCGAGCCGTGGGCGACCACGGGACACGGCGAATCGCGGCGGATCGACGGCGCGAAGATTGGCGCGCACGAGACCGCGCGTTCCGCCGTGGGGAGCGAGCACTTCCAGCCGCCGGTCGCCACGCCGAGCAGCGCCTGCACGCGGCGCTGGATGGAGATCGCATCCGTGAGCTCGATCGGGCGACAGGATTCCGGCAACCGCGCACCGGACTTTCCGGCGCGGCGAGCGGCGACCAGGTGACGGGCGGCGCTGTCGATCTCGGCGTCGGTCACGGCAGGGGGGTGAGTTTCGCGCTGGATTGACTCGGGACGAAACGAAAGTTTAACCTGCTCTCGTGGACTCGCGCCTGACGATCGCCGCTGCGATGCCCGAGGATCTCGACCGGGCCATGCTGATCGGCCGCGTCTGGGTGCCGTCGCTCGAGGCACCGGTGCTCGTGCGCGTGCGCCGCGACGGCGTCTACGATATCTCCGCGATCGTAGCGACTGCGAGCGCGCTGTTCGACCTCGACGACCCGCTCGCCGCGCTGCGCGATGAGAAACCGTGGCCGCGCCTCGGCTCGCTCGAGGAAACGCTCGCCAATTCGGCGTGGAACGCATACGACGCCGGTGCGCCGCGGTTCCTCGCGCCCTGCGATCTGCAGGCGATCAAGGCGAGCGGGGTTACCTTCGTGTCGAGCCTGCTGGAGCGCGTGATCGAGGAGCAGGCGCGCGGGGACCCGTCGAAGGCCGAAGACGTGCGCAAGGCGATCGTTGCGGTGATCGGCGAAGACCTCGCAGCCGTGCGGCCGGGCTCGCCCGAAGCCGCGGAGCTCAAGGAAGTCCTCGTCAAGCAAGGCGCGTGGTCGCAGTATCTGGAGGTCGGCATCGGCCCGGATGCGGAGATCTTCACCAAGGCGCAGCCGATGTCCGCCGTCGGCACCGGCGCCGAGATCGGCATCCATCCGAAGTCGGAGTGGAACAATCCCGAGCCCGAGATCGTGCTGGCCGTGGACAGCCGGGGGCGCTCGGTCGGCGCGACGCTCGGCAACGATGTCAACCTGCGCGACTTCGAGGGACGAAGCGCGCTCCTCCTTGGCAAGGCGAAGGACAACAACGCGTCCTGCGCGATCGGCCCCCTCGTGCGTCTTTTCGACGAGCATTTCACCATTGACGACGTGCGCGCTTGCGAGCTGGCGATGCGCGTCGACGGCCCGGACGGATTCGCGCTCACGGGCGCGAGCTCGATGGCGATGATCAGCCGCGACCCGCTCGATCTCGTCGGTCAGGCGATCGGCGCCAACCATCAATATCCGGACGGGGTGATGCTTTTCCTCGGGACGATGTTCGCGCCGACGCAGGACAGGCTCGGGCCGGGACAGGGCTTCACCCACGTCATCGGCGACATTGTCACCGTTTCGACGCCGCGGCTCGGAGCGCTGGTGAACCGCGTCAACCGCTCGGATCGCATTTCGCCGTGGACCTTCGGCACGCGCGCGCTGATGCAGAGTCTCGCGCGCAGAGGATTGTTGGCTTGCTGATGCGGGCTCGCGTCGCGCGAAATGCGGCGTCGCTGCGCTGCCGGAGGATCAGTGCAGCGCGATCGCGAGCCCCAGCGGGACGAAAACGAGCGAGGCCAGGTGCCCGACAAGGACGATCGAGGCGACCTTCGCAGGCTCCTGATCGTATTGCTCGGCGACCATGAAGTTGATGACTGCCGGTGGCAGACTGCCGAAGACAATCAGCAAGCCCTGTTGCGTGCGGTCGAGCGCGAGCAGCGGTCCGAGCAGCGCCGCCATCGCGATTCCGGTCAGCGGGCAGACCAGTGCGCCGATCACGCCGAGGTTCCAGCCGCCCCAGGATACCGTGGCCATGCGCACGCCGAGCGAGATCAGCATGAGCGGGATCATCGCGTCGCCGGTGATCTTGATCGCCAGCGCGAGAGCGTCGGGAAGCGACGGATGGAGCAAAGCGAAGGCGAAGCCGACGAAGGTCGCGACGACCATCGGATTGCGGAAAATCGGCCCTATACGCGCGCTGCGCTTGACGATATGCACGCCCAGCGTGAAATGCAGCAGGTTCGAGATGGTGAACATCGCCACCATCGCGGAGAGTCCGATCGAGCCGTAGCCAAGCGCGGCGAGCGGCAGGCCCAGGTTGCCGCAGTTGTTGAACATCATCGGCGGAACGAAGGTGCGCGGATCCTCGCGCAGCAGCTTCGCGAACGGCCACGCCAGCAAGCCTGATCCGAGCACGACGCCCACGCTGCCGAGAATCAGGAGGTCGTTCGCGGCGAGGTCGAACTCCTTGCTGGAGAGCGCGGTGAAGATGAGCGCCGGCGCCAGGATGTTCAGGTTGATCCGGTTGACCCACGCCATGTCGGGCTTGGCGCGCCGGGCGTAGGCGTAGCCGAGCGCGATGATCAGGAACACCGGCAGGATGATGCCGAGGATGCGCTCGAACATTGTTATGCGCGCGGAAACCCATCCCCACCCTGGCCTCCCCCGAAGGGGAGGGAATCAGAGGATGAATTGCGAGAGGTTGTCGTCCTTGGCGATGCCGGCGAGGCGCGACTCGACGTACGGCGCGTCGATGGTGATCGTCTGCCCCTCGAGCTTCGTCGCTTCGAAGGACACCTCGTCGAGAAGTCGCTCCATCACCGTGTACAGGCGCCGCGCGCCGATGTTCTCCTGTCTTTCGTTGACTGCGAAGGCGATCTCGGCGAGCCGCCGGATGCCGTCGGGCTGGAACGCGAGCTCCACGCGCTCGGTGGCGAGCAGCGCCTGATACTGGCGCGTGAGACAGGCATCCGTCGCGGTCAGGATCTGCTCGAAATCGGTGACCGACAATGAGGACAGCTCGACCCGGATCGGGAAGCGTCCCTGCAGCTCGGGGATGAGATCGGACGGCTTGGCGAGATGGAACGCGCCGCTCGCGATGAACAGGATGTGGTCGGTCTTGATCATGCCGTACTTCGTGGCGACCGTCGTCCCCTCGACCAGCGGCAGGAGATCGCGCTGCACGCCCTGCCGCGACACGTCGGCGCCGATCGTCTCCTGGCGGCTCGCGATCTTGTCGATCTCGTCGAGGAAGACGATCCCGTTCTGCTCGACGTTGGCGAGCGCCTTGGCTTTCAGATCGTCGTCGTTGACGAGCTTCGCTGCTTCCTCATCGATCAACGCCTTCATCGCGTCGCCGACCTTCATCTTCTTCACCTTGCGCCGCCCGCCGGACATCTGCTGGAACATGCCCTGGATCTGGCTGGTGAGGTCTTCCATTCCCGGCGGCGCGAGAATCTCCATCTGCGCGGGCAACACCGAGATCTCGACATCGATCTCCTTCTCGTCGAGCCTGCCCTCGCGCAGCATCTTGCGGAATTTCTGGCGCGCCGCGGAATCGGTCGGCTTCATGTCCTCGAAGTTGACCTCGCGCACCGGCGGCAGCAGCGCGTCGAGCACGCGCTCCTCCGCGCCCTCGGCAGCGCGGTCGCGCACCTTGCGCGTCTCGTGCTCGCGCGTCTGCTTGATCGCAGTCTCGGCGAGATCGCGGATGATCGTGTCGACGTCGCGGCCGACGTATCCCACCTCGGTGAACTTGGTGGCTTCGACCTTGATGAACGGCGCGTCGACGAGCCGCGCCAGCCGCCGCGCGATCTCGGTCTTGCCCACGCCGGTCGGCCCGATCATCAGGATGTTCTTGGGCGTGATCTCCTGGCGCAGCGGCTCCGCTACCTGCTGGCGGCGCCAGCGGTTGCGCAGCGCAATCGCAACCGCCCGCTTGGCGGCGTGCTGTCCGACGATGTGCCGGTTGAGCTCGTGCACGATCTCGGACGGGGTCATGATGAACGACATGGCGGGAAATTGCAGGACGCGTGTCCCAAAAGAAGATGGCCGCCCCGAATTTCGGGCGGCCATCGTATTTTACCGCGTTCGCTAATGAACCGATCGCGTCGGCGTCGCAGTCACGCTCTTGCGTCACGCGCCGGTCACGGTCCTACGAACAGGCTAGCGCAGTGCCCGGGCGTCGAGCTCGCCGCGCCGATCGCGCCACCGCGTGCGATGCACTGGCTCGCGGGCAGCGTCGCGCGATGTTCGACGTTGGCGACTAGAAGATCGAAGGATTTCTGGGCGTGCGGCAGGATGTACTCGAGCGAATTCGGGAACGTATTCTTGTAGCTCTCGATGTGATTGCCGTTCTGTACCTCGTATAGCCGATACGCGGGCTGCGGCCGGTGCGGGTAGCCCGGCTGGGAGGCGAGGCTGTCCGCGACGGCGCGTGCATACGCCCGCGCGTGATGATCGATCGGCAGCAGAGAGTCCATCGTGCCGGCCACCGTGATCAACGGGCTCTGGATCAGCCCAGTGGTGGCGAATGCGTCGAGCTGCGCTCCGACATCGGAGACCGAAAGCCGGGCGATGTAGTTGTAGGTCCACAGGCCCGTGCCATCAGTGCCGTAGGTGTTGTACGTGGGATCGAGCCGCTTCTGCCACTGGCACATCGTGAGCTCCCAGTAGTTCTCGTAGTGCAATCTCCAGAGCGTCGTCGTGGCTCCGACGATGTCCGGCGGATAGCCGGCGAGCTGGATGTTCTTTGCCGCCGTGCTGCTCGCGCTGAAGCCGGACGCGGCGTAGTCTGGATAGTTGAGAACGGCCGGAGGCAGGTCGGTGAGAATGTTTGGAGCCTCGGAGTCCACATACGTGCCTTCCCAGTCGACTCCGCCGTCGAAGAGCTGCGGCGCGAGCTCGACCGCGCGCCGCACCTGGTAACCGCCGTTCGAAGTCCCGACCGCGTAAGTGAAGTTCGGCCCGTCGCCGTACAGCGCTTCCGCGCCGATGCGGGCGAGCTTCGCGGCATCGATCATGTACTGCGCCCATTGCGTGAACGGCTTGCCCGGATCGTCATCGTAGAAGTGAAGCCAAAAAGTGGAGAGTAACGTGGGGCTGTAGCGGCACCCGAGCGGGTCGGTGACGGGATCTGCCGGGGTCAACGGGTGCGTTTGATAAAACCCGTACATCCCCTTGTTCTGCGACGCGTACGCGTAGCCCTTCTGCACGACGTAATCGCTCCAGGCGTAATCGCTCGAGAACTCGCTTCGCTGCGACGGCGTTCCGGCGACCACGAGCTTGCCGTTCCAGTGGTTGGGCAGCCGCAGCAGAAAGCGCGCCTCGTGCGCGGGATCGGAGGCGAACCAGCCCGAGATCTGCACTCCAGGTACGGCGGTCGTAATCGCCGTCACATCGTTCGGGGGATTGACCAGCACAGCCCGATCCGTGCGCGGGCGGTATGCACCGACGGGCAGCCCCGCGATCGAGTTGTCCAGCGGCGTCGTGGGATTGACGTCGGTCGAGTCGCCGTTCGTGGTTAGGTCGCCCTTCTCGTAGCAGGTCGCGTCGACCAGCCGGTGGCCGAACGCTGCAAGCAGCGCGTCGCAGCGCGTGCCGGCAGCGGCCGACAGCGGCAGGAGAAACGTCAACGCGGCAATACAGACGGTTCTACGGAACATCATGCTCTCCTTTTCGAGACGATGGTGGCCTCGGTTTTTCTTGGCCAGGGGTTGTTGCACTCTGCGGTGAGTGCGGCGGTTCCTGCACGCGCAGTGGCCGCCGCGGTAGCCGTCAGTCTTGGATGCGATGGAGTCCGCTACCGTGTAAGAAACGCGCGGATCGCGTCGCCCTGCCTGGCAACGTTCAGGACGCCGTCGAGATGTCCGCCGTCGCCGTCGATCACGGCGACTTCCGCCACGCCGCCCTGCGCGCGGTAGCGCTCCGCCGCGCGCTGCGAGAGCTCGGGCGGAAAGAGCAGGTCGGACTTCGCCGGGACGAACAGAATCTTGGCCTTGATCTTCTTCACCTCGTCGCCGAGGTTGTAGAGCTGATTCGCCTTGGCGGTATAGATCATGGAGTCGGCGTCGGTCGTCGCTGCGCGCGCGACGCCGGCCTTGTTGAGCGCGTCCTCGATCGTGAAGAGATTCGTCATGTCCGCGCCCGGGTCCCTGGCCGGGTCGGCCCACTTGTAGCCGAAGGTCTTCTCAGCCCATCCGTTGGCGCGTGCCGTGATCGTCACGATCATCAAGGCCTGTGCGACGCCCGCGGCGGGCTCTTCGCGACCGTAATAATCGCCGTTGTTCCATCTCGGATCCACCTTGATCGGCAACGTCCATACGTCGAGCATCTGCAGGACGTAAGGCGAGATGTCAAACCCCGGCCCGACCACGTGCACGACGCGCGCGACGAAGTCCGGGTAGAGCGCTGCCCATTCCATCGCTTGCATCGAGCCGCCCGACGGGCCAGCCACTGCCTGAAGCTTCTTCACGCCGAGCGAGTCGACCAGCGCCTTGTGCACGCGCACGCTGTCCCGGTAGGAGACCACGGGAAATGACATCGCATAGGGTTTGCCCGTGTCCGGGTTGAGCGTCGCCGGGCCGGTCGTCGTGACGTTCGGGTCCTTGGTGTTGAGATTCGCGAGCGCATCTGCGCTCACGACGAAATACTTGTCGGTATCGATCGGCTTGCCCGAACCGATGATCGGGTCCCAGTAACCTGGTGCGGCGTCCGTGGGCTTGTACTTGCCCGCCGCGTGCGAGGTTCCAGTGAAGAAATGCGGGACGAAGATCGCGTTGTCGCCGGCCGCGTTGAGTGTGCCGTAGGTTTCGTAACCCACGCGAACGTTCTTGATCGTCTTGCCGCCCACCGTCGTGTAGGACGGCAGGGTGAAAACCTTTTTCTCGACCACGCCCTCGTAGGCCCACGACAAAGTCGATATAAACAGCAGCGTCGCCGCAATCGCCATCCGGCGCCATGCCGGCGGTTGACTCACTTGCATTGCATTCTCCCCTGGTCGTCTTCCACGGGCGGGCGCCATTCGATTCGCACCACAGCCGAGCGGGATTCTATCCTCGATCGCATGCGGCGTGTGCGGCGCGTTGGCAAGGTTTCGCCCTTCGCTTATCATGATCACTCGATAGAATGGGCGGAACAAGGCTGGCGCTGCCGACTAGGAGGGAAGATGACGCGATCGACGACAGCCCCGCTGCTCGGCGCGATGATAACGGCGTTTCTTGCCGCCGCGTCGCAGGCGCAGACTGCGACCGCAACGCTTGCTCCCATGGCGGCCAACACCGCGGCGGGCACCGTGACCTTCACACAGAAAGGCGACACGATGACCATCAGCGCCAAGGTCACCGGCCTCTTGCCCGGTGGTCACGGTTTTCACATTCACGAGAAGGGCGATTGCAGCGCCCCCGACGCGATGAGCGCCGGCGGCCATTTCAACCCGACGAACAAGCCGCGACCGACTGGCAATTCCGGCGCGCGCGTGGCCTGCGGCGTCATCAACAAGTCATAACCGATGCGCGTACTCGCGGCGGCGATTGCGCTGAGCCTGCTCGGCGCCTGCGGTGGAGATCCGTCGAAAGGGGGCGCAGCCAGCGCGAGGGAAGCGATGGGCGTAGCGAGGGTCACGCCCAAGAACGGAAGCACAGTGCGCGGCATCGTTTCGTTCACGCAGAAGGGCGATAGGGTCGCCGTGGCCGGGCAGTTCTTCGAGCTTCTACCCGGGCCGCACAGTATCTACATCCACGAAATCGGCAACTGCAGCTCGCCCAACGCGGCAAGCGCGGGCCCGGTGTGGAACGTTGCCGGCGGAGCGGGCGGCAAGCGCAGCGGGGACCTGCCGCAGATCTACGCCGGGACCGAGGGGCGCGCGGACTTCTCGATCAGCGTGCGCGACCTCTCCGTGGGCACAGGAGCGCCGAACGACGTCATCGGCCATTCGGTCGTCGTGCAGGCGAATGTGGATCCGGATCCGAAGGCCGAGTTCGGCGTGCGCAACGGCTGGCTTGCCTGCGGCGTGATCCAGCGCAGCGACGCAAAAACCCTGAGAGAATTGCTCTGACGGTTCCCACAACGCGCCCGTCTGAGGCGGCAATGGGCCTTCTCGCCGACAAGAAGATACTGATCACCGGGCTGCTTTCGAGCCGCTCGATCGCCTACGGCATCGCGCTCGCGTGCCGGCGCGAGGGCGCTACGCTTGCCTTCACTTACGTCAACGACGACCTGAAGGAGCGCGTGGCCAGGCTCGCAGCGGATCTCGGCAGCGCGCCTATCCTTCCGTGCGACGTGACCAGCGACGAGCAGATCGACGCACTGTTCGGGGTGCTGAAGCGCGAGTGGGGCGCTCTCGACGGGCTCGTGCACTCGATCGCCTTCGCGCCGCGCGAAGCGCTCGCCGGCGATTTTCTGAACGGGCTTACGCGCTCGGCGTTCGCGACCGCACACGACGTAAGCTCGTACAGCTTCGCAGCGCTCGCCAAGGGCGCGCGCTCGTTGATGACGGGCCGTCACGCGTCGCTCGTGACGCTCACCTACCTCGGCGCAGAGCGCGCGATACAGAACTACAACGTGATGGGGCTCGCCAAGGCGAGCCTCGAAGCGAACGTGCGCTATCTTGCGCAGTGCCTCGGCCCCGAAGGCATCCGCGTCAACGCCATTTCCGCCGGGCCGATCAAGACGCTCGCCGCCGCGGGCATCGGCGGGTTCTCGAGGATTCTGCATTTCGTCGAGAAGACGGCGCCGCTCCGGCGCAACGTCACCATCGAGGAAGTCGGCAACGTCGCTGCGTTTCTGCTCTCCGATCTCGCGAGCGCGGTGACCGGCGGCGTCACCTACGTCGACAACGGCTTCTCGATCGTCGCCGCAGGCATGGGCGAGGAGTAACTTCGTTGTCATTCCGAGCACAGCGAGGAATCTCCATTCCCGCACTGAAAAAAAGCAGATTCCCCGTCGCTGACCCTCCTCGGAATGACATTCTCCTACGACGCCATCATCATCGGCGGCGGCCACAACGGCCTCGTGTGCGCGTGCTATCTCGCCGCCGGAGGGCTCAAAGTCGGCGTCTTCGAGCGGCGTAGCATCGTCGGCGGCGCGGCGGTCACCGAGGAGTTTCACCCCGGCTTCCGCAATTCCACCGCGAGCTACACGGTGAGCCTGCTGCACCCCAAGGTCATCCGTGATCTCAAGCTCGTCGCGCACGGACTTCGCATCGTGGAACGGCCGCTCGCGAATTTCCTGCCGCTGTCCGCGCGCGATCATCTGAAGGTCGGCGGCGGACTCGCCGCCACCCAGGCCGAGGTCGCCCGCCACTCGGCGAAAGATGCCGCCGCCTTGCCCGCGTATTACGCGATGCTCGATCGCATCGCCGACGTGCTGCGCGCGCTCCTGCTCGAGACCCCGCCCAACGTCGGCGGCGGCGCGGGGGAGTTGCTGCAGGCATGGAAGGCGGGGCGTCGTCTCAAACGGCTCTCGCTCGCGGAGCGCCGCGACCTGCTCGACCTTTTCACCAAGAGCGCGGGCGACGTGCTCGACGCTCACTTCGAGTCCGAGCCGATCAAGGCGGCGTTCGGCTTCGACGCCGTGGTCGGCAGTTTCGCGAGTCCGTACACGCCGGGCTCCGCCTACGTTCTGCTGCATCACGTCATCGGCGAAGTCAACGGCAAGCGAGGTCAGTGGGGACATGCGATCGGCGGGATGGGCGCGATCAGCGGCGCGATGGCGCGGGAAGCGCGGGCACGGGGTGTTGCGGTCTTCACCGAGTCGCCGGTCGCGCGGGTGACGACGCGCGACGGCGCGGTCTCGGGCATCGCGCTCGCCAACGGCACCGAGATCGCGGCGAAGTGCGTCGTTGCCAACGTCAATCCGAAATTGCTGTATCTGCAGATGATCGACGCCTCGGCGCTCGATGCGGATTTCCGGCGTCGCATCGAAGCTTATCGCTGCGCGTCGGGAACTTTCCGCATGAACGTTGCGCTCGAAGTCCTGCCGTCGTTCGAATGCCTTCCTGGCGACGGACCGCATCTTCGGTCGGGCATCATCATCGCGCCGTCTATGGGCTACATGGAGCGCGCCTATTTCGATGCACGTCAGCTCGGCTGGTCGCGCGATCCGATCATCGAGATGCTCATCGCCTCGCTCGTCGACCCCTCGCTCGCTCCGCCGGGGAAGCACGTGGCGAGTCTCTTCTGTCAGCACGCGAATCCGCGACTGCCGGATGGTCGTTCGTGGGATGACGCGAAGGAGGAGGTTGCCGATCTCATGCTGGAGACGGTCGAGCGCTTCGCGCCGGGATTCCGCGCCGGCGTGGTTGGACGCAGAGCGCTGTCGCCGCTCGATCTCGAGCGCGATTTCGGCCTCGTCGGCGGCGACATTTTCCACGGAGCGCTCACGCTCGATCAACTCTTCTCCGCGCGCCCCGTGCTTGGCCACGGCAACTATCGCGGCCCCCTCAAGGGACTCTACATGTGCGGCGCAGGGACGCATCCCGGCGGCGGCGTGAGCGGCATTCCGGGCCACAACGCCGCGCGCGAAATCCTGCGCGACGCGCGTCGCGTTCTGCGCAGCCGCGATGCGCAGCGGTAAGCGAGGCGCGATGTGGCGCAGTCGTCGTTAGCGGGTGATTTGTGCGCGGCTACTCGTGGGTTGAGTGGCCGCCGCAAATCGGGACCCGCTCGACGACCGAATTGCGCCACGGCGCCGAGCTACCGCGGTGCATCGCGGCTTCCAGCGCGTCCGCAAGAAAGGCGACGCCCCGCGACTTTCGCCGCGGGGCGCCAGCGTTGCTGCAATACAATCGAAGCCAGCCGATAAGCCGGGTTCTGTTACGGCGCGCTCGGTAAGCGCGCTATGACCGTCATTCATCTAGGCGCCGCGTTGCCGCGGCGCTCGAGCCACCTACCCGCGGACTCGGCGAGCAGCGTCATCGTCCGCCTGCTTGGTGTTGCTCCGGATGGAGGTTGCCGCGTTTCACCCGCATCCTTTGACGGATGCGACTCGTCTCTGTGGCCCTGTTCCTCGCCTTCGCCGCCGCTCGCGCGTACGGCTTATCGCGTCTGGGCGTTACCCAGCATCCTGCTCTGCGGAGCCCGGACTTTCCTCCGCCGGCATTCGCGCTTGCGCGCGGGCTCCGGCGGCGACGGTCTGGCTGACTTCGAGAGACTATTTTATCACCGCGTGCCGCCGTCCAGTCGCCACTGCACGACTTCGCCCGCACGCAGAGGAACCACGGTGTTCTCTCCGAAGGTGTACTGGGGCGGAACCGTCCAGCTTTCGCGTCGAAGCGTGACGGTGTCGCCGTTGCGCGGCAAGCCGTAGAAATCGGCGCCGTGAAAGCTGGCGAACGCCTCCAGGCGGTCGAGCGCACCGGCTGCCTCGAAGGCCTCCGCGTACAACTCGAGTGCGGCGTGGGCCGAGTAGCAACCGGCACAGCCGCAGGCATTCTCCTTGGCGCCGCGCGCGTGCGGCGCGGAGTCGGTGCCTAGGAAGAACCTCCTGTTGCCGCCCGTCGCCGCCCGGAGCAGCGCCTGCCTATGTTTTTCGCGCTTCAGTACGGGATTGCAGTACAGGTGCGGTCGGATGCCGCTCGCGAGGAGTGCGTTGCGCGAATAGAGCAGGTGCTGCGGCGTGATGGTCGCCCCGACGTGCGCCGGGGCGGCCGCAACGAAATCGACCGCTTCCGCGGTCGTCACGTGCTCGAGCACGATGCGCAGCGCTGGAAAGTCGCGCACGATCCGGGAGAGCGTTCGATCGACGAATACACGTTCGCGGTCGAAGACGTCGATGTCGGGTTCCGTCGCCTCGCCGTGCACGAGGAGCGGCAGCGCCTGCCGCTCCATGGCCTCGAGAGCGCCATGAGCTCGTGACAGATCGGTGACACCGGATTCGGAGTGGGTCGTTGCCCCGGCCGGATAGTACTTCGCTCCGACGATGAAGCCGCTTCGTCGCGCCTGCGCGATCTCTTCGGCCGTAGTTTGATCGGTGAGGTAAAGCGTGAGCAACGGTGCGAAGCGCGAATCCCGCGGCAGTGCTGCGGCAATCCGCTCGCGGTAGGCCGCGGCCGCGCCGACGGTGGTCACGGGAGGGTCGAGGTTGGGCATCACCACGGCGCGTCCGAACACACGCGCCGTCGCGCTCACGACCGAGCGCATCGGCTCGCCGTCGCGCAAGTGCAGGTGCCAATCGTCCGGCCGGATCAGGGTAAGCGATGCGCTCATCGGGTGCGCGAGCTTCGCGCGCGCAGATGCCTTTTGTGCTCCGATTATACGGGGCGGTTGCCGGGCGACCGGACACGCCGCCGCGTTGATTCCCCCACGGGATACGGGTCGCTTGCGGCAGGCGATTCAGGCTATAATTCGCGGTTTGTTGGAGCCCCTCGGCTAGGGGCCAGGTTTCACAAAAACGAGCAGAACGGGACAGACCGACTTATGGCACAAGCAAACGCAACCAAGGGACGTCGCAACGCGGCGCGGTCGGCGGCGCCTGCGAGCGGCAGCCGGAGTGCGGAAAGCGCCGGCGGAGCCAAGAAGTCCAAGGAACTGACCGAGCAGGAGCTGCTCAAGCAGGGCGAGAAGGATTACATGAACGAGGCCCAGCGCGCGTTCTTCAGGCAGCGGCTTCTCGAACTGCGGGCACAGCTCCTCAACAACGCCGACGACACCGGTCAGCACCTGCGGGAGAACGAGATCACGACCGACCCCTCCGACCGCGCGACGCTCGAAGAGGAATATACGCTCGAGCTGCGCACGCGCGATCGCGAGCGCAAGCTCCTCAAGAAGGTCGAGAAGTCGCTGCGGATGCTCGAGGATGGAAGCTACGGTTATTGTGAGGAGACGGGCGAGCCGATCGGGATCGCGCGGCTCCTGGCGCGGCCGACCGCGACCTTGTCGCTCGAGGCGCAGGAACGCCGCGAGCGGGTGCAGAAGCTCTACGGGGACTGATCGGCAACCGGATCCGTGGGAGCACAAAAGCGAACGGCCCGGCAGACACCGGGCCGTTTTTGCTTTCAGGCGGCGAAATTAAAGACCGAAGAGCGCCCGGTGCGACCAGCCGCCTGCCATGAAGAAGAGCAACGGGATCGAGAGCGCGGTATTGGTTCGCGAGGCGAGAAACGCGACGCGCCGAGCCTTGTTCTTCTCTTCGTCCGTGGCCGGCTTCAACCCGAGAATCTTCTGCTGGTTCGGCCAGATCAGGACCCAGACGTTGAACAGCATGATGGTGCCGAGCCAGGCCCCGACGCCGATTCCCGCCATGCCGCCGCGGAGCAGAAAGGCATTCACGAACTGATCGCCGAGGAGCGCCGCGCCCGCTAACCAGGTGACGACCGCCGCCCAGCGAAAATACAGCAGCGCGCGCGGCGCGACGTGCTTGGTGATGCCCGCCGCGGTGCCGTCTGCCGTGGCGGCCTTCAGCGCCGGAACCTGCACGAAGTTGAAATAGTAGAGCAGGCCGATCCACATCACGCCAGCCATGAAGTGGATCCACCGCGCCAGTGCCGGAACATAATCCATGACCGCCTCCTCCCTCAGCCGGGAATGCCGACAATGCTCTTTACTACGAAGTAGAGGATCACCGTGAGCACCAGGCCGGAGATGATCGTCCCCCAAAGCGAATCAAGCGGATTTTTCATTTGTGTGGCTCCTTCAGCCGTCTAAAGGAACTTCGAGGCACTTCGGTCGGCCCGCGAACTCCCGCCGGGCGGAAGTGTCGATTTGATTGTAGCAAGCGAAGAGGAGAATCACCATGCCGCAACCGTTTACGCTTCCCGCATTGCCGTACGCCGACGACGCGCTGGTTCCCGTCATCTCGGCCCGCACGATCGGTTTCCATTACGGCAAGCATCATCGCACCTACGTCGAGAATCTGAATCGCCTGGTCGCGGGCACCGATCTCGAGAGCCGGCCGCTCGAGCAGATCATCGCGGCGACGGCTGGCCGCTCCGACAAGGCTGAGGTTTTCAACAACGCTGGCCAGACATGGAACCACAATTTCTACTGGCGCTCGCTCAACCCGGAGGGGGGCGGGCGTCCGAAAGGCGAGCTCGCCGACCGCATCGCAGCGACCTTTGGCAGCTACGAAGGCTTTCGTAAGGATTTCGCCAAGGCGGCGCAAGCCCAGTTCGGCAGCGGCTGGGTGTGGCTGGTCGCGGAGGGCGACGCACTGAAGGTTGTCAAGACCGCCAATGCGGAGTCACCTCTCGCGGACGGCCAGGTCCCGCTGCTGACCGTCGACGTCTGGGAGCACGCCTACTATCTCGATTATCAGAACCGGCGCGCCGACTATGTCGATGCCGTGCTCGACCGGATCGCCGACTGGGACTTCGCCGCGGCAAACCTCGCTCAGCGTGAGGCAGCGACGGTCCATCTCACGCACGCCTGACCGGGCGCTAGGCGGTCCGGCTTGTTGGGCACGGTGGAACGGAACATAATTCCCACCCCGCTTTCCCGCGAAGAGCATCCCGCCCGATGGCGTTTTCGTTGTTCAACAAGCCTTCGCCCGGCAAAGACAAACCCGCCGAGGCGAGGCCCAAGCCAGAGCTGACGCCGCAGCACGATGCCCGCAGGCCCGCCGCGCGCGGGCCGGCGTCGGCTCGTGAGCTCGCCGACGCCGCCAAGGCGCGTGTCCGCACCGTTCCGAAGCAGGCCGCGCCGCAGACCGCGGAGGAGCGCGAACGCGACATCACGCTTACCGGACCGCCAAGCCTGATCGACTGGAACCAGGGCGGCGCGCCGAGCATTCAGGTCGCAGAAACGAATCCCGGCCTGTGCGCCGTGCTCGAGAACGCGGCCCTGCTCTTCGCGAGCGGCCAAGCGCAGCAAGCCCGAGAGCTTCTGGAGCAGGGCGTGGCGAGCGACGAGGATGCACGCTTCTCGCCCCTGGCGTGGCTCGCTCTGTTTGACCTGCTGCAGCGCGCCGGCGACCGTGCTGCGTTCGATCAGTTCGCCCTCCAATACGTGGTGGCCTTCGAGCGTTCGGCGCCAGGCTGGGAAGAGCGCGGGGCCGCCGGCAAAGAGCGGGGCGCCAAGGCGGACGCGGCGCGTCCGCCGGCCAGCGGATATTTCGCCCTGCCGGGAAAATTGACGGCGGCCAACGCGGCGCAGATCAGCAACATGCTGGCTGCAACCGAGAAGCAGCAGCACGTTCGGCTGGATCTTGCCTCGCTTACGGGCGCCGATGATGCGGGTACGCGCCTCCTCGCAGATGCGCTCGGCAAGCTGCGCAAGCGACAGTACGCGCTCGTATTGCAGCACCCCGAAAAGATCCGGAAGGCGCTCGAACAGGCGGTGAGCAAGGGTCGCGACGCCGGCGAGGGCTATTGGATGCTGCTGCTGGAGCTGCTGCAGTGGCAAAACGATCGCGTGGTCTTCGAAGATCGCGCGGTGGACTTCGCGGTGGCCTTCGAGGTTTCGCCGCCCTCCTGGGAGCCGCCACCGAGCCCGAGCATTGCGGCCCCCGCGCCCGCCACGGATCCGTTGCCGGTGGTCACAGCAGCTCAGGACGCGCTCGCGTGGCAGGGAACCATGCTCGGTCCCAGCGACCCGCAGCTCGGGAAGTTCGCCGAGTTTCGCGAAGGGCGCAACGTCATTCCCATCGACATGACAGCGCTCGATCGCATCGACTTCGTTTGCGCGGGCGCCCTGCTCAATGCGATCGGACGCGCCGAGAGTCAGAACAAGACCGTCCAGATCTCGGGAGCGACCCCGATCATCCGCGCGCTGCTGCTCCTGATCGGCATTTCGCCGCGCCACTTCGTCAAGAAGTCGCAGTAGCTGCCAGAACCTTCGAGACAGTCCGCGCCCGTCACGCGCAGCGGCCTGCACGATGGAAACCTACCACGGAACGACGATTCTTTCGGTGCGCCGCGGCGCCAGCGTGGCGCTCGGGGGCGACGGCCAGGTGACGCTGGGCAACGTCGTCGTCAAGGCCACCGCGCGCAAGGTCCGGCGCATCTACGACGATCGCGTGCTCGCCGGCTTCGCCGGCGCAACCGCGGACGCCTTCACGCTCTTCGAGCGCTTCGAGGCGAAGCTCGAGAAGCATCAGGGGCATCTGCAGCGGGCGGCCGTTGAACTCGCGAAGGATTGGCGCTCGGACCGCGTGCTGCGCCGCCTCGAAGCGATGCTCGCGGTGGCCGACGCGACCGCCTCGCTCATCATCACCGGTTCGGGCGACGTGCTCGAGCCCGAGCACGGCATCGTTGCGATCGGCTCCGGAGGCGCGTATGCGCAGGCTGCGGCACGGGCGCTCCTCGCTCACACCGAGCTTTCGGCGGCCGAGATCGTCAAGGAAGCCCTCACGATCGCGGCCGAGTTGTGCATCTATACCAATGAACACTTGGTGATCGAGGTCCTGGAGGGAAAGTGACCAGCGGACGCAAGGCGCACGCACCGGAGTCGGACGGCGAGTACGATGCGGCGATCCTCGGCGCGGGGCCCGTGGGACTGGCGCTCGCCACGGCGTTCGCACGCGAAGGTCTTGCCGTGGCGCTGCTTGACCGGAGCAATCTGGGCGTCGCGGAGCGCCGCGCGACCGAGGATGATTGGGACGAGCGCGTTTATGCGATCAGTCCCGGCAGCGCGGAATTCCTGCACCGGCTCGGGGTGTGGCAGTGCCTGCCCCGCGAGCGTATCGCCGAAGTCGAGACGATGGATGTTCGTGGCGATGCGAGCGGTCGAATCGAGTTCAGCGCCTACGACCTGGGCGAAAGGGCTCTCGCCTGGATCGTCGAGCATCGCGAGCTGATGGCGGCGCTCATCGGCGCGGCTCGCGCCGGCCAGCGCATCGACGTGCTTGCCCCCTGCGAACCGGCCGCGTTGGCCTGGCACGCGGGCGCTGCCGAGCTCTCGCTCGCCGGCGGGCGTGTGGTCCAGGCCCGCCTCGTCGTGGGCGCCGACGGTCTGCGCTCATGGACACGCAAGGAGGCGGGCATCAGCCATGAGCCGCGCGCCTACGGCCAGACGGCGGTGGTCGCCAATTTCGCCACCGAGAGGACTCATCGCGGTTGTGCCTTCCAGTGGTTCCTTGCGGATCGCGGCGTGCTCGCATGGCTGCCAATGCCCGGCCGGCGGATGTCGATCGTCTGGTCGGCGCCCGAAGCGCTCGCCAAGGAACTCATCGCGCTCGATGCGGCCGCGCTCGCCGCGCGCGTCGCGTCCGCGGGTGGACGCGCTTTGGGTGAGCTCCGCGCGATCACGCCGGCCGCAGGCTTCCCGCTGTCCTTTCTCAGGATGCCGTCGATCATTGCGCATCGCTTCGCGCTGGTCGGCGACGCAGCCCACGGCGTTCACCCGCTCGCCGGTCAGGGGGTGAATCTCGGCTTCGGTGACGCCGCAATGCTGGCCGGGGTGCTCGCGCATCGGGGCCCGGTCGCCGACGCAGGCGCACGAATCCTCCTCGAGCGCTACGAGCGCAAGCGAGCCTTGCCCGTCGCGGCGATGCAGCTTGTCACCGACGGTCTGATGCGGCTCTTCGATGCGCCGGCGCTCATGTTCCTGCGCAACGAGGGCATGCGCGCGGTCGCGTCGATGGCGCCGCTCAGGCGGCTCCTCGCGCAGCCGGCGCTGCGCTAAGTGATCTTAGCCCGCGGCGCTCCATCCTGCTACACTGTCGCCCCCTGCTCGTCGCCCCGGAGTCTGTAATGCGCTTTCGCTGGTTTCAGGTCCCGCTGCTAGGGCTGTGTCTCGCGCTGGGGGGCGCCACGTTCGCTCACGACGCCGCGAAGTCCGACTCCTCGACACCGGAAGCGGCCGCGGTCAAGAAGCTCATCGAGACGAAATTTCCGGGCGCAGCCATCAGCAACGTCAGCAAGTCGCCGTATTTCGGGCTCTACGAGGTGCAGTTCGACGATCGGCTCGTCTATACCGACGCCAAGGTCACCTACGTGATGGTGGGCTCGGTGTTCAACGCCGACACCAAGGAAAATCTCACCGATGCACGCTTGCGCAAGCTCACGCAGGTGTCCTGGGATTCGCTGCCGCTCGAACTCGCCTTCAAGCGCGTGAGGGGCAACGGCGCGCGCAGGATGGCGATCTTCGCCGACGCGGACTGTCCATTCTGCAAGAAGCTCGAAGGCGATATCAGGAAGCTCGACGACGTGACGATCTACACCTTCCTGTACCCGATCGACTCGCTACACCCGGACTCCTCGCGCAAGTCCGCGATCCTCTGGTGCGCCGAGGACCGCGGCAAGGCGTGGGATGAGTTCTTCGCGAGCGGCAAGCTTCCCAACAACCCGGGCAACTGCCCGACGCCGATCGCCGAAACCGCGGCGCTCGGTCAGCGCATGCACATCGGAGCGACACCCACCCTCGTATTCGCCGACGGGACGACCGTTCCCGGCGCGATCCCGCTCGCGCGCATCCAGGAAGAGATCAACAAGGGCGAAGCGGAAGCGAAGAAACTTTCCGCGACGAGCAAATAGCCTCGATACGACAGACGACGCAGGCCACCATGGCGATCCTCGATTTCATCAGCAAGCAGTTCATCGACATCATCGAGTGGACCGATGATTCGCGCGACACGCTCTCCTATCGCTTCCCCGACGACGACAAGGAGATCAAGCGCGGCGCACAGTTGATCGTGCGCGAATCGCAGATCGCGCAATTCATCTATCTAGGCCAGTTCGGCGACACCTTCGGTCCGGGCAAGTACACGCTCACTACCGACAACATCCCGGTGCTCTCCGATCTCAAGGGCTGGAAGTACGGCCTGGAAAGCCCGTTCAAGGCCGACGTGTACTACGTCATCACGCGGCTTTTCACCGGCAACAAGTGGGGAACGGCGAATCCGGTGATGATGCGCGACCAGGACTTCGGCGTCGTGCGCCTGCGCGCCTTCGGGATCTACGATTTCAAGATCGTCGACCCCAAACTGTTCCTGAAGGAGGTTGCCGGAACCGACGATCATTTCCGCCTCGACGAGTTCAATGACACGATGCGCTCGCGCATCGTGAGTGTGTTCTCCGAAGCGCTCGCCGCCTCGAAGATCCCCGCTCTCGACGTCGCCGCGCGCTACGCCGAGCTCGGAGAAGCGTTGTTGCCGCTCATCAATCCGCAAACGACGTCGAAGTACGGTCTGCAGGTGACGAGCTTCGTCGTCGAGAACGTCTCGGTGCCCGCTGAGGTCGAGCAGGCGATCGACAAGCGCTCGAGCATGGCGGCGGTGGGCAACCTCAACGACTACGTCAAGTTCCAGATGGCGCAAGGACTGGAGAAGACCGACGGCGGCGGCGTGGGCGGCCTCGGCGCGCAGATGGCGGTTGGCATGGCGATGGCGCAGCAGATGATGAATCAGACCGGCGGCATCCTCGGCGGGCAGTCGACGCCTGGAGTTCAGGGTCCCGCAGCGAGCGCGGCGGCGCAGACTGCTGCGGTCGCGCCGGAGCTCTTCACCCCCGCCCAAGTCGCGCAGCTGCTCGGGGTGACCGAGTCGGACGTCATGGTCAGCTTGCAGAAGGGCGACCTCAAGGGCAAGCAGATCGGCACGCAGTGGCGCGTCACGCGCGCGGCGGTCGATCAATTCCTGCACTCCTGAGCGTTTCGATGATCGCGCGCCTGGTATCCTGCCGCTTGCTCCTGTTCGTGGCCGTTTGCCTCGTGGGCCTCGTGGCCACGAACGCCCAGGCGCAGGACCCGCGGGCGACCTCGGCGCAAAACGCGGCGCGTAGCTGGCTGCTCCTGACCGACAAGGGGGACGCCGACGCGGCCCGGGCCGCCGCGAGCAAGAAGTTCCGGGAGCAACTCGACGAGACGACCTGGCGCGAAGCGCTCGCCAGTGCGCGTGGGCCGGTCGGCCAGCCGCTCAACCGGACGGCCCTTGCGACGCGTTTCGATACGAAGCTTCCGGGCGGACCCGACGGAGAATATGCCCAGGTTCTCTTCGAGACTGAATACTCGAATGGGTCGAAGGTGCGCGAGACTGTCACGCTGGAGCGGGAGGCCGACGGCGTGTGGCGCGTGATGGGCTACCTGATCCATTGAAGCTTCGATCCGCGTTCACACTGCGATGACCGATCCGTCCGCGGCTGCATCCGAGATCGCGGCGGAGCAAAAGTATTCCTGCCCGGCGTGCGGCGCGGAGGCAGTCTGGAACCCCGGCAAGCAGGCGCTCGTGTGCCCCTTCTGCGGCACCGTTTCCCCGGCGAAGCTCGACAGGGACACCGGCAAGATCGTCGAGCACGATCTGGTCGCAGCGCTGCGCAGCGTGAGCGACGATCAGCGCGGCTGGCAGATCGAGAAACGCTACGTGAAGTGTCAGAGCTGCCAGGCCATCTCGGTGCTCGACCCCGCGCGCCAGGCGCAGCGCTGCGAGTTCTGCGGCTCGGCCCAGCTCGTGCCCTACGAGCAGAGCAAGGGCTCCTTCCGTCCGGAGAGCCTTCTCCCTTTCAAGATTGCCGAGGACAAGGCGCGCGACGGCATCCGCGCCTGGTATTCGAAGCTCTGGCTCGCGCCGAACGCGCTCAAGCGCCGCGCGCTCACCGACACCGTGAAAGGCATCTACCTTCCGTACTGGACCTTCGACGCGAAGGTCGACGCGACCTGGACCGCGGAAGCGGGTCATTACTACTACACCACCGAAACCTACACCGACGGCAGCGGACGCACGCAATCGCGGCAGGTCCAGCACGTACGCTGGGAGCCCGCCGCAGGGCGCCTCGAGCACTTCTTCGACGACGATCTCGTTTGCGCCTCAGTCGGAGTGCATCCCGAGCTCGTGCGCGGCATCGAGCCGTTTCCGACGACGGAGCTGAAGTCCTACGACGCGGGCTATGTCGCGGGCTGGGTGGTCGAACGTTACCAGATCGATCTCATCGCCGCGGCAAAAGCCTCGCGCGACGCGATGGATGCGAAGCTCCGCCAGATGTGCGCGGCTCAGATCCCCGGCGACACCTATCGCAATCTCGATGTCCGCGCGAACTATTCCGCGCAGACCTTCAAGCACATCCTCGCCCCCGTCTGGCTGCTGAGCTATACCTTCGGTTCGCGGGCGTTCCAGGCCGTGATGAACGGCTTCACCGGCGCCATCCGCGGCGAGTACCCGAAGAGCTGGATCAAGGTGACGCTGCTGGTGCTCGCGATCATCGTCGTCGTGGTGATCGCGCTGTCGCTCGGAACCCATCGCTGAGGAGAAAAATGGCATGCACACGGCGATCGTAACCGGAGTGTCGCGCGGGTTGGGAGAATCGCTCGCCGCCACGCTCCTCGAGCGCGGCTACTCGGTGCTTGGCGTGGGCCGGCGCACGAGTACGCGACTCGGCGGCGAGCGCTATCACTTCGCGCGCGTCGATTTGAGCGAGGCGGCGAGCATCGACGAAGCGCTGGCATCGCCCTTTCGCGCGATTGCCGAGGCGAAGCCGGAATCGGTCTGCCTCATCAACAATGCGGCGACGGCCGGGCCGGTCGGCGTGTTGGGGAAGCTCGATGCAGGGGCGGGCGCCGCCGCGCTCGCCGCGAATCTCGTCGCGCCCGTTGCGCTCGTGAACCTCTTCTGCCGCGTGTTCGCCGATGCGAAGCTGCCGTGCCGCGTAATCAACGTATCCTCGGGCGCGGCTCAGAATGCACTGCCCGGCGAGAGCTTGTATTGCGTGGCCAAGGCGGGACTGGAGATGCTAACCCGCGCGCTCGCGGTGGAACAGACGGGGCCAGGGTTTCGCGCGATCAGCCTTCGGCCCGGCATCATCGACACGGAGATGCAGCTCTTCGCGCGCTCGCAATCTCCCGACGTGCTTCCGTGCGTGGACATGTTTCGCGATTTCCACAGCCAAGGCCGGCTCGTGCCGCCCGACGTCGTGGCGACCAAGATCGCGGACAAGCTCGTGCTCGGCGAGGTCGAGCACGGTCGGACATATTCGTATCAGGAGCTCTAGCAGGCTAGCGCTTCGCTCCAGCGCGCGAGCAGAAGCGCCGCGCTGTGCCGCTGTCAGCGCGGAGCAAGCGGTCGGATGCGATACTCGAGAATGGTCGGTTGCACACCGGCTTCCCACATCAGGCAATAGATCTCCTTTCGATCCGCGGTGAAGTCGCCGGCATCGTCTCGAACCTTCTCCCGCACGATCGGCAGGATCACCGCGGCGCCGTCATGGTAATGGATGTTGAACTCGACCGGCGCCGCGCTCGCGAAGTAATAGCCGATGCGCTCGCCACGAGCGAGCTCGACGCACTCCTCGTGAATGCCGTAGGGCGCGATTTCGACGCCGGCGGCGCTGCGCGGTGCGTCGAGACGGTACTCCCCGCCGGCACAAGCCGTTGCCGCCAGCGCCGCCGACACGACGATCGTCCGGACTCCGGGCTCGCTCATCGCGCGCCGCGCCGCCAATCCTCGACCAGCATGGCCCAGCGCTCGTGGTCGCGCCAGCGCCCCGCAATCTTCACGTAGCGGCGCGAGAAACCCTCGCGGGTAAAGCCGGCGGCGCGCACGAGCGAGAGCGAGCGCCGATTGCCCGGCTGAACGTTGACCTCGATTCGATGCAGCTTGAGCTTCCGGAACGCGATGCGCAGCGTCAGTGCCAATCCCTCGGCCATGTAACCGCGCCCGGCATGCGGCGCAAGCGCGTAGTAGCCGAGATAGGCGCTCCAGAATGCGCCGTGCACGATCTCGCTCAGGTTGAACACGCCGACCGGCGCATCGTCCTCGATCCGGCAAACGAGCAAGCCCACGTGGGTCGCCGACGCGAGCGCCTTCGATTTCGGACCCGCGAAGCGTCGCACATAGGCCGCAAAACGCGTGGCGGATTTCGGCGCCTGGACCCAGTCGGCGTGCAGCGACCGGCTAGCGCGGACCGCCGCGACGAAGCTCGCGCTGTCGGAAAAGCGCGGGCGCCGCAGATGAACCCGGTCGCCCACGGCGAAAATCGCGTTGCTCGCCGCTGGCATAATCGCAATTTTAGCAACACGTCTCGCAGCGCATGAGCAAGTGGATCGAAGGCAGAGTGGTCGACAAGCGGCTTTGGACCGAGCGCCTCGTTACGCTGCGCATCGCGGCCCCCGAAGTGAGCTTCGTCGCAGGTCAGTTTGCCCGCCTCGCGCTGCCCGCGCCGCCAGGTTCGAAGGAACCGATGCTCGGCCGCCCGTATTCCTTCGTCAACCCGCCCGATCATGGCCCGCACGAGTTCTATTTCAACGTGCTGCCGGCGGGGCCTCTCTCTCCCCGGCTCGCCGCGCTTCAGGGGAACGATCCGGTATGGTTGCTCGATCGTGCGAACGGGTTTTTCTGCGTAGGCGAGCTTCCGGAAGCGGCCACGCTGTGGTGTCTCTCGACCGGCACCGGCCTCGGACCGTTCCTGTCGATCCTGCGCACCGATGAGCCGTGGGAGAGATTCGAGCGCGTCGTCCTCGTCCACGCCGTGCGCTACGGCGCGGACCTTTCGTATGGAGAAGTCATCGCGAGCGTTGCGCATGCGCGGCCGGGACGCTTCAGCTTCGCGCCGTTCGTGAGCCGCGAAACCCAGCGCGGAGCGCTGCCAGGCCGCATTCCCGAGGCGATCATGGACGGCCGCCTCGAGGCGTGGACGGGCCTGCCCCTGACGGCGGAAAATGCCCACGCGATGCTATGCGGGAACCCCGACATGGTGCGCGACACGCAGGTCGTGCTCGAGCAACGCGGCATGCGACGGCATCGCCGGCGCGAGCCGGGGCATTTCACCGTCGAGACCTATTGGTAGTTATCGCGTCGCGCGCAGCGCAACGCAATAACTCGGCGTGACCCGGTTAACCCTTGACTTCGAGGAGCTCGATCTCGAAGAGGAGCGTCGCATCGGGCGGGATCACGCCGCCCGCGCCACGGCTGCCGTAGCCCATGTACGCCGGAATGATAAGCGTGCGGCGGCCGCCGACGCGCATCCCGACCACACCCTCGTCCCAGCCCGCGATCACGCGACCGCCGCCGAGCGGGAAACTGAAAGGCGACTTGCGATCGAGCGAGGAGTCGAATTTCTTGCCCTTTTTGTCGGCAGCATACGGGTCGTAAAGCCACCCCGTGTAGTGAACAACTGCGGTTTTTCCCTTGACCGCTTCCGCGCCTTCGCCGACGGTCGTATCGATTTTCTGCAGTGAGGTAATGGTGGCATCCATCTTGCTTGGCTGTGGGTTGGGCGCGTTGGCCGGAGCCTGCGCGAAAGCGATTGCCGAGGGAAAAATGAAACCTGCCGTCACGGCGGACGCCAGCGTACGGCAAATCTTCAGGAGTGTTTCGGGCGCCATGGGAAAGATGTCGAGAACAAAAGGAGGACGCAGACGTCGGCCAGAGCGCAAGGACACTGTCTTAATTTAAGCTACGGCGGCGCGCTTTTGCGTCATGACCGATTATGGGCTATAAACTGCAGTTCCGCCACGGCTGGCCGTTGCACCCCCGCGTGGGGTGGCGAGAATGGCTGACGGTAGCGGGAGCGCGTCCCCCAGACGTGCATCAGGTGTATTCATGAAGTCGATGCTCGGATTCCTCACGCCCCAGGCAAAAGATGCCAGCGATGCGCTGCAAAACGCGAAGACCGCGGCAGCGTGGCTTCGCGCGCTGCCCGCGCTCGATGTGATTGGACGGCAACAGAGCGTCATCCGGGCTCTCGAGGTGATGCGCAAGACGCAGCCCGCGCTCGACCTGGGGCGCATCGGGGCGATCGAGTTCGTCGATGCAGCGCTCGGCGCCGATCGCCGCCAGCTCATCAAGCAGTACATCGAGAATGCCGAAGGCTCGCCCAAGCTCGCCGACCGTATCTGGCAGTCGTTGTGGGAGATGAGCCAGGCGTTCACGCTGGCGTATCAGGCCGCGCTCGAGGATGCGCTGCGGCAGAGCGCCAACACGCGCTGGAAGTCGGTGCTGCCCTTGCTCTTCGTCCGCCTGGTGCATTTTCACGGAACGGACGCGAAGCTCCGGGTCTTCAAGTACGAGCGCTGGATTCCGGGGAAGTGGACGGAGTTGCATCAGATCTATCTGCGCGCTTGCGAGCTCACGTGCGAACGTGAAACGGTGGCCCTGCCTGCGGCGGGTACGGGCGCACAGCCGTGGTCGGTCGAGCAGGAGTACCTCTACGTGCTGCTCGTGCATCAGCTCAATACCGGCAACCTCGCGCCGGCCGAAATCGACTGGGCCAGCTCGCAGCTTCGCGGCTGGAGCCGTCGCCTGACGCTCGATCCGATCCCGAAATCGCTGGAAGGCTTCTTCGTCGATCTCGCGGGTCGTGCGGGGCTCATCCGCCGCAACGGCAACGACCGCGGGTCGATGCTACGCTACGTTGACACGACGCCTCTCTCCGAAGCGTTGGAACGCGCTGTTGCAGCACTGCACGACGCCGAAGCAACCGATCAGGGCCCCGTCGCGGCGATCAACCGGCAGCGTTTGGGCGTGCTGCGCAAGATTCACCCGGCGGTCTCTCCATCGACGCTGTCCGATCTGCGGCGCGACCCTCGCACTTCGGTCGCCGTGTCGGCACGCGTGCGGATCGGGCTCGCCCGCATCTGTCAGGATCTCACATCGAAGGCGAGCGAGGACAACGCTCCCGAGGCGAGCTCAGGCACCGAGCAGATCGAAGTCTTCCCGGTCGCCGGGGCGCCACGAGCCAAGCGCAAGCCGCTCGTGGAGGACGACTCGCTGGCGGCGAGCCTGTCCTCGTGGACCGACCCGATGTGGGAAGTGAAGGATCGCAGCGTCGCGGGACTGCGCATCGCGGCGACCGGTGGCATCGGTCAGAGTCTTTCGCTGGGCGCGCTGGTCGCGGTGCGCCAATCGGATGTCGACGGCTGGTTGCTCGGCGTGGTCCGGCGGCTGAACAAAGTTTCCATCGAGGAGGTCGAGGCAGGGGTCAACATCATTGCCGAGCGCATGGTGTCGGTGACGCTTGCCGCGAAGCGCCGCCCGAGCGAAGACATGGGTTACGTGGTCGACGGGCTCGACCTTTCAACAATGGGAGACCGCTTCGAGGGTCTGTACCTGCCGCCGCCGTCGCGTCCCGACAAGCCGCTCGCGGTCAAGACGCTGATCATTCCGACCTCGGAGTACGCCGAAGGGCGCAATGTCATTCTTACGACCGCCAACTCGATCTACACCGTGGCGTTACGCTATCTGGTCGAGCAGCGGCCGGACTGGAGCTGGGCGACGATCCAGATCGCCGAGAAGCGCGCCCGCGAAGGCTGATTCACGGCTACTGCGCGGCCCGGCTGCTTCGGTGTGCTCATTTTGTCAGTCGAGCGGGCGGAACTTCAGCGTCAGGTTGCGGCGAAAGAGGTCCGGGTTGTCGGGACGTGGCAGCGGTGAGGACTTGAGGATCGCGCGCTGCACCGCTTCGTCGTAGGCGCGCACGCCGCTCGATTTTTCCAGCTGCACGTCGATGATCTCCCCGGTCGGAAGCTGCACGACGCCGAACACCGCCTCCGGATTACCGGGCATGTCCGGGGGCAACACCACGTTGCCTCGAATCTTCGACTGGATGCGGCGAATGTAATCCGCGTCCGCCTTGGTGCGCGCCGCGTTGAGCGCGATCTGCTGCTGGATCTGGCGCTCGCGCTCCGCCTGCGCACGGAGCGCTTCCGCCTCGCGCGTCTGACGTTCGCGGATCTCGGCGAGCCGCTTTTCCTGCTGCTTGCGTTCCGCCTCGCGCTTTTCGGCCTCCAGTTTCTCGCGCTCCTTGCGCTCGCGCTCGGCCTTCGCTTGCTTTTCCTTGAGCGTGATGTCGGGCTTCGGCGGCGGTGGCGGCTCGACCTTGGGTGGCGGCTTGGGCGGTTCGACTTTGGGAGGTGCGACCTTGGGCGGTTCCACTTTCGGCGCCGGCTCGGGCGGCAGCTCGGGCTGCGTCTTCGGCGCTTCGACCTTCTCGATCGGGGGCGAGGGCGCGTAAAGCTCGACCGCGACGCTCTCCTGCGGCGGGTTGCGCCAGGTGACGTGGAAGATGAGGAACAGGACGAAGCCGAGGTTCACCGCGATCGCAAGGAACCCGGCGATCCACTTGGCTGCCGAACGGCCCGAATCCGCCTGACGCCGCATCGCGCGTTAGGGCCTGTTTGTGTCCATAGCGCTAACAGGCCCTAATTCGCCTGCGCCTGCTGCGGGCGCAACAGCAGTCCCACCTTCTGCACGCCGCTGCGCTGAAGGATGTCGAGCACGCCGATCACATCCTCGTAGCGCACCGCGCGATCGGCCGCGATGACGACGGCCTGGTCGTGATTGCGCGCCTGGCGGTCCCGTATCCGCGCGACCAGCTCGACGCGCGACACGCGCTGGGGCGGGCTCGATCCCTCCCGCAGCCAGAGGGACTGGTCGGTCCTCAGCGAGACCTCGAGCGGCGACACCGGTATGGCGAGCTTGCTCCCGACGCTCGGCAGCTCGATCACGCCCGGGTTGATAAGCGGCGCGGTGACCATGAAGATCACCAGCAGCACCAGCATCACGTCGATATAGGGCACGACGTTGATCTGGTTGATGGACTTGCGGTGGCGCACGCGGAATCTCTTCTAGCCCTGCCGCTGGAGGATGTTCGAGAACTCCTCGATGAAGCTCTCGAAGCGGGTCGCGAGACGATCGACGTCGTGGGTGTAGCGGTTGTACGCGATCACGGCGGGAATCGCTGCGAAGAGACCGATCGCGGTCGCGATCAGCGCCTCGGCGATGCCCGGTGCTACCTGTGCCAGGGTGGCCTGTCCGACGCTGCTCAGGCCGCGGAACGCGTTCATGATGCCCCACACTGTGCCGAAGAGCCCAATGTAGGGAGACACGGAGCCGACGGTCGCGAGGCCCGGAAGATTGGCCTCGAGCGCATCGGTCTCGCGCTGATACGAGGCGCGCATCGCGCGCCGCGTGCTGTCCATCGTCGCCGCTGCGGTGCTCCCCTGGCGGCGGTGCTTGGCGTACTCGCGAAAGCCGGCGGAGAAGATACGCTCCAGTGGCCCGCCTCGTCCTTGGGTCGCGCGCTGGAAGAGCTCGTTTAGATCACCGCCTTTCCAGAACTCGTCCTCGAAGCGATCGGTGTCGCGGGCCGCGCGCCGGAGGCTGAAGAGCTTCAGGAAGATCTGCCACCACGACCAGAGCGAGAAGGCGAAGAGGAGCGCGATCACCGACTGCACCACGACGCTGGCGTGGGTGATCATCGCGACGAAGCTCAGGTCGGACTGCAGATTCAAGCGTAGCTCTCCATTCTTGCGGCGACCGCAGCCGGGATGCGGACCGGCCGCCAGGTCGCCGGGTCGAGGCAGGCAAGCGTCACCTGCGCGCGCGCCAGTACGGCGTCCTCACGCAGCACGTCCTGCGCCATGATCAGACGCCCGCGGCCGCGCACCGCGAGCCCGAGCGTGACTTCGAGCGCGTCGTACAGCCGCGCCGGCTGGACGTATTCGATTTCCAGACGATGGACCACGAAGGCGACATGATGTTCGCGAGCTAACTCGGCATGGGTGAAGCCGAGGCGCGCCAGCCATTCGGTGCGCGCCCGCTCGAGGAACCTCAGATAATTGGCGTAGTAGACGATTCCCCCGGCGTCGGTATCCTCGTAGTAAACGCGCACCGGCCAGCGAAAGGGGTCAGAGCCTGTGACACAGTGGGACGCGTGATGCGCTGGCACGATTTGGGCTCAGGCGCGCGAAGCAAGCCACGCCGCTTGGTAGGCCCCAAGCAAGTGGCATGCGACAAAGCGAGTGAGCCCAAATCGCGGCCAGCCCTCTGGGTTGCGGCCAAACCCGCCGCTAGCATTGTTGCCTGGCTTGCGAATAGGCTTGACTATTCGCTGCGCCCTGCGCCGCGCCAGCGGCGGTTTGTGGCCAGCGACGCACACGTGTCCCCACTGTGTCACAGGCTTGAAGGCCGGGGGCTCCCGTCTCATTCGCTCGAGAACAGCTCGCCCACGGCACCGGGCGGCGCGAGGCCGAAATGCCGGTACGAAAGCGCGGTCGCGATCCGTCCCCGGTTCGTGCGCTGCAGGAAGCCCTGCTGGATGAGGAACGGCTCGAGCACGTCCTCGATCGTGTCGCGCTCCTCCCCGATCGCCGCCGAGAGGTTGTCGATGCCGACCGGTCCGCCGGCGAACTTGTCGAGGACGCAGCGCAGGAGCTTGCGGTCCATCACGTCGAGCCCGGAGGCATCGACGTCGAGCACCGCGAGCGCCGCGTCGGCGACCTCGCGCGTGATGCGGCCGGCGGCGCGCACCTCCGCGTAGTCGCGCACGCGGCGCAACAGCCGGTTCGCCACCCGGGGCGTCCCGCGCGAGCGCCGCGCGATTTCGAGCGCGCCTTCGGCTTCGAGCGCGATCTCGAGCAGCTTCGCCGAGCGCGTGACGATGCGGGTGAGCTCCTCGGGACTGTAGAACTCGAGCCGCGCCACGATGCCGAAGCGGTCGCGCAGCGGATTGGTCAGCATGCCCGCCCGGGTGGTCGCGCCGACCAGCGTGAAAGGCGGCAGATCGAGCTTGACCGAGCGCGCGGCCGGACCCTCGCCGATCATGATGTCGATCTTGAAGTCCTCGAGCGCCGGGTAGAGGATCTCCTCGACCACCGGCGACAGCCGATGGATCTCGTCGATGAACAGCACGTCGTGCGGCTCGAGGTTCGTGAGCAGCGCCGCGAGGTCGCCGGCGCGCTCGAGCACCGGGCCCGAAGTCTGCCGCATGTTGACGCCCAGCTCGTGCGCGATGATGTGCGATAGCGTCGTCTTGCCCAAGCCGGGCGGTCCGAACAGCAGGACGTGATCGAGTGATTCCTCGCGCTTGACCGCAGCCTCGATGAAGATGGAAAGCTGGCTGCGGATCTTCTCCTGTCCGACGTACTCGTCGAGAGCGCGCGGGCGCAGCGTGCGCTCGAAGGCTTCCTCCTGCGGTGTCGACGGAGCGGCGACGAGGCGGTCGGTTTCGATCATGTTCGATTCAATTATGCCTTGGCCAGCACCTTGAGTGCCTGCTTGATGCCGTCGGCGACCGCCACGCCCTCGGGGAGCTGCTTCACTGCGTGGACGGCTTCCTTGTCGCTGTAACCGAGCGAGAGCAGCGCGTTGAGCACGTCGGAGACGACCGGCGCGGCGCGATGCACGCCGACCGCAGTGGTGGCTTCCGCGCCAAGCTTGTCCTTTAGCTCGAGCAACAGCCGCTCGGCGGTTTTCTTGCCGATTCCTGGAATCTTGGTGAGCCGCCCGGGCTCTTGCAAGGTGACGGCCTGGGCCAGCTCCGCCACGGAGAGACCGGATAGCACGGAAAGCGCGGTGCGCGCACCGATGCCGCTGATCTTGATGAGCTGACGGAACGCGCGGCGCTCGCTCTCGGAAGCGAAGCCGAACAGAAGATGCGCGTCCTCGCGCACGACCAGATGCGTGAGCAGTGTAATCGTCTCGCCGACGCCGGGTAGATTGTAGAAAGTGCTCATCGGCACGTCGACTTCGTACGCCACGCCCCGCACGTCGAGCAGGATTTGCGGCGGATTTTTTTCGACGAGCGTTCCGGAAAGCCGGCCGATCATGGGCGAAAATGGGGCAAGGTTCGATTTATCGCAGCAGCGGGGGTCAAGCCAATTTCGAGGCGCGACCGCCAACATGATAATTGATCGGTCGGACAAATCGAGCCTGGCCTCTTTTTCGACGCCGCTTACCGCCGGCGGCGGCGCTTCGCGCGCGCGAGTTCGCTGAGGCCCTCGCCGTGCGCATGGCAGATCGCGCAGGCGAGTGCGTCGGCGGCGTCCGCTGACGGCGTGGCGGGCAGCGCGAGCAGCCGCCGCACCATCTCCTGCACCTGCTGCTTTGCCGCTTTGCCGTGTCCGACCACCGCCTGCTTGATCTGCAGCGCCGTGTACTCTGCGACCGGCAGTTCGGCGAGCACGGCTGCCGAGATCGCCGCTCCGCGCGCCTGTCCGAGGAGCAACGTCGAGTGCGGGTTGACGTTGACGAACACCTTCTCGACGGCGACCTCCGCCGGCGCGTGGGTGGCGATGACCGTGCCGAGATCGCGCAGGATCACCTTCAGCCGGTCCGGAAGGTCGCCCGAGTTCATGCGGATGCAGCCGCTCGTGACGTAGCGCAGCCGCACGCCGTCGCTGGCGATGACGCCGAACCCGGTGACCCTCAAGCCGGGATCGATGCCCAGTATCCGCCGCGTGGGAGACACGTTGCGTTTGCCGCCGCGCCCTACGCAGGCTCGAGGACGGCGGTCGTGTAGACCTCCTGCACGTCGTCGAGCGCCTCGAATGCGTCGAGTAGCTTCTGCATCCTTGCGGCATCCTCGCCGGCCAGCGGAACCTCGGTGGTTGGTTTCATCGTCAACTCCGCGAGCCCCGGTTTGAATCCCGCTTTCACGAGCGCCTCCTTCACGGCGACGAACTCCTGCGGCCCGGTGATGACCTCGATCGAGCCGTCGTCGTTGTCGATCACGTCGTCAGCTCCCGCGTCGAGCGCGACTTCGAGCAGCCGGTCCTGGTCCGTCCCCGGCGCGAAGACGAGCTGCCCGCAATGCTTGAACAGGAACACGACCGAGCCGTCGGTGCCGAGATTGCCGCCGTGCTTGGAAAAGGCATGGCGGACGTCGGCCACGGTGCGCGTGCGATTGTCGGTCATGCAGTCGACAATGACCGCCGCGCCGTTGATGCCGTAGCCCTCGTAACGCACTTCCTCATAGTTGGCACCCTCGAGCGCGCCGGCGCCACGCCTGATCGCTCGCTCGATCGTGTCCTTGGGCATGTTGTTATCGGTCGCCTTGTCGACCGCGAGCCGCAGTCGCGGATTAGCCGATGCGTCCCCGCCACCGAGCCGCGCGGCGACGGTGATTTCGCGGATGAGCCGACTGAAGATCTTGCCACGCTTGGCGTCGGTCGCCGCCTTGCGGTGCTTGATGTTGGCCCACTTGCTGTGGCCGGCCATGGCGTGACTCTGTGACGAACGGCGAATTATAACCGGGCCGTTTGCCGAGGCTATTTCGGAGGTTCCCTAGAGGAGGCCCTGCTGCTTCAGGAATTGCGCGAGCACCTTGAGCCGAACGTCGCAATCGTTGATCTCGAGCATGCTCTGTTTGATGTTGAGCGGCAGCGGCAGCAGCTCGGCGAGCCGATAGCTCACCCAGGATGCATCGCCCAGCGCAAGCTCGGTCGGAAAGTTCTCGCGCCCGACGCGAGTGATCAGCAATTCGAGGAGATTGGACAGCGGAAGATAGATCTCGGATAGCGCGCGCGTCGGCTCAGGCGCAAGCGCGGTTACCTGTCCGATGACGAGTCCGTCGTCGGCGACGGTGTGCGATTGCACCTGAAAACGCGTCTCGCCCTCGGTGCGCAGTTGCAGGATGCCGAGCTGCGGCATGTCCCAGTTGGTGATGCGCGCACGCGTTCCGATCGGCGCAAACTCGGTGACGCTCTTCGCTCCCGCAGGTCCCGCGACTTCTTCGCCCTGCGTGAGCAGGCATACGCCGAACGGCTGGTCGTCCTTCAGGCAAGCCTTGGTCATCTCGATGTAGCGCTGCTCGAAGACCTTGAGCGGCAGCACGCCGCCTGGGAAGAGCACGGTCTTCAACGGAAACAGCGGCAGCGGGCCGGGCTCTCGGGGCGCGTCGCCGCGCAGGAACGAAAGCATCGTCGAGGGCTTCGGCTCAGGTGCGCTCGGTCGCGGGTGGAGCGACGCGTGCTTCACCCCAGCGTGGACCGAGGGTGTGCGCGACGCTAAGCTGATCGAGAACGCGTGCGACGACGAAGTCGACCAGGTCGCCGATCTCCTGGGGGTGGCCGTAGAAGCCCGGCGACGGCGGAAGGATCACCGCCCCAGCGCGCGCGAGCTTGAGCAGGTTCTCAAGGTGGATCGCGGAGAGCGGCGTTTCGCGTGGCACGAGGACCAGCGGCCGCCGCTCCTTGAGCATGACGTCCGCAGCGCGCTCGATCAGGTTGTCGGCGAGCCCCGCGGCGATCGCGCCCGCGGTGCCCATCGTGCACGGACAGATTGCCATCGCATCGGCGGTATTCGAGCCCGACGCGATCGGACTCATCCAGTCCTCGCGCCCGAAGACCGTGAGCTGCCCGGGCCGCGCGCGGTAACGCTCGGCAAGCAGTGCCGCGGCGGCGTGCGGCTGCGCCGGCAACGTGAGATCGGTTTCGTGCCGGGCCACCACCTGAGCCGCCGGCGAATAGACGAGGAAGACCTGCGACTCGCTCGCGAGCAGACATTCGAGCAGGCGCAGCCCGTAGGGCAGGCCCGAAGCGCCGGTGAAGGCGAGCGTGATGGTGGGCGGAGCAGTCATGCGCACATTGTAATCCGGCTTCGCGGGGCGCTGCCGACACTGGGGAAGCGGCGGAGGCATCGCGGGCGCCGATGCGCCGCGTCGACCGTGACGGGTGGCGCGGCGAGGCGGATCGTGTGTTGACGACCGAAGCCGCGCCGGGACCCGGAGGTCGACGTTTGCGGTGAGGACGCCCGCCGAGCATCCGTTGCTTCCGCGGTGATCGCTACGGCAGCTCGCGGTGTCGTACGAGCACCTGGAAATGCGGCGCGAACGCTTTCGCGAGCCGCTCGGACAGATACACCGAGCGATGCCGCCCTCCGGTGCAGCCGATCGCCACCGTGAGATAGTTGCGATTGTCGCAAGCGTAATCGGGGAGCCAGTTCGCGACAAAGTGATAGATGTCGCGGTACATGCGCTCGACTTCGGGCAGGCGCTCGAGGTACTCAACGACGGCGGTGTCGCGCCCGGTTTGCGCCGCGAGCGCGGGCTCGTAGTGCGGATTCGGAAGACAGCGCACGTCGAACACGAGGTCGGCGTCGAGCGGCACCCCGTGCTTGTAGCCGAAGGACTGGAAGAGCAGCGTCAGCTTCGACGGATCCACGCTCACGAAGTCCTTGATCCAGGCGCGCAGCGCCGCGGCGGCGAGATCGCTCGTATCGAAGGTGTAGCCGAGCGAACGCGCGTCGGCGAAGAGTGCGCGTTCGAACTCGATCGCTTCGGTGAGCGTACGCTCTTCGCCGGAGAATGGATGGCGGCGCCGCGTCTCGGAGAAGCGCTTCACCAGCGTATCGGTCTTGGCGTCGAGATAGACAAAGCGCACCGTCCAGCCCTCGCTGCGCGCCGCGTCGATCGCCGCGGGCAGGTCCGACAACCCGGGCCCGGTTTTCACGTCGAGAACGACCGCGACGCGATCGAGCTTCGCGGCCTTGAGATGCGCAAGCAGCCCGGCGAGCTGCGCGAGGGGCAGGTTCGACACCGCGTAGTAGCCGCTGTCTTCGAGCGCGGTGAGCGCCACGCTCTTGCCCGAGCCGGAGACCCCACCGATGAGCAGCAGATCCACGAGCGATCAGCGTCCCGGAGCCGCCACGTGCTCGGGTCGCACTCCGATGCCGACCAGCCGGGCAGGGATGCGGCGGAGCCGCGCGAAGCGATTGACGAGCCGCACGACGAGCGGGAGCGTCGGAGCGCGATCTCCCTGGTCTGCGAGGACGCGGGCGATGACGCGGTCCTGCACGGCGACTTGCACGCGCTGCGTCACGCGCACCGGCCATTCGCGGCGTTGCTGGACCGCGCGCAGATCGGCGAGGTGCGCGGGGCCCCTGCGCAGCGGCGCGGCGAGGAGGTTGGCCGCGGCCACCGCGTCCTGAATCGCGAGATTGATGCCGACGCCGCCGACCGGCGACATCGCGTGCGCCGCGTCACCGATGCAGAGCAGCCCGGGCTTGAACCACTGACGCAGGCGATCGACCTGCACGGTGAGGAGCTTCACGGCGTCCCAGTCTTCGAGCGTGCCGACGACTGAAGCGGTGAAAGGCGCGACTCGCGCGATGCGCGCGCGGAACGCGCCGATGTCCTCGCGCCGGATGGCGTCAAACGCTCCCTTGCGAATCACGTAGCCGCATTGCCAGTAGCTTTCGCGATTGATCATGACGAAGAACGAGCCGGGCTCGACGTAGCCCCCCGTCGCCTCGGGATCTTCGGATTTGCGCGGCAGCCGAAACCACAGCACGTCGATCGGTGCGCCCAGGGTCTGCGTCTCGAGCGCCGCGCGCTCGCGGATCGTCGAATGCCGGCCATCGGCGCCCACGACGAGATCGGCATGCACGTCGAGGAGCCCCTCCGGCGTGAGCGCCTTGACGCCACACACGCCTGCCGCGGTCTCGATCAGATCGGTCGCTTCTGCTTGCATGCGCAGCGCGAAACGCGGAAACCGCCGCGCTTCGCCCGCGAGGAAGTTCAGGAAATCCCACTGCGGCATCATCGCGATGAAACGGCAGCGCGCGTCGAGGTGCGTGAAGTCCGCCAGCGTGACGTGCGCGCCGTAAATGTCTCCCGCCAGCTCGCGCACCTCCTGATGCGGGAGCCGCAGGAACGCCCCCAGAAAGCCCAGCTCGTGGATCACTTCCAGCGTCGAAGGATGGATCGTATCGCCGCGGAAATCGCGGAAAAAGTCCGCATGCTTCTCGAGCACCAGCACGTCCACGCCGGCACGGGCGAGGAGCAGTCCCAACATCATCCCCGCGGGACCGCCGCCGACGATGCAGCAGCGCACGGCAACCGCTTCGAGCATTCTTGACGTCCTCTCAGCCGCCGTCTTCCATCAGCTTCTGCTGTCTCTCGATGAACTCCTTGGTGCTGTCGATGCCGCGCTGGTTAAGCACGAAGTTGCGCACTGCCGCTTCGACCAGCACTGCGAGATTGCGCCCAGCGGCGACGGGAATGGTCACCTTGCGAATCGGCACGCCGAGAATTTCCTGAAAGGTCGCGTCCACCTGCAAGCGGTCGAGGTCCGAGAACTGCTCGGTGCTGTGGTCCTCCAGGTGTACCATCAGCTTCAGGAGCTTGCGCGGGCGCACGGCCGTTTCGCCGAAGATAGTGCGGATATTGAGCACGCCGATGCCGCGGACCTCGAGAAAGTCGCGCAGCACGGTGGGGCAGCGGCCTTCCAGCGTATCGGGCGAAATGCGGTACAGCTCGACGATGTCGTCGGCCACCAGTCCGTTGCCGCGCGAGATGAGCTCCAGCGCGAGCTCGCTCTTGCCGATCGCGGAAGCGCCGGTGATGAGCACGCCCATTTCCAGCACGTCGAGGAACACACCGTGCAGCGTCGTGGACTCCGCCAGCACGCGCGAGAGATATAGCCGCAGCACGTCGACCAGATGCGGTGAGGGCTGCGGCGAGGTCAGCAGCGCGATGTGATGGCGGTTGCACTCGTCGAGCAGGTGCGCCGGCACCTCTTCGCGGTTGGTGACGATGATGGCGGCGAGCTCCGTCGTGAATAACCGACCGATCGAGGCCTTGAGCGCGTCCTCGGGAAGCCCGCGCAAATAGCTCGCCTCCGCCGCGCCGATGATCTGCACGCGGAACGGGTGGATGAAGTTCATGTGGCCGACCTGCCCGATGGTCGGCTTCAGCTCGGTGTCTCCCGTGAGCACCTTGTTGCCGCCGCGCCGGCCCGCGAGCCAGGTGAGCCCTAGCCGCTGCTGATTCTCGGCGAAGAGCTTTTCGATGCTGACCTGCCGCATCGCGTGGCCCTCGCTCACGAAGCGGCCTTCCAGTTCGCGAAGAGCTCATGCAGGCTTCCCGTGTCCTTCGCGGTCGACAAGCGGTCGCGGAACGAGCGCTCGCTGAACATTTCCGCGAGCTCGGAGAGAAGCTGCAGGTGCTCCTCGGTAGCCTGCTCCGGAACGAGAAGCACGAACACCTGCGTGACCGGCTTGCCGTCGGGCGCATCGAACGGTATCGGCTGGCGCGGGCGCACGAACGCGCCGAGCGCGTGCTCGAGCCCCTTGATGCGCCCGTGGGGAAGCGCGATCCCCTGCCCGAGGCCGGTCGAGCCCAACTTCTCACGCGCGAAAAGGCTGTCGAACACGACGGCGCGCGCGATCTGCGCGTGCTCCTCGAAGAGCGCGCCGACCTGCTCAAAGAGCCGCTTCTTGCTCGTCGCTTCGAGGTCGAGCAGGATGTTTGCTTCGGGAAGCAGTTGGCCGATGTGGTTCATGGCGGCAGCGAGAAGAGCGCCCGGGAGCTCGGCGCTCCGGCGCGATGCCGCAGCATCATACGCTTCCGCTATCCGGTGCGCTTTGTCTGCTTCAGCGCGCGGCGGCGCGGACGGCGCGCAGGAACCGCCTCGTGACGGCGCCCATTGCGCTTCTCCTTGTGCTTGAGCACCTGCCGGTCCAGCTTGTCGGCGAGCGCGTCGATCGCCGCATACATGTCGTCCTCCACGCACTCGGCGTGGATGTCCTTGCCGCGAATGTGCAGGTTGGCGGTGATCTGCCGCTTGAGCTTGTCGACCGAAAGCACGACGTTCACGTCGATGACGTGGTCGAAATGGCGCGTTACGCGCACCAGCTTGTTGAGCAGGTAAGCGCGGATCGCGGGCGTGATTTCGAGATGATGACCGCTCAGGTTGAGATTCATCCGGCCTCCTTAGGAACCTCTGAACAAGTCCCACATGTGGGACTTGTTCAGAGGTTCCATTGCGGTTGCTGCGCCCGCGATCGACTTCACATCGCCTTGCGCATGTTGACTGGCGGGATCTGCAGAGCCTCCCGGTACTTCGCGATCGTCCGTCGCGCGACGAGAATGCCCTGATCGCTCAGGAGGTCGGCGATCCGGCTGTCGGTCAGCGGAGCCTTCGGGTCCTCGGCGCCGATAAGCTGCTTGATGAGCGCCCGGATCGCCGTGGCGGATGCCGCGCCGCCGGTGTCCGTGGCCACATGGCTGCCGAAGAAATACTTCAACTCGTAGGTCCCGCGCGGGGTGAGCATGTATTTCTGGGTGGTGACGCGCGAGATTGTGGACTCGTGCAGGCTCAGTATCTCGGCGATCTCGCGCAGCACCATGGGCCGCATCGCCACTTCGCCGTGCTCGAAGAAGTGCCGCTGCCGGTCGACGATCGCCTGCGACACGCGCAGGATCGTCTCGAAGCGCTGCTGGACGTTGCGGATCAGCCATTTCGCTTCCTGCAGCTGCGCGGCGAGCTGCTGGTTCGACGCTTCGCGATTGCGGGTCAGGATGTCGGCGTAGATGCGGTTGAGCCTGAGCTTCGGCATGGCCGCCTCGTTGAGCGCGGCGACCCAGCGACCCCGCAACTTGCGCACAACCACGTCGGGGATGACGTAGTTCGCTTCGGTCTTGGAGAAGCCCGCGCCCGGACGCGGATTGAGGCTCGTGATCAGCCCGCGCACCGAGCGCAGGCACGCGTCGTCGGTGTGCAGCAGGCGCTTCAATTTGCCGAAATCGCGCGCGGCGAGCAGCGGCAGGTGGTGCTGCACGAGCTTGAGCGCCTCGGCCCGGAACGGGGTGGCTTCCGGCAGGGCTTTCAACTGCAGGGCGAGGCATTCTGCCGCGTCGCGTGCCCCCACACCCGCCGGTTCCATGTTCTGCAGATGCCTGAGCGCGATCGACAGCTCGTCGGCATCGAGCTCCTCGGGAAACAGCTCGAGCAGCTCTTCGAGCGAGGTCGTGAGATACCCGTCCTCGTCCAGCGCGTCGATCAGCGCGCCCACGATCTGCCGGTCGCGCAGCGGCAGGTTGAGGAGCGCGAGCTGGGCGTTCAGATGATCGCGCAGCGAATTGGTTGCGACCTGCTGCGGCAGGAAATTGTCGTCGTCGTCGTCGTTGCCGCTGGAGGCGGGACCCCAGTCGCCGTCCGCGCCGGCGATGATATCCGCGGCCTCGGGCGCTGCGCCATCGAGTGGTTCGTCCGACTTCGAGGGCGTGGACGTGGTCGTCAGGATCACCGAAGCGATCAGCTCGGGAGGCGGCGCCCCGGCTTCCTCCTCGTCGGCCTTCTCGAGGAGGGGATTCTCCTGCAGCAGCCGCTCGACTTCCGCGTTGAGCTCGAGCGTGGACAGCTGCAGCAGCCGGATCGACTGCTGCAATTGCGGAGTCAGCGTGAGATGCTGACTAAGCTTGAGCTGGAGCGTCGGCTTCATGGTCCCGTGGTTGCAGCGTACAACTACAGCCGGAAGTGCTCCCCGAGGTAGACCTTTCGGACCGACTCATTATAAACAATTTCATCGGGCGTCCCCGAGGCGAGCACCCGGCCCTCGCTCAGGATGTACGCCCGGTCGCAGATGCCGAGCGTTTCGCGAACGTTATGGTCGGTGATCACCACGCCGATCCCGCGTTCCTTGAGAAATCCGATGATCTTCTGGATGTCGAGTACCGCGATCGGATCGATGCCGGCAAAGGGCTCGTCGAGCAGGATGAAACGGGGCCGGGTGGCCAGAGCACGCGCGATCTCCACGCGGCGGCGCTCGCCGCCGGAGAGCGAGAGCGCGCGCGCATCGCGCAGATGCGAGATCGAGAGGTCCTCGAGCAGCGCATCGAGCCGATTCGCCATCTCGTCGGCGTCGATCCCCTGCAGCTCGAGGATGGCCTGCACGTTCTGGCTCACCGAGAGCTTGCGAAAGATCGAAGCTTCCTGCGGCAGATATGACAAGCCGAGCCTCGCGCGCGCATGGATCGGCATGCGCGTGAGATCCTCGCCGTCGAGCTTGATCGTGCCGCCGTCGGCGGCGACCAACCCGACGATCATGTAGAAGCAGGTCGTCTTGCCGGCGCCGTTCGGCCCGAGCAGCCCGATCACTTCACCGCTCGCCACCGAGAGCGACACATCGTGAACGACGGTACGCGACTTGTAGCGTTTTTCGAGCGCGGCGACCGACAGCGTGCTCATGGCGTCTGAAGCGAGCGCGGCGCTCATTTGGCGGGCTCGGCGCCGATGGCGCTGTCCTGCTTGAGGGGAAGCGGCGGACCCGCCGCCGGGGTCGCGGCGGGCGCCTTGTCCCCCTTCCCCCTCTCTTCCTTCGATTTCTCGTCCTTCGCCTTCTCCTCCTTCGCACCCTTGGCCTTGTCGTCCTTCGCCTTCTCCTCCTTCGGCTGCGGCTGGAAGATGCCGCGCACGCGTGCGCCGAGCGGCGGTTCGCCTGCGCCGGGCGGACGCGTGTCGGGCCTGCCCTCCGCCTTGAAAAACTCCGTCTCGGCGTTGTACGAGATGTAGTTGCTGCGGATCTCGTCGGTGCCCTTGCGCAGGAGCGCGCGGTCGAAGAGTTCGAGGAAGCGCTTCTGTCCGTCGTACTCGGCGCGCTGCGCGACGCCTTCGTAATACTCGTCCACGCCGTCGCGCTTCTCGCGAAACGTGATGGGATTGCCGAATGCGGTCGCGGAAAGCGAGTTGTCCGGGTTCTGCCGCAGGATCACCTTGTCGGCGTGGATGGTGAGTGTGCCCTGCGTGATGATCACGTTGCCGATCAGCGTGCCGACCTTGGTCTGGTAGTTCACGTCGCCCGTGTCGGCCTGGTAGTTGATCGGCTTTTCGCGGTCCGCCTTCTCGGCGAGCGCCGCCGGCGCGCAAGCGCTCGCGCAGGCGAGAGCGACGAGCAGGCGGGCGCGGCGTCGGGCGCAGCTGGTCATGGGGACGGGTGCTGCGGCTGCAGTTGTCCGGAGAGGCGGGCTTTGAACTTCACCGTCTTCGCCTTGTTGTCCAGCTCCAGTCCGGTCGCGCTGACCGTCCCGCGCGGGTCGGTGATCGTCACGAACTTGTCCGTCACGACCCGATCCTGCCTCGGCATGACGTCAAGGTATTCGCTCTTCACGGTAATCGGCCCGTCGTTCTTGTCGGCACCGGTCGCGTCGCGCACGACCGTGGCGTGCCCTTCGAGATAGACGTGCTCGCGGTCGCCGGTGAGCCGCGCCCGATCCGCGGTCACTTCGAGGCGAGGCTTGCCGGGGTCGGTGAAGACGATCGCGGGTTCTTCGAAGGCGGTGACATCGTCGTCGGGATAGTGTTGCGCGCGCTTCGCGGTCAGCGACTCGCGGATGTGCCCTTCGGGATCGAGATTGACCGCCTTGAAGTTGTCGGCGACGAGATCCGGATCGTGACGACCCGATCCGTCGGAGGGCGAGCCCGCGGGGCGCACCTGCGTGTTGAGCCAGTAAGTCATCGCGGCGAGCGCACCGAGGAGCAGAACGGGCGACCAGGCGAGGAGCCGCTCGAGCCAGCGTTGCCGGCGCGTGGTCACGAGGCTCTCTCGACGACGTCGTAGGCGCGCAGCATCGCGTCGAGGGCGCCGCGCGCGGCGAGGATCAGCTCCGCCACCTCGCGCACCGCGCCGCGCCCGCCGTCGAGGCGTGTCACGTAGTGGGCCTGCCGGCGCAGCGGCTCCGGCGAATGCGGCACTGTCGCACCGAAGCCGCAGCGAACGATGATCGGCAGGTCGGGCAGATCGTCGCCGATGTGGGCGCACTGCTCGGGAAACAGCGAAAGCGTCGAGCGCAACCGCTGCCATGCGCCGAATTTGTCCTCGGCGCCCTGAATCACGTGCTCGATGCCGAGATTGGCCGCGCGTTTTGCGACTGCCGGCGAGCGGCTGCCGGTGATCCAGGCCACGGTGACGCCGGAACGCTCGAGCATCTTCATGCCCAGGCCGTCGAGCGAAGAGTATGCCTTCAATTCCCGGCCGTCCTCGTCGACGTAGATCCTGCCGTCGGTAAGCACGCCATCGACATCGCACGACAGAAGCCGCAAGCGGCGCGCCCGCTCAATGAGATCGGCCGGCATGACCATCGCGTGCTACACGACCTTGGCGCGAAACAGATCGTGCAGATGCAGCGCGCCGACGAGCCGCTGTTCGGCATCGACGACGAGAA